>JABDKV010000224.1 GCA_013002045.1 Gammaproteobacteria bacterium
TCCTCCGTCAGGTCTTCGACGAAGACCTGGCTCGCGCCCGTCTCCCGCGCGCGTCGCTCGATGTCGTCGAAGTCTTCTAACTGACCGACGTTTGCCACATAGGCAATGACATCGTAGCCCTCAAGGATCAACGTCTTGAGAATGCAGGCAGTATCGAGACCACCACTGTAGGCAAGGACGACTTTTTTCTGGCTCACGGTTTTTAGCTCAAGGAGGGATCAGGCGCAAAGCCTAATCGGGATTCATCGTGATGGAAAGGGGACAGTGACCTTAACTCGACCGGGGTAACTCGACCGGGGACTCGACCGGGGTCGGACCAGAAGATGTCACCAAATAGAAGGCTCGGAATACTTAGATCGCTATTTCTGAACCGTTAGGTTTGATTTTCGAGGTTGATAAAGACGTCTAAGGGAGTTTCCCGTGCATCAAAACTTACCTGCAACCGGGGTCGTTAGACTCCATTTTGCGTATCCAAATCGGGATTTAGGACCCTGAAACTGCCGCTTTTAAGAAATTATATGCGGTGTTCGGGGCGGATCAGTGGTCCGACCCTGTCAGTATCAGCGTCCGACCCTGTCAATATCAGCCCTCCGGGAACAACGTGTTGACGTAAAACTCGTAGTCAAGCCACATGTGTTTGGCGCTACGCTGAGGCGCACACATTGCCTGCAAGAAACTGGTGTCGCGTCGAACTTTGTACCTGAAGTTGGGATCGATACTGATATCAAACTCGCTAAGGTAGCGGTCAAAGTGTAAGGCATACTCCGGCCAGGAGCTCTGGCCAGTCATCAGGATGCGCGCACTCGTGTGCCCGCGGGCCCGTAACCAATCTCTCGCGACCGTCACGGAAATATCCCGGTTACGGGCGGACTGTGTAAACACGGAGTTTGGAAGTCGGTCACGATGCGTCCGCGGCTGTTCCATTCGCGCTTCAATCTCAGGGGTGAAATAGCCGTAAAAAAAGTTTTCGGTGTTGTTGCGAGCCGCATATTTATTGGGATGGTATTCACGGGCTGTCGGACCGCCATATGGCACATCGATGCCCTCCCGCGCCATTCCGGCTTCGATGACTTTTTTGGCCCACCGCTTAAGCGGGCCGCCAGTGAAACCGAATACGACGACCGCATCCACTGGTCGCTCTTCAAAAGCCGGCGGTGATACCACCTTCTCATAGAAAGCATAACGACCCGGGTACATAGACTGGAGCTTCGCTTCGTCTCCAATCTTGCAGACCTCGAACATTGCGATCATTTCAGCCTTCCGTCGTTCCTGCTCGGCTTCGGCTGACCGGATCCTGTCCCAATCTTCGCTAGAGAGATTCTTGCGGCCCCATTCACACAAAAACTGATCGTCGCCCGCCTGGCACGCCTCGGCAACGGCGCGTAGCTCTTCCGGAAGATCGGCGACGACTGGTTGCCGATTGAGAT
Organism: Gammaproteobacteria bacterium; assembly: GCA_013002045.1. Classification (GTDB taxonomy): domain Bacteria; phylum Pseudomonadota; class Gammaproteobacteria; order Steroidobacterales; family JABDKV01; genus JABDKV01. The sequence goes on from JABDKV010000224.1 coordinate 1,428, forward strand.
ACTCCGCGTGGAGCGCTCGCAAGTCCTCCGGTTCGTCAATCACGGTCGCTGTCTTGTCTGCGCAAGCACTGACCAATAAAACCAACGCGATGGTGGCCAACCATTTCGTCATTCGATTTTTGCATTCCACGTTAGACCTCGTTTTTGATGTCTAAATCGCGATTTAAGGCCGTCAAGCCGCGGTTTTAAGGGTTGTTGCCCTGAAATTTAAGGCAAATCAGTGGTCCGACCCTCTCACTGTAGGGCGTCGTACAGGCGTGCATAGTTCCACGCTGATATGTGGTACTCGTGTTGCGCGCTGTCACGACGAGCATGTGCCAAAGGAGCCAGGAATCCAGCTAGCTCATAGCCCTCAAAGTGGTGTCGGTTGACGACCCTGTCGGGTGCGACAAGCTGCACCAGACCCTGCACGGGCGTGTGGTTGCACAGGAGTTGGGAAGCAAAGCGGCAAAAATTGTCGCCGAGCAGTGACGCGACAATGGCGCGAGTAACAGCGGTTTCTCTGACGGCGCCCGTGATAAAGCCGACAACGGGCGGCTCGCGATTGCTGTCCCCTAAATACATCATCGATTGCCTCGCATCCGGATTCCATCCGTCTGGCAGTTGCACCAGGACGATATCAACGCCGGCACCAAAAATTGAGCTATCGCTACTGAGTTGCTCATCGAGCGATTGCAGCCGGGCTGCCAGCGAAGCCGGTGGATTATCAAAACAATCTGTTCCATTCACCAACCCACCCGGACAATCTTCGTCCGTGTTAATGGCAAGTGTGTGAGTCGTGATATCAATTTTCGACTGCGGCAGGTTGATGCTCAGGGCCGCCCGGAGATTCAATGCTGAGACGGCTCCCGGCGGCCATTCGCATGCCTCGGCCTGATCATTACAGTTTATGCCAACATTCACCAAAGCCACTTTCAGGGCCAACGGCTCAGAAGTGGCCAGGCTATACATAGGACTGGTATCAGGAGGCGTTACTGGCTGCCCGCGCTTGTCCAAAGGTTGCACGACGCCAACATAATCGAGCGCGCCGGGCCGCGAGGCCGGACGGTACATGAACTCATATGAATGACGCATGGCCCGTCTTTCGCTCTCCGAATACAGATCGGGACGCTTGATGGCCCAACGCACGAATCCGTTGCCCGCGCCTACCTCCCCAATCGGCTGCAGACCCTGCCGATTAATTGCAGCGAAGATTTTGGCATCAAATTCCCGCACCTGTGCGACTTCGTGCACGAGTCGAGGACGAAATGGTTGCCACCACGGATACACACGGGCGACAGCCCAGCCGCCGCCAACATACGCATACTTCGCGTGCGGGCCCAGCAACGACGCCTGGTAAAGATCGACCCGGACGCTTTCCATTTCGACGCGGGTCGCGAATGAATAACCGATGCGGGCCTGCACTGAAGGGCAGGCCTGTCTCATTCGCTCAGTAGGTGCGTCCAACGCGCTGCCGGACAACAGGTTACCGGCGATGCTGCGCAAGCCGCCGTCGCCAGTCTTTACATAAACACAATGAACGACACCCGGCAGCAGGCGAGCCTGCGGCACAAACTCCACCACCTTCGGGTTACGCGGTGAGATCATCCACGTACCGGGCACCTCCGCATGCAGTGCACCGACGGTCCGGTACGCTGCTGACAGGTTCTCACCGCGTGTCTCCAGATCGACAATTGAGTCCGGGTCCACGGCCTGGGAAAACTCCAATGCGATGACGGACTTCTCGAAGTTGTAATTGAACTCGTTTGACCCTGGCGTGGCATCGACCAGTTCGAAATGCCCGGGCTCTTCGCCGTCACAGCCGAAAGAATTGATCCTGAGATTACGACTATCGCCGCGTAACGCGCTTCTCGCAATCGCGTTCATGCCGGGGATATCGCGGGCACGCCCGGGGTCTTCTTCGACTTCTTCTGCAGTCACCTGATCCACGACACTGACCTGCAACCTTCCGCGGGCAGACGCCCGGCGAGGATGCAGGCCAGCCGGGATTTGCTCGGTGAACGCGGCCTCAAAATCCAGTAACAGCTCACCCTCCTGAAACCGCGTGATACTAACGCGGCCTCGTTCTCCCCAGAAAGGTCCACCGCGGCGCTGCGCGTTCACCACGCGGACCGCCAGGTCCTGGGGCGGGTAGAGTTCTGCAAAAAACATATTCCTGTTTTCCGCCTCTTGTTTGTAAGCACCATCCCACTCATTGGTCTCACCGATGGGATAGTGACCCGGTGTCAGCCCGTGGCTCAGCCGGGCTGTCAAAACCACACCCATGTCGAGATCATCCGAGCGCACTTCGATGCGAAGCTGGCAGTCATTGAAGCCACTATTTCTGGCCACAGGGGTACCGACAAGGACCAGGCCATCGATGTCGAGTTGTTCGCCCGTAATATCGCCGCCGACGGAAAACGTATTCGGGAACTCAGTACCCAATTCCGAGTCGACATGCACCGGAATGGTGACGGTGGCGGGTGGGTCATTGCGATTTTTGTCCCTGACGGATAGCTGTACTTCGTAGCGGCCAGGCTGGCTCCAGGTAAAAATCGCGTTCTTCGAATCAGTCCTCTCGTCGCCGTTGCTCCATAGATACTCATGTTCGTCAAACATACCCGGATCCCACACGCCTGCCTGGAACACGACCGGTTTTCCCGGCTGGGGTAACGGGCTCACTGATGTGCGGTAGATGACCGGCTGCACATCGTTAATCCGCACTACGATGTCTCTATCGCCTAGCTGGTGTCTGACGCGGACACGACGCGGCGCATCCTCATCTTGCCAAAAACGATGTTTGATGTTGTAGAGGCCGTACGCTTTTGCGGGCGGCTCATCGGCAGACTCCCAAAACCACGTCACTGGCGACAGGTCGGCCTCGAAAGCGAGATCTTCGCGGCTGATCGGGTCGGTATAAGTCTTGTCGACTATACGGAACTCGGCGACGTCGCCTTCGTCGAGTTCTAGCTGCGCGGGGGTCACCCGAAATGACGCGATGGGTTCTGCTGTAACGGTGGAAAAACCGATGTTCACTAACAGCACCACGACCATCGGCGCAAACTGCGAGACGGGCTCCCGGCTGCAACCAGACTTTGAAAGGGCCATGCCCATAGCAGACGCTCCTTTGTCGACTGGAGAGTGCGACAGACCTACTCCAAGAGCGTAGCCCAACAACGCCCGGTCAGCCAATTCGATAGGTGACCAGGGTCGGACCAGAAAAAAGTCACTAATAGCAGGCTTGGAGTACTAAGGTCGCTGATTTTGGGCCGTTAGGTTTGATTTTCAGTGCCGATTAAGTCGTTTAAGGGAGTTGCCCGTCCATCACAACTTATACTGCAACTGATCCGTTAGAACTCGTTTTTCTTGCCCAAATCAGGATTTAGGACTCTGAAACTGCGACTTTAGGAAATTGTATGCTGGTATTTAAGGCGAATTAGTGGTCCGACCCTGTCAGTGGCAGAATGGATGGACTGACCATGTATTACGGCGAACGACTCAATAGCATCAGCCACCTCGTTGGCGCCGTACTGGCGCTTGTCGGCCTCGGCGCGCTGCTCACCATCAGCATTCAGACATCTGATCCGTGGGTTATCAGTAGTTTTAGTGTGTTCGGTCTTACGCTGGTGCTGCTTTACACCATGTCGACGCTCTATCACAGTTTTCATCCACCTCGACTGAAGCAGGCTTTCAAAACACTCGATCATGTATCGATTTATCTGTTGATCGCCGGTACTTACACGCCATACATGCTGGTGACTTTGCGTGATGGTAATGGCCTGCTGATTCTGACGATCATTTGGGTACTCGCCTTTGCGGGGATCCTGAGCGAAATATTGCTCTCCGGCCGCCTGGTCAAAGCTGGCCAACTACTGATCTACCTGGGAATGGGTTGGGCCTGCTCATTCGATTTCGCGAGCCTCAAAGACGCCCTGCCCGAAATGGGGCTGTGGTGGCTGACCCTCGGCGGAATCGCCTACACGCTCGGCGTAGTATTCTATTTACTCGACAAAATGAAACGCCTGACTCATGCCCACGGTATATGGCATTTCTTCGTACTCGCGGGCTCCGGCTGTCATTTCGTCTCGGTGATCGGCTACGTCTGGTAATCGCGCCACTGCGTCGCGAGTGCCGGTTGACTATCAGCCCCTTAAGCCAGCCAAAGGCTCAATTGCGCATAAACCTCGGGATGACTCAACAGTCCGAGGTGTCCCGTTCGGTATGCAATCAATTGACGCTCCCCGGGAATAGCCAGCGAACGCGTAGCATCGCGATGTAACCCAAGTGCGCTGTCGAGTGGAACCAGTCCATCTCCGATTAGCCGCTCGCTCAACCCGGCGTGCTCTGCTGCCCGTATTGCGGCAGCGGAATAGCATTTCACGTCTGGCGGAAGTGGTACTCGTTGATGTGCGTCCTTCGTAAT
>JABDKV010000240.1 GCA_013002045.1 Gammaproteobacteria bacterium
ATCCAGGCAAAAAGAGTAAGACGTAATGTCAAACAGGGCTGTGCTACAGATCACAAGTCGCAGCAATCGAGTGTGATGGCGATCACAGCGGCCTGAGACAAAAAAGGCCGGGCAAAACCCGGCCTTCAGCTCAGTTTGGGAAAGAAATTACTTCGACGAGGGCAGGCTCACGACCGCTTCGCCGTCGGCGCTGATGGTCGCGCGTGACAGCTTGGCCACCCGCTCACCGATCTGCACAGGGATGCTTAGCACCCGGGCTGCACCGGTCAGGCTGTCCATCGCTGCGATTTTTACATAATGGCGACCCTGTAATTGCGGCACCAGTGTCAAAGTCATGCTGTCGCTTGCTTGCAGCTCACGCTGCAGTGATTGCTGCCCACCCAACGCGGCCGGCATCTGCACCTGCAGTACGACCGGCGCCTTGTAACGCGAGTCGATCTCCAGCTGCAGTTCGACCGGCACACCGAGCGCCGGTTTGGCACTAAAGCGATGCGACACGTCGATGGCGGCAACCTGCTTGCCCGGGCTCTGGACTGCCACTGGCGACGCTTTGGCTGTTGTCACGCTCTTTTCATGCCCCGGACAGGCTAATGCGACCCCGGCGAGGGCAACTCCGGTGATCAACAGCGCGGATGAAGTAAATAGCTTGTTCATGTTGCTCTCCTACTGGGAAACGACGCTAACGTCGATACAGGTCTTGCCACGCGGCGTGTCGGTCAGATTACTGAATTCATAGACCTCGATGACATAGTCACCAGCTTCCGTAAAATTAAACGTCGCCGTTTCCGTCGGACCGAAATCTTCTGCAAGGAACAGCAAGCCCTTGCTGTGAATCGCAATATCTGGATCACTCTCGGTTGGGCCGACTGGACCGGCCGCCGTTATTTGGTAGTCGCCAGGGGATGCAATCGGCAAGCGTAAAAATCGCCTGACCGAGAGCTTGTTAAAGGTACCGAAATCGGTGCTCGGGTCGCCGAGACTGCAGACAGTAACCACAGCGCCGTTGACGGCGACCAAATCGTAGACCGGGAGTACATCGCTGCCACGACCGGCATCATTGGTCTCGGTGCTGCCGTAGAGATCGACGGTGTCAGCCACCATGTCCTGACCACTGACAATACTGTCCACTGCGGCGTGCTGGCTCGCCGGCAACTGGGCCTTGAGCAAGGTAACGAATGAAAACATCGTGATCGGCGGAATCGAGTCCACCAGGTCACTGGTCATCACCCCATAAATCTCGTCAAAATCCAGGTTCAGCGTATCGGCACCGTCATTGGTGGCATCGACGAGGTCATAGATAATGCTTTGCGAGGACCCTTCGCTATACCAGCCCGGGTTCTGGTTGTTGTTCTCCTCGACATCGATCTCGAAGCCGAACTGCTGCATGTTCCCCAGCGAATCGCGGGTCACCGGGTCACCAGTCGCGATTCCGGCCCAGGCATAACCCCAGCCCTCACTATAGGCTACGCGCGGATCGAGCCGATCGCCTTGCGAGTGCGGTCCGCCGACAGTATCGGCACGCGAAAGCGCATCCTCGAAATAATGACCCCACTCGTGAATCACAACGTGGCGGTCGTATTCATCGGTATCGGAATTCTCGTCGCCAAGCAACAGAATCTCGCGCTCGCCACTCAGCGTACGCCGGAAAAACGTATTGCCAATTTCGCCGATTGTCTCGTCGCCTACGGCGGTCGAGTTATTCGGGCTCCACTTGCCGACCAGTGGCGGGAACTGTTTTGTGGCATCGACGGCGATTACCCCTTCGGTCGCCACCAGCAACGAGTCCAGTACGGCGAAAGGCGCCGCGGCCCTGACACCGGTGTAGCTGCTACCACCCCAACCCGAGTCGGCATGCAAGTCCTGCGTCACCGGACTGGTGCCGCTGTTGAAGCTGCCGGTGTCGAGTACATACAACGCATCGGACGATGTGTTGTCGACGATGCGCAGATCCCATGCCGGCGCACCCGTTTTCACTGACTCTGCCCGCAGGCGCACGAACACGCTGGTGTTAGTCGGCACGAGCACACTGTAATCACCGGCATCGTCGGTAATCGTCGTTGCCAGCACCGATTGCTGGGCAACATCTAAGACCTGCACCGTAGCCTGGCGAATCGGGACCTCGCTGGTCGCGATGTAGTTGAGTCCATTGGTCGACGGGTTGTGCGGTACAAAGTCATAAGTAGCCTTGCCGTTGATAATCACTTGCTGGTCGTTGTCGCAGGCGTCGCCAATCCCGTCGTTGTCGCCGTCGGCCTGACCGGCGTTGGCGATCAGCGGACAGTTGTCGCTCGAATCCGGGATGCCATCGTTATCGTCATCGCTGTCGCAAGCATCGCCAGCACCATCGTTGTCGTTGTCGAGCTGGTCGCTGTTGGCATCGACCGGGCAATTGTCAGCGTTGTCGCCGATGCCATCGTTGTCAGTGTCAGCGCTCTCGCCGGGATCGAGTGGGAAAGCATCGGAGCTGTCCGGTACACCATCGTTATCATCGTCGTTGTCGGCATTGTCGCCGATACCGTCACCGTCGTTATCGGAACTCTCGTTGGGGTCGAGCGGAAACGCATCCGAGCCGTCGGCAACGCCATCACCATCATCGTCGTTATCGCAGGCATCCCCGGAACCATCGCCGTCGGTGTCGAGCTGGCCGGCGTTGGCAACGCTGGGACAGTTATCCGCCGTGTTGGCAATACCGTCGCCGTCGCTATCGGCTGGCGGTGTAGGTCCGCCACCGCCGCCACCACCACCGCCACCGCAGGCAACGAGGAACAGGGCAGTCAGCAGGACGGTTAGTCCGCGCAACGAAAATGTAAAAAAGTGTTTATCCATCAATAATTTCCTGTTGTCGCCGAGCATAGCGCGTCGAGGCTGAACGATAGTTGAACGGGCGATGTTGTCGCGTGGTGGCAGGTCGGGCAAACCGAATCCGTCTCAGTTTGCCCTGGTAACGTGATGTAGTCAGGCCCACCGCCATCAGCGTGCTGGTAACATGCGCCCTCGATGTTACCTGATGAAAGGATTGCATGCGCGACACCATACTAGTAACTGGCGGTGCCGGCTACATCGGCAGTCACGTTGTGCGCCAACTCGGTGAGGCCGGCGAGCAGGTGGTTGTACTAGATAATCTCAGTACCGGGTTTGCTGATGCAGTGTTGCACGGCACACTCGTGCAAGGCGATGTCGGCGACAGCAAACTCGTTACCAAACTGTTACGCGAGCACGCTGTCGGCGCGGTCATGCATTTTGCAGCGCACACTATCGTACCGGAGTCGGTAGAGAACCCGCTGAAATATTATGGCAATAACACCTGCAAGACCCGTAACCTGCTACAGGCCTGCCAGGTCGCCGGGGTTCCGCATTTTGTGTTCTCTTC
>JABDKV010000258.1 GCA_013002045.1 Gammaproteobacteria bacterium
GGCGTGAGGCAGACGTAGTTCTGGAGATCGGCTTCGGTACCGGCGAGACACTGGCCGATCTGGCACTAGCCAATCCGCAATGCAATTACCTTGGTGTCGAAGTGCACCGTCCTGGAGTCGGTCGCCTACTGAATCGCATCGAGGCTGACGGGCTTGAGAACCTGCGGGTCGTTTGTCACGACGCGGTCGAGGTGCTGGAAGGACAACTGGCACCGGGATCACTGGCGGCCATTAATATTTTCTTTCCCGACCCGTGGCCGAAGAAGCGTCATCATAAACGGCGACTGATTCAACCGCCGTTTCTGCGGTTGCTGGCAGGTCGCTTGCAACAAGGCGGGCTGCTGCATATTGCGACGGACTGGGCCAACTACGCCGAGCACATCGCCGAGTGCCTTGCCGACAGTGCTGAGTTCTCGGATGCCGACATTGAGCACCATCGTGGTCGCACAAAATTCGAGCGGCGCGGGCTTGCGCTGGGACATGAGGTTTACGATTTTGTGGTTAGTCGTAACCCTGATCGCGGCTGAAGCCGCTCCTACGGGGAGGCGCGCGTAGCGCGCGTAGGAGGGGCTTTAGCCCCGATTCTTTGTTATGAAAGCGTTGGTTCAGCGTTAGAAAGAAAGAGGTCGGGACTGAAGTCCCTCCTACGGATCGCTGCGCGATCCATCGCGGCTGAAGCCGCTCCTACGGGGAGGCGCGCGTAGCGCGCGTAGGAGGGGCTTTAGCCCCGATTCTTTCTTACGCAGGTGTGATTGATGCGATAAACAAAGAGGTCGGGACTGAAGTCCCTCCTACGGATCGCTGCGCGATCCATCGCGGTTGAAGCCGCTCCTACGGGGATATGACGGATCGCTGCGCGATCCATCGCGGCTGAAGCCGCTCCTACGGGGAGGCGCGCGTAGCGCGCGTAGGAGGGGCTTTAGCCCCGATCAGGTCTCGACGATGGAACCGGCTTTGTCGTCGGGGCGGTTAGAGGCGGGTGCGGAAGGTGAGGGTGAATGAGGGGGAGCCGGTTGTGGCGCCTGGCATTGAACCGGACGGTGAGACTTGCAGCCCGGTTACTGCAGGATCGAAGCCTTCGGCATCGGGTACGGGATTGTAGGTGAATGGTGCGCCGCCGCCCGGCTGGTTCGAATAGGCGACGTCAGTCGCGTAGTTAAAAATGAGCCCACTGGGTACCGCACCATCGGCGAACTGCACCGGGTCTCCACCGGAGGTGTCGACGTACAACGCAGTACCGGGTGGCAAAACATCGATAATAATGACTGAATCTGCATCGATGGCACCGCCTCCTTCATTGGTTACCGTGATGGTGTATTCGACCACGGCCCCGGGAATGGCTTTCGGATTGCTCGCGCCTTCGTATGCATTGGAAATGGTTTGCACCGTCTTGACGACCAGCAGGTCGGGTAGCGCGACTACAAAGGAGCCATTGCCGCTGTCATCGACCGTGCCTTCCGTTCCTTCGTCGGCGGTAACCTGCGCCGTCCAGGTACCGGTCGCATCGCCATTGCCAACCGTATAGGCATACTCGTAAGTTCGCGTGGCAGCACCGGAATCAGCCAGCAGCGGCATTGCCTGCGCTGTAACTTGCGGCACCGCGTTCGCATCGAGCAAGGTCAGGGTTGTGGCGGTAATATCAAAACTGCCGAATGGATCACTGACCACCGTTCGCAGGTATACCGTCTCGCCAGGCGTGTAGGTTGTCACCGGCGTGCCGGCCGGATAAGGCGCATCGTAAGCGATGACCGAATCGACGTTGATCACCGGGGTCACGTCCATTTCGAGACGTGAGTGAGTACCGCCGTTAAGCGGGAATACCCGAATGCGACGGGTGCCGCTACCACTGGTGGTGTTTTCCAGCGTCAGCCGCATCTGCGAACCTGCGGCCAGTGCGGTATCTGTCGCAACCGGAATGTTGACGGTGAACAGGCCGGGAGTGGCGCTTGGTGGAGCAGCGAAGGTAAACGTAGTCGGGCCGCCGATTGCTGTCGTTGTTGTGCCAATCGAATCGAGACTTATAGTCAGCTCACGTTGTGGACTACCGCCACTGCTGCCACCCTTCGACAGCCACAGTGTTACCGGAACGGTGCCGGCCGTGACCGTCATTGGCGCTGCCAGCACCGGTGTCATGGTCCACACTCTTGGCGGATTGCCTTTGTCCACAGTGACATTGCCCTGTGGCCCGGCCGGAGGTGTTCGAGACAGGTATGGCTGCGGTCCGGTATTGAACCCGTTCGGGTCCGCCGTCGCCGTATCGAACAGGTACAAAGTCTTCAGGCCAGTGCTGGGAACCTGCGATCCGCGCACCAACAGGTCGGCCGATTGCGGGGTGGCGTCGGGACCGTCGGGATTTTCGACGGCAGCGATATTACTGATCACGTCGCCGGTCTGTGCCGAAGCCAGCACCTGCGCTTCGAATGTAATCGTTGCAGAACCATTGGCTGCAATCGAGATTGAACCAATGTCGAGAAAACCGGCACCATTGACGCCCGTACCTGCTCCTGTGGAGTTGTCGACAGCCCCGGCCGGAATGCTAACCACCGTGAAATTTTCCAGCAGGGAAGCGATGTCGTCAGTAACCCGGACACCGGTGGCGGGCAGGCCGGCCGACTCGGTCAGTGTGATGGTGTAGCGCAACGTATCACCGGGCTCGACATCGCCGCCGTTGAGATCGACGACGCTCTTGGTGCTGGTGGACAAATCGGGCCCGCCAACGACTGTCGGATCTGTAGCAGAGTCGTTGGTATTGTTGGGGTCGTAGCTGTTGGTGCTGACGGTAGCTATGTTGTCGACGCCAGGAATGGCAGTCTCATCAACGGCTACCCGCAGCGTCAGCGAGGGCAATGTCGCAAAGGCCAGCAAGGGACCGGGGTGATCACAGGTCACGTCCTGTCCGGCGGCCGTGCAGCTCCAGCTACCGCCGCTCCCCGAAACGAATGTGAGGCCGGCCGGCAAAGTATCGCTGACCGTAATTACACTGGGGTCGTCGAGATCGCTGTTGTTGGTGACATCTATTGTGTAGTCGTGCTCGTTGCCGGCAATGAAGTTGCCGCTATGCGTCTTGGTCAGCGACAGGTCGATCAGCGGGTCACTGGCGAATGCCGCCACCTGCGCCGTGAGTAGCACCAGGTCACCACCGGAGCTGTAGACCGAAGTCGCCGTCGTGTCGCCAACATTGACGAAAGCGTCAACGTTGTAGGTGTCGATATCGACACCCCAGGTGGTTGTTGACGGGATGGTATTTACAGTCGAGTTGAACTGGTTGTTGGTTGGATTGAGGGCATCCGACAGTGTGTTGCCGTTGAAGGTCAGCGCTTCAGAAAAACCGTTCAGTGGTGCCGAGTTCTCAGTGTCACCTTCCCACGTCACCACGGTCACACGCCCGTCAGGATTGGCGGTGGCACGGAAGTTGGCCAGGGTCAGCGATAGCGAGCTGCCGCGGAAAAACTGGAAGCCGTCAAAAACATTGAGCACCCGCAGGCGTTCGGTGGCTGGATTTTCGTATACGACAATCATTGACCAGCCAGCCAGTACGGCCTGGGCTGCACAGTGCGGCGCGCCCGTATGGACGGTGAGGTTGCTGAACTGGTAATTGCCGTTGCCGGTCACCTGTGGCGTGACGTCGATATAGCCACTGAAAAAGTCGTAGTTGTTGCCGTTAGCGTTGAAAGTTGCCGTGAAGGTCCGGGTGGCGGTGTGATTGGCGCCATTGAAAGTGATGTTGTAATCGGCTGGTGTCGTGCCTGGCAGATAGGACCCTGCCCAGTACAACATCGCGGCGCGGATTGTCGACCCTGGTGGGATGCCGTTTAGTGCGGCGGTGCTGTTGGGGCCCACAGCGCACGGGTTGGCGCCGCCACCGGAGTTCGGATTGGTGCGCAGGCTGCCACCGGTTGCGACATAGTTGACATCACCGGTGAAGGCACGGAATAGCGACACCGGTGTCTGCGCACTGGCGTCCAGCGCCAGTACGAACAACAGTGCCGCAGCAGTCAGGATTCTTACGGCGGAAGAGGGCAACGCTCACCGTCAATGTCGCTTCACTAACAGGGGATTATGGTGAGCCTGCGGTGGGGTCCGCAGTGCAGCCGTCACATTTTTGACGCTTGTCCAAGATATAACCTGATAAAACGCCAGCAAGCCCCTGTTCTATCAAAGTTTATATCTCCCCGTAGGAGCGGCTTCAGCCGCGATGGCGACACAGCCACCGCAGCCATTGAAGCCGCGTCTATCCGGGTCAGGCTGCAGAGACAGAAACCGGCGGTTTGACGTCGGGGTAGAGCTGGTCGAGCGGGACGGATTTGCCGTCGTCTACAACGACCCGGCAGTGCATACGACGCAACTGACGCGGCTCCAGCACACCACAGGAATGCGCGATCACACCGACTTCGTAAATCATGTTCTTCGCATACTGTGCCACACGTCTTCCCTTGTTAGCTGGCACCAGTCCTGCCTGCAGGCGCGGATCATGGGTGGTGACGCCAGTCGGACAGGTGTTCTTGTTGCATTGCATCGCCTGGATACAGCCTAGTGCGAACATGAATCCCCGTGCCGACACGACGAAGTCGGCACCGACACAGATCGCCCAGGCCACCTCGGCCGGGGTTACGAGCTTGCCGGCACAAACCACCTTGATGCGATCGCGTAAGCCGTGTCGATTGAGCAGGTCAACCACCATTGGCAGGCTTTCCTTGATCGTCAGGCCCATATAATCGATCAGGCTCATCGGTGCTGCACCGGTACCGCCATCGGCGCTGTCGACATTGATAAAGTCTGGTGCCGAGTCCAGGCCACGACGGTGAATTTCCTCGCACATCTCGTCAAGCCAGCCATAACTGCCAATCACTGACTTGAAGCCGACCGGCTTACCGGTGACTTCACGTATGCGCGCAACCATGTCGAGCAGATCGGCAGCGCTGTCGATCTCGGGATGACGATTGGGGCTGATCGAGGCCTGGCCTTCAGGTATGCCGCGAATCTCAGCAATTTCTTCGTTCACCTTCTCGGCCGGAAGGATGCCGCCTTTGCCGGGTTTTGCGCCCTGGCTCAGCTTGATCTCGAACATGCGAACCTGTTCGTGCGCTGCAACTTCGCGTAGCTTGTCATCAGACAAATTGCCATCTTTATCGCGCACGCCGTACTTGGCGGTGCCAATCTGGAAAACGATGTCGCAACCACCCTCGAGGTGCGCGGGTGCCATTCCGCCCTCGCCAGTGTTGAGCCAGATGTTGGCTTGCTTAGCGCCCTGCGACAGCGCCCGGATCGCGGGTTTCGACAACGAGCCGTAGCTCATGGCCGAGATATTGAAAAATGACGGTGCCTGGTAGGGCGTGGCGCAGCCGCTGCCAATGACCAGGCTTGATGGCGGCGCCGCTTCGCGGTCTAGCGTCGGGTAGGCGCAGTTGACGAACATCAGGGTTCCAACCGGGCGCATGTCGCGTGTCGATCCGAACGCCACCGTGTTGTCGACATTCTTGGCAGCACGGTAAACCCAGGAACGCTCAGCGCGGTTGAACGGCATTTCTTCACGATCGAGCGCAAAGAAGTACTGGCGGAAAAATTCCCCCAGGTGCTCGAACAGGTAGCGGAAACGACCGATGACGGGAAAATTGCGTCGGATCGCATGTGTTTTCTGGGTGCGATCGACCACATACATGACCAGCACGCTAACCAGCCCGATTCCGATCAAAGTGACGAACAGGACCGCGAGGGCCTGCAGGACGGAGAATACGAAGCCCATCGATTCCATGATTAGTTTCCCGGCTGGCGTTATCTATCAGAAAGGTTAACGGCTTGAATCGTCATAAGTTTAGCCGGCTCAATAGCGATTGCTGTTGCCGCTAAGCAGTGCAATCCAGTAATCGAGGCTGAACCAGCGGCCACCACCGATCGTCCACAATGCGAATAACATGGCGAAATACATCGCGGCGAATTCAATGCCATTGTTAAGCTTGACGAAAGGACCGTATTCATTGAGCCACTGGGAATTACCATGCTCAGTCATTATTGCCCTGCCGCGGGCGAGACGTTGCGAGGCCTCGATCGTGCGTTGATTGACGTTGTAGCACCGGGCAATACGGTCAGGCAGGCTCGACTCAGTGGCCGCCTCGGTGCCCTCGATACAAATTTCGTCAGGAAACGAAGGCGCTATCGCTGGCCAACCATTGTCCAGGTGCACTGACCAGGCAGCGACGAACATCACTACCATTGCCGGAATTGAAACCCAACGCACCGCCAGGCCGATCAGCAAACAGACGCCCCCCACCAGTTCGGTCCAGGTCGCCAACTGCCAGGATATCTCGGGCGGGATAACATTGAACGGGAAGGGGAAGCTGTCCATGGTGTGCATGAACCAGTTTTCGCCATTGAGCTTCTCCCAGCCGGATGCAAACAGTACTGGCGCCAGTATCAGGCGCAACAGCAGCGATGCGACACCATCGAGCGATCTGCCGAGCGAGACTATCAGTCCATACAACCCGTGGAATGCACCCATCTGTCTACCCCTTTAGCGAGACCAAAGAAATTAAACGAAACCGTTAGCGCTTGATACCGAGAATGACATCGTGACGACGTAGCTGTTCGAGGATGTCGCGACCGGCCTCGATGACCGCATCGGGGCTTTCATGACCGATTTCATCGGCGATCTGAGTTAGCAATTCGCGACCGCTGCGGTCCTCATCGCGCTCGAGCAGCTCGATCAATCGTGCCGTGACAGCATTGATCTCGAGAAAACCGACTTGGTCATCGAGCTTGCGATAGACCACCAGAAACGTGGCTTCTTCACCAGGTGACTCGGGTTGATTGTCGGGCCCGATGGTGTGCACGGGGTAACTATAAGCTAACGACCATGCCGCCTGTGACACGATGGGTACGCCGTCGATCAAATCGCCGCGGGAGTCGAGCGCTTCGAGATCGGGCTCGTCTTCGAGTATCGAGACGGCCAACTCAGACCATTCATAGTGAGCAAGTTCGAGCAGGAACTCCGGCTCGTCAGCATCCGGTTCGTGCTCTTCCTGCAGGTAAGAAATGAATTCCTGCGGGATTTCCAAAAACAACGGTGTGCGGTTGCGGTGTGTTGCAAAGTAGCTACGCATCAGTCGGTGCCACTGCGCGTCGTCGAGAATTTGGCGCAACACCGGGAAAGTTCCGGCCAGCAGGCTTTGCACATTGTTGTAGAACAGGTCGCGATAGATTGCCAGGCGGCGGTCTTCAATTTTGGGCGGCGCGTCGTTGTTATCGGGATCGCGCAGGTGCGCAGCAAATTCGTACTGGATTTGCTGGAATTGCGGTTTATCCGACATCGGCTGTGCTCATCGCTTCGCTGCGTTGTCCCTGCATGTCGCGAATGCGGTCGACTTCGTCGAGTAGCTCGGGCAGGGCGGGAATGTTGAAGTCGCGTTCGAGCAATGTGGGAATCACGCCGAAGTGTTCGTAGGCCGTATTCAGCAACTGCCAGACCGGATCGCAGACATCGGCGCCGTGGGTGTCGACCCGTAGGTCCTCGGCTTCCTCATAGTGTCCGGCAACATGAAAGTAAGCGATACGTTCTGCTGGCAATGCCTTGAGAAATTCCTCGGCGTCATAGCCGTGATTGATGGAGTTGACGTAAATATTGTTGACGTCGAGCAACAGCTCGCAATCGGCTTCTTCGAGGACGCTGTTGACGAATTCGATCTCGTCCAGTTCTGCGCCGGGCGCGGCGTAGTAGCTGACGTTTTCGATGGCGATACGACGCTCGAGTATCTCCTGGGTGCGACGAATGCGATCGGCGACGTAAGTTACAGCTTCGGAGGTGAACGGAATGGGCATCAGGTCATAGAGATGACCATCGTCGCCACAGTAGCTGAGGTGTTCGGTATAGGCGCGTATGTCGTGGTCGCGCAAAAACGCCTTGATACGCAACAGGTGATCTTCATCCAGTGGCGCCGGCCCGCCCAGCGACAGTGACAGGCCATGGGTAACGAAAGGAACGCGCTCAGTAAAGTAACGAAAACGTTTTCCGAGAATGCCTCCGACACCGATCCAGTTTTCGGGTGCAACCTCCATGAAGTCGATCTGCGGTGGCAGGGCTTTTTGCAGATCGGACATCATACTGCGACGCAGTCCAAGCCCGGCCCCGCTCACAGCGTAGGTTTTCGCAGTCATCGGCGCTCCATTTCGGGATTTCCCTGATTAGACCCGGTTTCACCGCATTTTATTACAAGGGGTGGTGTCTGCCTATTCGGGTTGCTATTAATAAAGTTCTCGATCCGACAACAATGCGAGGGGGCGGCTGTTAGCTTGTCTCACGCAAACAGGCTAGTAGCTCCGGGAGATCCACGGGTTTTGAGAAGTGATGCATGAATCCTGCTTCCAGAGATGCAGAAATGGCTTCCGGATGGCTAAAACCGCTCAAGGCGATCAGGCGAGTTTTGGCAAAACGGTCGTCATCGCGAATGGTGGCAGCGATTTCGAGGCCGCTGATATCGGGCATTTGAATGTCGACTATCATCGCATCCGGCACGCTGGCCAATGCCTCGCTGATGCCCGACTCTCCGTCAGTTGCTACGCGTGTGCGGCAATTCGTGGAATGACCCAGCAGCCGAGCCAGGGTGGTCGCGGCAGTCTCGTTATCATCGATGATCAGTATGTCCATGCCATTCAGGTTGTGCCTTTTTGGCGCCGCATTGACGTCAGGCTGGCCACGCGCGTCGGCCGGTAGCCCGGTCGGAATGCGGACAACGAATCGGCTGCCAAGTCCAGGCCCGTCCGAGAAAGCGGTGACGCTACCCCCGTGCATCTCCGCCAGCATCTGAACGAGGGTCAGGCCTATTCCAAGTCCACCGTTGGACTCGTTCATCTGCGTGAACGCCTCAAATACTTGTTCGAGTTTCTCCGCGGGGATGCCGGCGCCGTGATCCTCAACCGAGATCGAAATGAATTCGCCCTCGTCCCTACCTCGCAAAGCGATCGTAGTTCCCGCTGGTGAATACTTCGACGCGTTGGCCAGCAAATTGGTAACGATCTGCTGTATACGGGTTGGATCGGCAAACACTTCAATGCCGTCAAGCTCAGCGAAGTCTGGCTCCAGAGTTTGTTGTTGCTGTTGCATCAGCGGCCGGGTTGCATCGACCGCACTGCGCAGGCAGTCAACCAGGCGTATGACCGTCCGGTGTAATGCGATCTTGCCGTGATTGATGCGGGAGATATCCAACAGGTCATCGAGGAGTCGGCTTAGCTGATTAACCTGGGGTTGCATCATCATCGCCATTTCCTCAGCCGACGCCTGGTGCTTGCTGATTAGCTCCACACAGTTGGAAATAGTAGCCAGCGGGTTGCGCAATTCATGTCCGAGGACAGCCAAAAACTCTGTCTTGCGACGATCAGCCTCCAGCAAAGCCTTTTCTGCCTGTTTGCGGTCGGTGATATCCCTGAGGTATGCGGTGAATTCGTAATGCTCGCCGAGTTGCAGTGGCAAGACGGTAAGTTCGACCGGGAACTCGTTGCCGTCCCGCCGAATGGCGGTCAGTTCGATTCGTTTGTTTAGAACCGGACCTTCGCCCGTTGCCAGGAATTTCTTCAGGCCCGCGTGGTGCACATCACGTAACCTGGCTGGAATTATGTGTTCCGCCAGGTCAGTGCCAACAACTTCCTCGTTTGACCAACCGAACATCTCGGCCGCACGTGGGTTCCAGCGCCTGATGAAACCGAGGTCATCGATTGTGATTACGGCGTCGAGCGCAGATTCGATAACCAATTCGGTACGAGCTTCATTTTCGCGAGCCAGGGTTCGCGTGCTGACTCGTTGGTTGAATTGACCTATTTCCTGCCCCAGCCTGGCAAGGACGGCCGCGAGGCTATCGCCGATATCGAGCCGTTGATCGGAGAACATGCTGATTACGCCGAGGCAGTGTTCTTCGACCATGACCGGAAACGCGAAACCGGTTTGCAGCCCGAGGACGGCTGCCGCTTCGCTACGGCGAAAGTCGCTATGCGTTCGCACATCGGCCATGTGTTCCGGACGTTGATTGTGAAAAACCTGGCCTATCAGGCCTTCACTGCGGCGTAACGGGATCGCATCGAGTCGATCGTCGGCGTCTGCCGAACAGACAATCCGGCGCTGCAGTAAATCATCGTCGCCGAGAGCCCAGTATTCGCAGAAACGCAGCTCAAAACTCTTGCGGATGCCTTGCAGGGCGGCGGTCATCCCTTCGTCAAAGTTATCCACTGTTGCCAGCACGCGTGCCACGGCGCGTTCGGCCAACAGGCGCCGCTGCAGGTCCATCTGGCTGGTGATGTCCTGAACATAAAACGCGAATTGGTCCGTTTGATCGTCAGGGCCAGACAGCCTGCATACAGTGACACGCCAGTCCCTGGCAACGTGATCGTGTTGCGGGGATGGCAGTCGGGACAGGGTCTGCAGTCTACTGGCACCGTGCACGATCTCGTGTAACTGATTGCTGAAGAATTTATTCAGCGGTGGCGTCAGCAGGTTTGGTAAATGCTCATTAAAGAAGGAGTGAGCCGGCAAGGCGAGCATGCGGCGCAGGCGGTCGTTTAGAGCCAGCAGCCGTCCATCTGCATCCGTTATTGCGATCCCAACGGGCGCGACATCCAGGACGGGCGGCAGTCTGCTGTTTTCAGGCAGAGGTGGTAAGGCCATTTCTGTCTACGGTCAGGGATCGAAGGCCGGATTATAACCATCAACGGGGTCAAGTCTGCCCATTGCTCACCTGACCGGGCAAATGGCGACGCTCAGGTGAGCAATGGGCAGACTTGACC
>JABDKV010000280.1 GCA_013002045.1 Gammaproteobacteria bacterium
ACGGTGCGTGGCTGGGACCCCGAACTGACGGCCCGCCGGGTCGAGCTGCAGGTCGGTCGCGACCTGCAATTTATCCGCATCAACGGAACGCTGGTCGGTGGGCTGGCTGGCCTGGCGATCTACAGCCTGATTCAGTTGTTCTGATCGCCGGCGTCCGCTGGCAGCGTGAACTGAAAGATCAGGTAGGCAGCAATAGCCGCCAGCAGCGAACCGGTGACAATACCGAGCCGGTCGCCGGCGAAATAATCCCCACTGCCATGCTCGAAGGCGAGACCGGCAATGAACAGGCTCATTGTGAAACCGATGCCGCAGGCGAACGAGACGCCCAGCAGCCGCGGCCAGGTGACCCCCTCGGGCAGGCGCACCAGACCGGTCAGCACGCCGGCACCAACGAATAACAGGATGCCAATCGGCTTACCAAGGGTCAGGCCGGCGATAACGCCGAGTGTGACCGGATGAACCAGGTCGGCAAGACTCATCCCGGCAAAGGACAAGCCGGCGTTAGCGAACGCGAATAGTGGCAGGATGGCGTAGGCCACCGGACCGTGCAGATCGTGTTCGAGCCGCTTTAGTGGCGACTTGTCCCGGTCATCGCGCATCGGGATGCAAAGTGCCAGCAACACGCCAGCCAGCGTTGCGTGCACACCGGACTTGAGCACAGCGGTCCACAGTACAACCCCAACCAGCAGATAGGCCGATATACGGGTGACACCGGCACGATTCATCGCGATGGCAACGCCAAGCGCTGCGGCGGCGACCAACAGCGCCGTTGTCGACAGATCCCCGGAATAGAACAGCGCGATAATGATGATGGCGGCCAGGTCATCGAAGATAGCCAGTGTCATCAGGAATATCTTCAGTGCGATTGGCACGCGCCGACCGAAAACCGACAACAACCCAAGAGCGAAGGCAATGTCGGTGGCCACAGGTATAGCCCAGCCATCGAGGGCGACCGGGTCGCCGAGGTTTAGCGCCACATAAATGGCTGCCGGTACCACCATGCCGCCCAGTGCACCGAGTCCCGGCAGGATAATTTTATCGGGCGAGCTTAGCTCCCCCTCGACTATCTCGCGCTTGATCTCCAGGCCGATGAGAAAAAAGAATACCGCCATGAGTCCGTCGTTGATCCACAACAGCAACGGCTTATCGATCTCGAGCGCTCCGACCGTCACCGCCACGGTAGTATCGAGCAGCGCCGCATACAGCCCGGACAACGGCGAATTGGCAGCAATCATCGCCAGCACCGTCGCCGCCATCAGCAAGGCGCCACCTGCAGATTCGAGACGGATAAATTCGCGGATGGCGCGACGCAGGTCGTTACTCATGCTACCGGGCTCTCGAAGTGGTCGGCCTGCCACGAGGTCAGCGACTCTCCGGCGTAGACCTGGTCAAGGATATAAGTCTCGCGCTCGTCAATGGCGTTCAGAAAAGGAGCAGCTTCCTTCATGCGCCGAAACGCCGACAGTCCGCGTTCAATGAAATCCTGCAACTCGCCAAAGCCGGCGGCGCGTGCCGGGCCACGTGCCAGTTTTGCGGTTATATAGATGACCGGGTGATGGATGACTTCTTCCAGTAAGCGACCCGTCTCAGTAATGAGCTCTATCTGGCGCAGGCGCTGATCATAATTGTCGCAGCGCCGGTAGGCCTCGGCGTAAGTCTCTTTATCGAGCACTTCGGCGCCCTCGTCCAGCGGCACAGCCATCTGTTCGGTCAACATGGCGATCATGGCGCTGTCCAGTTGCTGACTCAACGCATGCAACTCGACCGCCAGTGACAAAGAGTGCATCGCATTTTCAGACAACACCTTGACCATGATGGGATAAACGCGCTCGATGTCGGTGTCACGCTGGGCAAAATCCTTGGTGCCATAAAGATCTTCGAGGAAAAACGCGATAGCCGGCCGGAAACGCTTGTGCCTGGAAAAATCCGCATAGGTTGCGGCCAGCCGCTGAGTCTGCCAGCGACTCAGCGCCTCCTGCTCCGCAGACAGCCCATCGCCCGATACGACTTCCCGGCGTAGCTCGCGTGCTTTTTCCAGATGCTTGAGAAACCGCGCCGCGCCGGCGTTAGGAGCCTTTTTCATAGAGTGTATTAGCCACTTCCGGGATCGGGACCAGCCCAGACAGTATACTGTTTGATTAGACCACTGACCGCGAGCATAGCGAGAGAGCCTTGGTAGCCAGTTTCCTCAGACCCGGCGCAGAGCCGATGTCCAGCAATGACACCGCCTGGTTGCGTATGGACAGCCCGACCAACCTGATGATGATTTCCGGTGTCATCGTTTTTCGCCAGCGTGTCGATCTCGAGCGCCTGCGGGAAATCATCGAAACCCGTTTCGCCAGTTTCGAGCGTTTTCGCATGCGCGCCGTGCGCGATCTGACCGGTACCTGGTGGGAACCCGATCATGACTTCTCGATCGACAGACACGTCGTCCCGCTCGATGTGCGTGACGATCTCGACCAGGCCGGGCTCGAGGAGCTCACCAGTCGCATGGCCAGCACGCCACTCAATCCCGATCAGCCGATGTGGCAGTTTCAGCTAGTCGAGCGTTTCGGCGAGGGCAGCGCGATGATCTCGCGCATCCATCATTGTTATGCGGATGGTATCGCCCTGATCCAGGTGCTGCTGTCGATGACTGATACCCAGCCCAGTCCGGCTGCTGCCACCGGCGCACCGCCCAAACGCAAATCTCGCGAACGCGGGTTGCTTGACCAGGTGTTCCACGACGCGCAGGCACTGCGAGACAAGGGCGCCGACGCCGGCAAGACCCTGTTACGTGACGGCCTGCGACTGACACAACGGCCGGAAGAAATGCTGGAACTGGCGGGCAAAGCCACTGCGTTTGCCACCGACGTCGCTCGCTTTGTGTTGAAGCCACCCGACCGGCGCTCGCGTTACAAGGGCAAGCTGTCACCGGTAAAACGCGTCGCCTGGGCCGAGCCATTACCGCTGGATGAGGTCAAGGCGGTAGGCAAAGCCCATGGTTGTACGGTCAACGACGTGTTGTTGTCATCGGTCGCCGGCGCGCTACGCAGTTGGGCGACCGAGCAGGGCGACCAGATCGATGGGCTGGAGATTCACGCTGCCGTTCCGGTCAACCTCCGACCGCAGGTAAAGGCCGGCGAACTGGGAAACAAGTTTGGCCTGGTATTCCTGGGAATCCCGATCGGGATCGCCGATGCGGTTGAGCGACTTCATGCCGTCAATCGCAAAATGCGCGAACTGAAGAATTCCTACCAGGCCCAGGTCAGCCTCGGGCTGCTGTCACTGGTCGGACGTGGGCCCAGCATGCTGCAGCGACCGGTCCTGGAGGCATTCAGCAGCAAGGCCACCACGGTCATGACCAACGTCCCGGGACCACAGCAACCGCTGTATCTCGCCGGAGCGGAAATCGACCAGTTGTTGTTCTGGGTGCCGCAGAATGGCCGTATTGGTATCGGTGTCAGTATTCTCAGCTACAACGGCAAGGTGCAGTTCGGCCTGATCGCCGACCGCAACCTGGTGCCACACCCCGGTGAGATCATCCGCCGGGTCAACGGCCAGTTCGAGGAACTGGCTCTGCAAACGATGGCCGGTCACTTTGAGGGCCGCGATCATGGAGACGACTATGACGAAGCGAAATAGCGCCGAGGAAAAGCTGGCGCAGTTCCTCAGTGACTCGGCCCAACAGGTCTGGAGTGCCGGACTCGGTGCGCTGCATGTCGCCGAGAAGGAAGGGAGCAAGATCTTCGAGACATTGTCGAAGCTGGGTGAGACGCTGGAAACCAATACGCGACGCACAGCGGAGACGGCTGCCAGCCAGACAACACGCGCGAGCAAGGAGACCATAGACAAGCTCGAAGCAATGTTCGAAGCACGGGTAGCGCGGGTTATGGCGTCAATGGACATTCCTGACGCGAAGACGGTGGAGGCGTTGCAGGGACAGGTCGACGGGCTCGCAGCGCGCGTGATTGAACTGCAGGAACAGCTCGATGCCACGCGCAGGCAACTCAAGGCCATGAAAAAGAAGAAAAGCAAAAAGAAGGCTAAGAAAAAGACCAAGGGGAAGAAATAGGTGTCGATTACGATTAATGGTCGCCCGCGTTCAGGTCGTAAACGTGGACGCTTTGGGCTGGCACTGGCCGGTGGCGGCCCGCTCGGTGGCGTCTATGAAGTCGGGGTACTGGCTGCACTGGACGAGGCCATCGAGGGTCTCGATTTGCACGATCTGGACGTCTATGTCGGAGTTAGCGCAGGTGCGTTTATCGCCGCCAATCTGGCCAATGGTTTTCCGACCAGCCAGATAGCACGCATTTTCATTGCCGCCGCCTCGGTCGAGCACCCGATACGGCGAACGGTTTTCCTGCAACCCGCATGGCGCGAGTACCTGCGCAGTCTTGCCAGCCTGCCGGGCGCCGTGCAGAGCGCCGTCTGGGACATGGTGCGGCATCCGCTCGATCGTGGTGTGCTTGGCGCACTCAACAACCTGACTCGGGCAATACCGACCGGCCTGTTTAATAACCGTCCTATTGAGCGTTTCCTGGCACAGCTTTACAACAGCGAAGGCCATACCAATGACTTCCGTGAGCTGCGCAGCAAGTTATTTATCGTGGCGGCCGATCTCGACACCGGTGACTCGGTGCGATTTGGTGCGCCCGGTTTCGATCACGTGCCGATTTCCAAGGCCATCCAGGCCAGCACGGCGCTGCCGGGTCTGTATCCACCGGTCGAGATAGACGAACATTTCTATGTCGATGGCGCGCTCAAGCGCACGCTGCATGCCTCGACCGCGCTCGATGAAGGCGCCGACCTGTTGCTCTGTATTAACCCGATCGTGCCTTACGATGCACGTCTTGCGGCCGATGCCAAAGCCCGTCATCGCAAGTTACGCAATGGCGGACTACCGGTCGTGTTATCACAGACATTCCGCGCGATTATTCATTCGCGTATGAATGTCGGGCTCAAGTCCTACGAGAGGTCTTTCGACGATCGGAATATCTTATTGTTCGAGCCCGACCGCGACGATTCGCGCATTTTCTTTACCAATCTGTTCAGTTACAGCAACCGTCGCCGTATTTGCGAACACGCTTACCAGCCCACACGCGCTGATTTGCTCAATCACTTCGAGACCTTGCAGCCGATACTGGCCAGTCATGGCCTGGAGCTGCGGCAGGACATCCTCGAAGACAGCAACCGCCATTTCGACACCAATCTCGACGTCCCTCAC
>JABDKV010000301.1 GCA_013002045.1 Gammaproteobacteria bacterium
AGGCCTGGTCGACGTCGACTTTTGAGGCGAGATGCCGTGCCGAGCGTTGCAGATAGTCAGCGACCGCGTAGTGGTACTTGTAGCCAAGTTCGTCCTTGACCATTTGTGCGACTACCGGGCCGACCCCACCGAGCTGGGCATGCCCGAATGCATCGACAGTACCGGCATCGGCTAAAAACTTGCCGTTCTCGCCGCGCACACCTTCCGATGCGACGATCACACAGTACGTGTATTTATCGACGGTAGCGGCAACCTTCTTCATAAAGGCTTCGCGATCAAACTCGATTTCGGGAAACAGGATGATATGTGGCGGGTCTCCGGCTTTTTCCCCGGCGAGGCCACCGGCGGCCGCGATCCAGCCCGCATGACGACCCATGACCTCGAGTACGAATACCTTGGTCGACGTGCGCGACATTGACAGCACATCGAGTGCAGCTTCACGGGTGGAAACGGCCACATACTTGGCAACTGAGCCGAAGCCGGGGCAGCAGTCGGTCAGGGGCAGGTCGTTGTCGACCGTCTTGGGCACGCCGACACAGGTAATGGGGTGCCCGAGCTTGCGCCCGATCTGCGAGACCTTGTGAGCGGTGTCCATCGAATCGCCACCGCCGTTGTACAAAAAATAACCAATGTCGTGCGCAGCGAAGACCTCGATCAGCCGTTCGTACTGCGCCTTGTTCTCTTCCAGGCCCTTCAATTTATAGCGGCACGAACCGAAGGCACCACCCGGTGTATGGCGCAACCCGGCGATGGCATGACGGCTCTCCTTGCTGGTGTCGATCAGGTCCTCAGTGAGGGCCCCGATAATGCCGTCGCGTCCCGCGTAAACCTTGCCAATCTTGGATTTGTGGCGCTTTGCTGTCTCGATGACAGCACAGGCCGTGGCGTTGATGACGGCCGTCACACCGCCGCTCTGAGCGTAAAACAGGTTCCTCGCAGCCAATTTTTTCTCCGTCCATAAGGGGCGCCGGTGAGAGCATAGCCGAAAGCGATCTGATGGTCATCGGATTGACGGGGACAGGGCTACCCTGTAGCTTTACCGCGCTTTTTTAGCGCGTAAGCGTTTCTCGTCGTCACTCACTGGATGGATGGAGCGAAAGCCATGCGGCTCGTATTGTTGGGGGCGCCCGGATCGGGCAAGGGCACACAGGCCCGTAAGCTGGTAACCAAGTTTTCGGTACCGCAAATTTCCACCGGAGACCTGCTGCGTGAGGCGGTCGAGGCACAGACGACCTACGGTGTGCTGGCCCAGGAAGCGATGGACGCCGGCAACCTGGTATCTGACGAAATTGTGCTTGGCATTATTCGCGAGCGCCTGTCGCAGCCCGATGCCAAAAAAGGTTTCATACTCGACGGCTTTCCGCGCAACATAGCCCAGGCTCAGGCCCTCGACGAGCTGCTTGACGAACTCGAGACGCCGCTCGATGCGGCCATGCTGATGGAGGTCGAGTACGACGCGCTCATGCAGCGACTGACCGGCCGACGTACCTGCACCAAGTGTGGCGCCGTGTTCAATATCTACACCTCACCAGCCGCGCTCGATGATCGCTGTGACAATTGCGGCAACCGCCTACGTCATCGGGCCGATGACAATGAGGACACGATCAATAACCGTTTGCGTGTATACGAGAGTCATACCCGCCCGGTCATCGCTTATTACGAATTCAACGGGCTGTTACTGCGTGTCGATGCGTCCGGGTCACCGCGGCAGGTGGCGCGTCGCATAGTCGAGCTGGTCAAACCGCTGAAGAACCGCCGTCGGCGCGTAGTGAAAAGACCGGCTCCAGTCGTGGCGCCGGCAGAGAAGGCGGAGGCCGAAGAGAAAAAACCGGCCAGGACCAGGAAATCTGCAACTAAAGGGAAGGCTGCGACCAAGAAGGCTGCGACCAAGAAGGCTGCGACCAAGAAGAAAGCTGCGACCAAGAAGAAAGCTGCGACTAAGAAGAAAGCTGCGACCAGGAAGAAGGCTGGCAAGAAAAAAGTTGCAAAGAAGAAGTCTGTAGCGAAAAAGACTGCGCGGAAGAAAGTGAGTAAGAAAAAGTCGAGCAAGAAGAAAGCCAGTAAGAAAAAAGTCAGCAGGAAGAAAACCGCGCGTAAGAAGACGGCGAAGAAGGCGGCTGGGCGCAAGAAAGTCGCAAAGAAAAAATCGACGCGTAAGACGACGCGCAAGAAAAAGACAAACAAGAAAACTACCCGCAAGACGGCGGGTAAAAAGACCACGCGGCGCAAGTCGAGCAGCAAGAAATCTTCGAGTAAGAAAAAATCGAAGAAGAGAACCGCTCGCAAGAAGCCAGCGAAGAAAAAGTCCACGCGCAGCGGTGTGAGGAAGAAAGTGACCCGAAAAGCCGCGTCGAAGAAAAAACCGGCGAAAAAGAAGGCCGCTCGCAAGAAGGTGGCGAAAAAAGCGCCACGCAAAGCGGCGAGGAAGAAAACGGCCCGCAAGAAACGGGCGCGCCGTTAACTAATTTTCAATCAGGTCGGGTAGTTCCGCGCCTATAACGGTGTGACGCCAACCACTCATCAGTGGTCCGCCGGGGCGACCCCGCACCACGCGTGTCAGGTCGCGACGGGTTGCCAGCAGTGAAGGGCTGATTCCGAGCTCCTCAGCTTTCTGACGCACCGCGTTCATCAATAACTTGACCTGGCTCTTCTGTTGTTCGTTGAGTGGCGCCGGTTGTTCCGGTGCCGGCTCAGTGCAGGCTTTGCCTTGTGCGATCGCCTCGAGGATCTGTGCCCCGCAATGACGAATAACGCCGTCCGGCAAGCCAGCTACACCGCGCAACGCGGCAGTGTCTGATGGCATTTTCGCGGCGATTGTCAGCAGCGCATCATCACGCAAGACCCAGTTGCGCGGTCGATCGCGATCCATGGCCCGGGATTCGCGCCAGCGTGCCAGCTCGCGTGCGACATGGTAGGCGGGTGCGGGCAGGCGATTAATTCCTCGCACCTTTTTCCAGGCCTGGTTGGGTTCTACACGATAAAGGTCAACAGCGGCCAGGCGCTCACATTCCTCCAGTTGCCAGTCCACGCGGTCCAGTTCGGCGAGTCGCTGGCGCAGCAAGTCATAGATTTCTATCAGGTGGCGCACATCGTTGGCCGCATATTCCAGCAGCGTGTCGTTGAGCGGCCGTCGCGACCAGTCAGCGCGCGAGTGAGTCTTATCGACTTCGACGCCGATTAGCTCCGCCGTTATCGCCGCCAGTCCCAACTGGTTGCCGAGGCCACACAGATCGCCGGCCACCTGCGTATCGAATACCGGGCCAGGTACGGCTTCGCCTGCGAGCAAAAGTATCTCCAGATCCTGCCGCGCGGCGTGCATCACCTTTGTTATAGTCGCGTCAGACATAAGTGCCAGGAGCGGCTGCAGATCGTCGATCGCCAATGTGTCGATACAGGCCAGATGATCGCGACTGGCCACCTGGACCAGGCACAACCGGGGATAGTAAGTGCGTTCACGAACAAATTCGGTGTCAACCGCTATACAGTCGACATCTTGAATGGCGGCGCAAAATGCAGACAATGCGTCCGCGTCTTGTATGAACTGCAAGTGGGGTTGCCCGGTAATGACGAACGACGAGCTTAACATGACGTCTCCGGGTGACTGCTGAGTGATGAAAAACTTATTCGCTTTGTTCGAGCCGTTCATTGCCATCATTGCCCATCGCGACGGTCCCGATCGGCTACCTGCCTCGCAATTCCTGCTGATCATCATATTGATAGCGCACACACTCGTGTATGCGCTCGGTACACACCTGAGTGGCTCCCCGGCGCGCGAAACACTGCTGCTGCCCCTTGTAGACCTCGCCGCCCAGGGGTTGTTTTTCGGTTTATTGCTGGCGCTGATGGGTTTGTCCAACCGCATCCTGCAAACGCTGATTGCATCTTTCGGTGTGGATACGCTGTTCAACTTCGCGCTGTTGCCTATAGCGTTGGCGGTGGGTAGCCAGAGCGACCAGCTGCCGCCTTTCCTGGTGCTAAGCTGGCTGGTCCTGGTGATCTGGTCCATTGCCGTCAAGGGTCACATACTCCACCGTGCAACCGGGATCCCCTATTTTGCGGCAATGGTCCTCGCGCTCGGCTTTGTGATCGCATTGTTCAAACTGGCAACGAGCCTTTCAGGAGCCTGAATGCGCGTCAATATCCTCGGAATCTGCGGCACATTTATGGGTGGGATTGCATCGCTGGCCCGCGAAGCAGGTCACGCCGTGCGCGGTGCCGACAGCAATGTCTATCCCCCTATGAGCACGCAACTCGAACGCCTGGGAATTCCGTTGCATGACGGGCTCGGTGCTGACGCACTCGAGGGCGACAGCGATGTCGTGGTAGTCGGTAATGTCATGAGTCGGGGTAATGCTGCGGTCGAGCATATGCTCGATCATGGCCTGCGCTACCAGTCCGGCCCGCAATGGCTATACGAAAACGTGCTGCATGATCGGCATGTGCTGGCAGTAGCCGGTACTCATGGCAAAACGTCTACTGCAAGCATGCTGGCGTCGATACTTGAAGCGGCCGGCTTGCAGCCCGGATTCTTGATCGGCGGTGTGCCGATTGATTTTAATTGCTCGGCGCGGCTTGGAGCGTCGCGCTATTTCGTTGTCGAGGCTGATGAATACGACACCGCGTTTTTCGATAAGCGTTCGAAGTTTGTCCACTATCACCCGCGCACGCTTGTCGTTACCAACCTCGAATTTGACCATGCCGATATTTTCGATGACATGGCTGCGATACGACGCCAGTTTCATCACCTGGTCCGCACTGTGCCCGGACAGGGCAGGATCATTGCCCATGCCGGCAGTGATGAATTCGATCGCGTGCTGGACCAGGGTTGCTGGACACCGGTCGAGCGCTATGGCGAAACAAAGACGGACTGGCAGGTCGGACAAAATGGCGATCAGTTGGTGGTGCGACACGATGACCAGGAGTACACACACAGGTTCGGCTGGCCGGGCCGGCATAATCGGCTGAATGCGCTGGCCGCGATTGCTGCGGCTCACCATGTTGGTGTGTCGGTTGAGCAGAGTCTCGCAGCCCTGGGCGATTGGCAGGGTGTGCGGCGCCGGCTCGATAAGCAAGGCACGGTCAATGACATCACGATATATGACGACTTCGCCCATCATCCAACAGAGATTGCGGCCACGCTGGAAGCGTTACGTGCGGCGATCGGCAAGCAACGATTGGTCGCGGTGTTCGAGCCACGCTCAAACAGCATGAAAGCCGGTGTACACAGCGACACACTGGGCGCAGCGTTTGGCCAGGCTGACCTCGCTTTCGTGCTCGAACCACCGGGTTTTTCCTGGGATTTGCGTGCAGCCGTGGCTGACGCGCCGATCAAGATCGAGGTGTTAACTGATCTGGCCCAGCTTGAATCCAGACTCTGTACGGTGCTGAGGCCGGGCGATCACTGCGTCAACATGAGTAACGGTTCGTTTGACGGGTTACCACAACGCCTGCTGACACTGCTGGCTTGACGTGCAAACCCGCGCATTGCTGCCCTCAGCGGCGGTTAAGGACCGTGTGATAGACTGGATGAAAGCTCGAATATCCCTGCTGTAATGCCGCAAAAACAGGGAGACAGGACGAGCAACAACAGAGATTGATGCCAGAATCCGACCATTCAACCAGTGCGCTGGAAGTGCCCTTGTTCCCACTCAGCACGGTTCTTTACCCGGGTGGGCCGCTGGTGCTGCGGGTTTTCGAGGCGCGCTACCTCGATATGGTGAGCCGTTGCATGCGCGAACAGAGCCAGTTTGGCGTGGTTGCAATTGCACGTGGCGAGGAAACGGAAGTCTCGAGCTTTTATCAGACGGGTACACTGGCGAAAATCGTCGACTGGTACCAGGAGAAAGAGGGCATACTTGGCGTAGTGGCGGTCGGCTGCGGTCGCTTCGAGGTCGAGTCTGCCTGGGTCCAGGAAGACCGCCTGAATGTCGCCCGGGTGCGATTCCTGGATGACGAAAGTAGTGCGCCGGTACCGGAGCGCTATACCTATATGGCAGAGTTGATGGCAACGATCATCGACCAGCTGGGCGATCAATATGCATTAATCGATCGCCGTTTTGATAGTGCCAGTTGGCTTGGGTTTCGTTTTGCCGAAATCCTGCCGCTGTCGCTCGATGAGAAACAGCAGCACCTGGAGTCGAACGATGCAGTCGGCCGCCTGGCCTCATTGGCGCCTGTACTCAATGCCTTGTCGGTGGAGGGGGACAAACCTGAAATATTGTGAGTAGTGGTTACAACAACTTGCTCAACGGCCGGGCCAAGGAAACGGTGCCGGCAACGATTGAGCTGCCTGTCGCTGAGTTACTGATGCGGGGGCGCGAGCTTGTTCGCTTCCTGCGCAGCCATGGCGAACTGCACTGGTCCGAATGGCTCCAGGACAGCCTCGAAATCGTCCGCCGCGATCCTCGCCACGGTGTGGTGATCATGCTGGATGGTTTCGAGGGGATAGGCGC
Organism: Gammaproteobacteria bacterium; assembly: GCA_013002045.1. Lineage (GTDB taxonomy): Bacteria > Pseudomonadota > Gammaproteobacteria > Steroidobacterales > JABDKV01 > JABDKV01. The sequence continues at coordinate 6,453 of JABDKV010000301.1, forward strand.
CATTACCGATATTTATCTCTGTCCCGAGGCTGGGCACCGGCTAGCAGGGCACGAAGAAAACGCTATCAACGAAGAACTGTTGCTGCAGGTTTCGCGGGTCTACACGCTGGTCCGGGAACTTGGCGATTTTGTTGATGCCGACAGTTTGCGTCGGGCCCGTGCCGCCAGCCACTACCGTCTCTAAGCCGCTACTGCCCTGAACGATTCGGCCGCCGCTTCGAGGGTGGCATCGATATCTTCTGTCGTGTGTGCGGCAGATACGAAACCGGCCTCAAAAGCGGATGGCGCCAGGTAGATACCCCGCGCGAGCATCGCGTTAAAGAAAGTTTTGAACTGTTCTGAGTCGCATGCCATTACATCGGCAAACGACCCGACCTGTTTCCTGTCGGTAAAGAAGATCCCGAACATGCCACCGGCGCAGGTATGAGCAAGATCGATACCCGCATCGCGGGCACACATGGCCATGCCTTCGATCAGCCGCCTGGTGGTTGCCTCGAGCCGCTGGTGAAAGCCAGGTTCGGCGATACGCTCGAGCGTTGCCAGTCCGGCCGCCATACCTAGCGGGTTGCCTGACAAGGTGCCCGCCTGGTAGACCGGGCCGTCAGGAGCCAGCCGTGACATGATGTCGGTGCGGCCTCCAAAAGCGCCTACCGGCATGCCACCACCGACGATTTTGCCGAGGGTGGTGAGGTCGGGTCTGACATCATAGAGAGCCTGGGCTCCACCCAGGGCTACCCGAAACCCGGTCATGACTTCATCAAAAATCAGCACCGCGCCATGGTCGTCACAGAGTTGCCGCAGGTGTTGCAGGAACCCGTCTCTGGGTTTGACCATATTCATATTGCCTGCAATTGGTTCTACGATGATGCCGGCGATGTATTCGCCTTGATCAGCAAACAAATCGGTAATGGCTTCGAGGTCATTGAAGGGCAGGGTCAACGTGTCGGCCGCGGCCGCCGCCGGCACACCGGGCGAAGTCGGGACGCCAATGGTCAACGCGCCTGATCCCGCTTTAACCAGTAGCGAATCTGCGTGACCGTGATAGCAGCCTTCAAATTTTACGATCTTGTCGCGGCCGGTAAAGCCTCGCGCCAGGCGAATCGCGCTCATCGTTGCCTCGGTCCCTGAACTCGTCATTCGCACCCGTTCGATTGCAGGCATCAATTCGGAGATCTTTTGCGCCAGCTGCGTCTCCAGCTGCGTCGGTGCACCAAAACTGAGACCGCGTTTTGCAGTCTCGCGTACGGTCTCGATGATATCGGGATGTGCATGCCCGAGGATCATGGGCCCCCATGAGCCGACGTAGTCGATGAATCGCCGACCGTCGGCGGAATGCAGGTAAGCGCCGCTGGCGTGATCGATAAATACCGGTGTACCGCCGACTGCGCCAAAGGCGCGCACCGGCGAATTGACACCACCGGCGATGTATTGCCGGGCTTTGTCGAACAATTGGTCGGTCATCGTGTGTCCCTGAATAAGCGGGCAAAATGTCGCGCTGCACTTTCCGGATCGCGGTGATCGAATACGCCGCCACAAACTGCCAGCATGTCGGCTCCGGCGCGAATCAGGCGCTCACCATTATCCGGGGTGATCCCCCCTATCGCCACGATGTGCGTGTCGAGGGTGTCCCGCGCCTCGGTAAGGATCGAAGCTTCCGCGCGACTTGCACCCGGCTTGGTTTGCGAGTGAAAGAAACTACCGAACGCCACATAGTTGGCACCGGCCTCAACGGCACGCCGCGCCATTCCCAGCAGGTTGTAGCAGGAGACACCAATCAGCGCATCGTCACCCAGCAGGTGCCGCGCGTGTTCGATGGTGGCATCGTCGCGACCGAGGTGAACACCGTCTGCACCAACCTCGTCAGCCAGGCGTATGTCATCATTGATGATGAATAACACGTCATGAGAATGACAAATGTCGCGCAACGCGGCGGCCTCATGTTTGCGCTGCGCGCGATTGCGACCCTTGTCCCGATACTGCACGATGCGCGCACCACCGAGGATGGCGTGCTGGACCGCATTGGCCAGCCGACCGCTTTCGACATACTCACCACCAGTGACGACATACAGACCTCGCTTCAGTTCGCGACTCATTGGCGGACTCCGTCGACGATGCGTCGCGGCACCTGCTGGCCCTGGCCAGGACGCCAGGCCTGCTCGAGTGTCTGCGCGGTGTACTGTTGCGCCCGGGCGACGGCGTCAACGATTTCGCACCCGTTGGCGATCAGCGCGGCCAGCGCCGACGCGAGCGTACAGCCGGAGCCATGGAAGCGTCCCGGGAGCCGCGGCCACGTCCAGGCCTGGCGAAACCCGTCGGGACCGTAGAGCACGTTGCGAACGTCGTCGGTGGCGGCATCGCCACCTTTGGCCAGGACCCACAGTGCGCCCTTGTCGAGCAGGACCCGGGCGCGTGCATCGGTGTCGGCAGCGTCAGGGACCAGTGAAAGCAGTTCGTCTACATTCGGTGTCAGGACCGTTGCGCATTGGACCAGTTGTTGCAGCAAAACCTGACGCAATTCGTCCGTAGCCAGCCGCGCACCGCCCGCGGCCACCAGGACCGGGTCGAGGACTACCGGTATAGCAGCGTTTTCCTTCAGCAGCGTGGCTACCGTCCTAGCGATCGGTGCCGTGGCCAGCAGGCCAATCTTGATGGCGGCGACATTGAGATCATCAAGTATCGCTTGTGCCTGTTGCCGCACCAGATCTGGCTCGACCGCACTCACCTGGTAGGCATTGACCGTGTCCTGCACCGTCAGCGATGTCAGTGAGGGTGCCGGGTGTGCCTGGTTTGCGCTTATCGCCTGTATATCGGCGGTCACGCCGGCGCCACCCGAAGGGTCGTTGCCACTTAACACCAGCACGGTGGGAGGTGTCTTCAATGCGTTGTTATTCATATGATGATTGTATCGATGGCGTTGTTGCGGCACCATTCGCGGCCGTCGTAGCCAAAACAGCGAAGAGGATGACAGGACAGACGATGAAAACTTACATGTGCCTGATTTGCGGGTATATCTACGATGAGAGCGCAGGCGATCCCGAGGCTGGTATCGAGCCGGGCACCCGCTGGGACGATGTGCCCCTGTCGTGGCGTTGCCCGGACTGCGGTGCCGGCAAGGAAGATTTCGATATGGTCGAGGTCTAGTCGGAAAAACGCCTCACCACGTAGCCACGCTGGCGTAACCTGGCGAC
>JABDKV010000304.1 GCA_013002045.1 Gammaproteobacteria bacterium
CGTATTTATCGTCGCCTGCTCAAAAACATGCAGGGAAAGTCCGTCACCATAAGGACAATGGATATCTGGGCCGGGGGTGCCATGCACTCACTGCCATCACATGTCAGGCACCCACGTACACCAGCTCTCGGCCAGCGCGGAATCCGGCTGTGCCTCGCCCACCCCGAGGTGTTCGAGCCGCAATTGCGAGCGATGCTGCGCGCCGCTGGCAGTGGGCCGGTTCGTATTCTTTTGCCGATGATCACGACGGTTGCGGAACTGCAGCAATGTCTCGATCTGATTGACCACGTCCATGCCGGCTTGCGTAAACAGCGTTATAACGTGCCGGCGCAGCGACCACCGGTGGGTCTGCTGGTGGAGGTGCCAGCGGTCGCACTGGCGTGCAAGCAATTTGCACCCTACGTCGATTATCTTGCGATTGGTTCAAATGACCTCGCGCAGTACACGCTCGCAGTTGATCGCGAGGATCCCGATGTGCAGACACTTTACGATCCGTTACACCCGGCCGTGTTGCGTCTGATTCGGGAGGTCGTGAAAGTCGGCAAGAATACGGACAAGCCGGTCATTCTTTGTGGCGAACTGGCCTCCGATGCACGTGTTTGCCGTCTGCTGCTGGCGCTGGGTCTGCGCCATGTAAGCGTGCACCCATCGGCGTTACTCGAAGTACGCAGCGCCATCATGCAAACCGACTTGTCGACAATCGAGAGTCTCGCCCTGCGTGTGCTGCAATATGAGTCACCGACACAGACACAGGAATTGTTGCAACGACTCGAAGAGCGGGCAACAGCCGGCGCCGGTGCAAATAAATCGTAAACAGCTTGTCCCCGGGTCGTTGTTTTTCGCTACACTGCGTCGCCATGGCGACATCTAATCCAGACAACCATGCCTGATACCGAGACCAGGGCCAGCCAGCTCGCCCAGGTCCGCGAAGCGATGGAAGGCGGCGCGCTACGCCCGGTCCGTCGCATGATGCATTCGCTCGCGCCGGGTGAAATTGCACGCCTGCTCGAATCGCTGCCACCCAATGAACGTCTCTATGCCTGGGAACTGGTCGATCCCGAGGACGAAGGCGAAGTACTGATTGACCTCAGCGACGAGGTGCGGCTCGGAATCATCAACCGCATGGAAACCGACGAGCTGATTGCCGCCGCCGACGGTATGCAGGTCGATGATCTTGCCGACCTGATGGCTGATCTGCCGGAAGCTGTCACCCGGCGTGTGCTGCAGGCGATGGAAGAACTCGATCGCAGCCGACTCGAATCGGTACTGGCGTACCACGAGGACAGTGCCGGCGGCCTGATGAACACCGACACGATCACTGTCCGCCCGGACGTGACGGTCGATGTGGTGTTGCGTTACCTGCGGATGCTGAGCGAGTTGCCCGAGGGTACCGACGTGCTTTTTGTCGTCAACCGCTACGGCAAGTATCTCGGCACAGTCTCGTTGACGGCGCTGCTGACCCAGCAGGATGACAGCACCGTCGGTGAAATCATGGACACCTCACGTAACGGCATCGATGCCGACACGTCGGCAACTGAAGTCGCCAAGGCATTCGAAACGCAGGACCTGGTGTCGGCCGCCGTGGTCAATGACGATGGCACACTGCTCGGACGAATAACGGTCGACGATGTCGTTGATGTCATCCGCGACGAAGCAGAACACTCGATTATGAGCATGGCCGGACTCGACGAAGAAGATGACATGTTTGCGCCGGTCATCGCCAGCGCGCGCAAACGTGCGATCTGGCTGGGCGTCAACCTGGCGACAGCATTCATCGCCGCACGCGTGGTCGGTTTGTTTGAGGCGACTATCGAGCAGGTGGTCGCGCTGGCAGTGCTTATGCCAGTTGTGGCCAGCATGGGTGGGATCGCCGGGAGCCAGACGCTGACCCTGATGATTCGCGGTATTGCACTCGGCCAGATAGAACGATCGAATGCACGCTGGCTGCTATTCAAGGAACTGTCGGTTGGTGCTCTCAATGGCATCATCTGGGCCGCGGTCGTCGCCGCCGTCGTCGTGCTGTGGTTCGATTCATGGCAAATCGGCGCCGTCATTGCAGCAGCACTGGTGATCAACCTGGCCGTTGCCGCGGTGACCGGCGTCGGCCTGCCCCTGGCAATGAAAAGACTTGGCATCGATCCGGCGCTGGCCGGTTCAGTCGTTTTGACCACCGTAACTGACGTTATCGGCTTCACCGCTTTTCTCGGTCTGGGCGCGCTGTTTCTGACCTGACAGCGCCGACAGCATATGATCGGGCGCCTCCAGCGCATGCACCGGGTCGCCGGCAAGAAACGGCTCCAGCTTGCGCCTTTGCGCCATGCTGTCGGTGTAGCCAAGCTGGATCAGTTCTCGACAAAAACCACTTTGGAACAGCAGGTAGCTGATCAACTGTGAGCCACCCGGATTAAACCCGCCGACCCCACGCAGCAGCGTACGCACCGAGCGCGGAAACTCACGCGCGTGGCGAGCGGCAATGGTCCTGACATCGCGACTGGGAACAATGATATGCGTGTCGATGCGCTTCAGTGGTGACCATGGTGTCTTGCGCAATGTGCCGGCCGGCACCTGGCCGACGATCTGGTTGATCCGGGTTAGTCGTTCGAGATCAGCGTAAAGGCCATCAAGAAAAATCGTATCGAGCATATAACCGGCTATTTGCCCGAAAGTCGGAGGCGGCGTGTCAGCAGCCGGCCGGGCACGGGTATGCTCATCGCGCGAGCCGATTACCAGCAGCCGGTCAGCACCGAGGTGGACGGCAGAACTCAGTGGCGCAGCCTCGCGCACCGCTCCGTCGATATAAAAATGGCCATCGATGTTTTCGGCAGGAAAAATAAACGGCATCGCGGTCGATGCCATCAGGTGCGAGACGCCAAGACTTTCACGCCGCCCCTCGCGCCGCGGCCGCAACCATGGCTTAAGCGACTGCGCGCCCTGGAAGAAAGTGACCGCACGGGCCGATGAATATCCTGATGCCGTAATACCAACCGCATCGAGTGCGCCGTCGGCGATACCCGCTGCGATACGTTCGAAACGCACATGACGCAGCAACAACTCACGTAACGGCGCATTGTCGAGCAATGAAGTCGGGTTGTTCGAGCGCAGCCCACCCAGCGCCAAAGCCGACAACCAGTGCAGGCTGGTACGCAACACGGTGCTCCAGTCGTCGCGGAACACATGCCCAGTACTGAAGTTTCCCCAGACATGGTTGAGGCGGCGCACGCCAAGCTGGAAATGGTTGGCGTGACTGGCAAGCACGGTGGCATTGATGGCGCCGGCGGATGTGCCGGTAATGACCCGGAATGGTGTCGGCGCCCCATGCGGTAGCATCTCGCCGATCGCGCGCAGCACACCGACCTGGTAGGCCGCTCGCGCGCCACCACCGGGCAGCACCAGCCCTATGGTCGGTTTCTTCAGCTGATCAGCCATAATAAATTCGCATTGCTATCAGTGGTTTACCACCCGGATGCCAGTCGCGCAAGGAACCGGTAGCGCTTTTATTGCCGTCGCTACCGGTGACGACGGACAATAGCGCCCTGGATCCTGGGAGTAATCTGAAATGCAACGACTGTTTATCGGCTTCGTTCTGATGTTCATCGCTGGCGGATTGCAGGCCGAACAGCCTGCGGTAGGCGAGCCAGCGCCCGATTTCCGCCTGCAGGACCAGAATGGCGACTGGCACTCGATTGGCGACTACAGTGGGCAGTGGGTGGTCATGTACTTCTATCCCAAGGACGACACCCCCGGCTGTACGACGGAAGCCTGCGCGTTTCGCGACGATATTTTCAAATTCCGCAAAATGAAGGCCAATCTGCTGGGTGTCAGTGTCGACGATGTGAAGTCGCACGCCGAGTTTGCCGAAAAGTATCACCTGCCCTTTCCGCTATTGTCCGATGTCGACAAGGATGCTGCGGAAAAATACGGCGTGTTGGGCATGATGGGTCTGTATACCAAGCGCGAAACTTTCATAATCGCGCCGGATGGCAGCATCGCGCAGCATTACCGCAAAGTCGATCCTGACAAACACAGTGCACAGGTGCTGGCTGATCTTGCCGTGCTGATGGAAACCGACAGCTAGGCCGACACGTGGGTCGCTGGCGCCCGCCCGCTCCGAAATCGTCG
>JABDKV010000321.1 GCA_013002045.1 Gammaproteobacteria bacterium
GATTCGGGGATCGCGCAGCGATCCGTAGGAGGGACTTCAGTCCCGACCTCTTTCTTTATCACTTCGAACCAGCACCGTCGTGATAAAGAATCGGGGCTAAAGCCCCTCCTACGGCGGCTGCGCCGCCTGAAGAATCGCGGCTTAAGCCGCTCCTACGGGGATTCGGGAATCACGCAGCGATCCGTAGGAGGGACTTCAGTCCCGACCTCTTTCTTTATCACTTCGTACCAGCACCGTCGTGAGAAAGAATCGGGGCTGAAGCCCCTCCTACGGCGGCTGCGCCGCCTGAAGAATCGCGGCTGAAGCCGCTCCTACGGGGGAGGGATCACGGCTGAAGCCGCTCCTACGGGGAGCAGGAGGTAGACTTGGCAGGATGAAACCATTGCTGAAAATGATGCTATTGGGCTGGTGCCTGGCGCTGGCGGCTTGCACGACCAATCTTGCATCGCCGATACAACCCGGGCCCTACCTGGTGGTGCTTGGTGTTGCACAGGATGGCGGTGTACCCCAGGCAGGTAATCGCAATGACCCCGCCTGGCAGGACGAATCGCAACGCCGTCTCGTCGTCAGCCTGGCACTGGTCGACCCAGTCAACAACAAGCGCTTCCTGTTCGAAGCCACGCCCGACATTCGCGAACAACTGCACCTGCTCGATACAATCGCGCCTACTACCCGGCCTGCACCGGCCCTCGGTGGGATCTTCCTGACGCACGCGCATATGGGTCATTACCTCGGCCTCGCCCACCTCGGTCACGAAGTGATGGGCGCCAGCGCAATACCGGTACACGTCATGCCACGCTTCGCCGAATATCTGCGTAATAACGGCCCCTGGGATCAGCTGGTACGCTACGAAAATATAGACCTGCAGGTGCTGACAGCAAATACCGCAGTGCAACTCAGTGACTCGTTGTCGGTAACGCCCATACCGGTACCGCATCGGCAGGAGTACAGCGAGGTAGTCGCGTTCCGCATTGACGGACCAGGGCGGTCTGCATTATTTCTCCCCGACATCGACAGCTGGCACGAATGGGATGCAACTGGCATCCGCATCGAGGCCGTTCTTGCAACAGTCGATATCGCTTTCCTCGACGCAACCTTTTTCGCCAACGGCGAAATCCCCGGTCGTGACATGTCGGGCTTTCCGCACCCTTTCGTTACGACGACAATGCAGCGACTGGCGAATTTGCCCGCCAGCGAGCGAAGCAAAGTGCACTTCATTCACTTCAACCACACCAATCCTGTACTGCGTCCCGGCAGCGCCGCCTATGCTGAAGTGCTCAAGGCGGGTTTCAGGGTTGCCCAACGTGGCGATCGCTACGACTTGCTTAACCAGGTCTTTTTGCAGGTGCACCAATAATCACAACCGTTAAATAGCCACCTAAAACAAACTGGCAGAACCAACACGCCCACCTATACTCGGGTAACACTCCTTCCCGAGGAACAGTCATGCGAAACCTGTTCTGTTTTTGCTGCAGCGCCCTGCTGCTGATGAGTACTCCAGCAAACGCGGCCGAAACCGGCCGATCAATAACTACCGTGACCGAATACGGTCACGCCATCGCTGCCATAGACGCAGTCGTCGACCCCCATTCATCAGCTGTGGCTCGTGCTGCGGGTAGTGACGGTGACGGCGACGGCGTGCCCGACTATGCCGACAATTGCAGTGTCGTCTTCAACCCGAACCAATACGACTCCAACGGCGACGGCTACGGCAATGATTGCGATGGGGATATCAACAATGACGGATTGACTAACTTCATCGACCTGAACCTGCTCAAGTCCGCGTTCTTCAGTTCTCCCGGCGCACCGGGTTGGAACCCGGATGCCGACATGAACGGTGACCTGGCGATCAACTTTATTGACCTGCAAATGATGAAGAACATGTTCTTTGCACCGGTAGGCCCTTCCGGTATGTCATGCGCGGGAACACCGCCCTGCCCTGACCCGGTCTTCCTGTTTGAATGGCCGATGCCCGGCGTCGATGCCAACGACTGGGTGATCAACAACTATGTCGATCTCGCCCCCGGCGCCAGCATCGTCGACTACATGGGCGGTGCCAAGTCCTACAACGGACATAAGGGCGTCGATATCGATGTTCCGACATTCCGCGAGATGGACAACAACTTCCCCATTCTGGCAGTTGCCGAGGGAACCGTTCTGGCGCTCGAAGAGTCAAATTTCGATCGCAACACCAGCTGTGTCGGCCAATGGAACTTCGTCACCATCGGACACCCCAACGGCTGGCGCACCATCTACGGCCACCTGAAAATGAACTCGGTCGTCGTCACCGTCGGTGACACGGTAGAGGCCGGAGACGTTTTGGGTGTGGTTGGCAGCTCCGGTTGTTCGACCCAGCCACACCTGCACCTGGAAACACTCGATCCCGATGGCATTGTCGTCTCGCCATTTCTCAATGGCATGTGGTCCGCTCCTCCCGTCTACAACACCCCACTGGGCTTCATGGACGCGACGCTCTATAACACGCCGATCAACAGCGTCAACATGATTAAGGATCCGGCCGACAATGCTGAAATCGTGCCGCCGGGGAATACCTTTGGAATAGGATTGTCGATGGCCGGCGGTGGGCCGGGCGATACGATCAACATCCGTATCCTCAAGGGCGGCACACTCGTCGCGCAGAACAACTTCACTTTCAACCAGGTCTACCGTCACACCTACTGGTGGTGGAACTACACTTTCGCCGCCAACGCGTCCGGCGCACATACATTGCAGGTACGCACCAATGGCAGCCTGCAGTATTCATATCCGTTCAATGTCGCGCCGATCTTTAACGGCTTCTGGCAGGTTCGCCATGGCGTTCCTGCATCCAGTTACCAGCAGCTGTTCGATGACATGGTGGCCAATGGTTACCGGCCGATCTGGGTCGATGGTTACGATGTCAATGGTGCCACCTACTTCAATGCGATTTATAACCAGAGCAACGTTGCCAGCTGGGCCGCTGCACACGGCATGTCGAACACGCAGTACCAGAATTTCTTCAATACCCAGACAGGTGCAGGTCGCAGATTGATCAACGTCGATACTTACCTGCAAAACGGCCAGGTCCGACATGCGGCAGTTTTCGCGCAGCAAACCGGCACGCAATGGGTGGCTTATCACAGTGTCAGCACCGCAACACACCAGGCCAATTTCAACAACTTCATAGCCCAGGGCTTCAGACCGGTCGTCATCTCGACTGTGCAGGCCGGTGGCAACCAGGTCTGGACTGCGTTCTACGACAAGACGCCTGTGGGCAGTTTTGTTGCCCTGGCAAACCTGACCAGTGCCCAATACCAGACGGAGTTCACTAATCAGGCCAATGCCGGTCGCGAGTTGCGCTACCTCAACGGCTATACGCTCAACGGGACAAATCGCTTTAGCGCTATCTGGATCTCTAACGGACCAACGAGTTGGGTTGGCCAGCACAACCTGACCAGCTCGCAATGGCAGGCCGCATTCGACCAATGGACCAACGCCGGTCTGATCACACGCATCGTTACTGGCTACGAGCGCAATAACATCCACAACTTCGCCGGTATGTGGTCTAACTAACCCTGCCCGGACAGGGGCCGCAACCGGCCCCTGTCCCCGGGCGGCTCGCTACGCGATCCCTCCCCCGTAGGAGCGGCTTCAGCCGCGATGGATCGCGAAGCGATCCGTAGGAGGGGCTTCAGCCCCGATTCTTTCTGACGAAGTTGTCACGGCAATGCGAGAAGGAAGGAGGTCGGGACTGAAGTCCCTCCTACGGCTTCGCCAGTTGGGTGGCGAGCCACTGGTCGACCTGCGCTTCAAGCATGGTCAGCGGTACTGCGCCGTTACCGAGCAATACATCGTGAAACTCACGTAGGTCGAAATCGGCGCCAAGAGCCTGCTCTGCTCGCTGTCGTAACTCCCAGATCTTCAGTTCACCCAACTTGTAGGACAGCGCCTGTCCCGGCCACGAGATATACCGATCGACTTCCGCACGAACGTTTGCCGCTGACAACGACGTATTGTCTGTCAGGAAATCGATCCCCTGCTGCCGACTCCAGCCCAACGCATGGATGCCGGTATCGATCACCAGCCGGCACGCCCGCCACATCTCGTAGCTCAGACGACCAAAATGATCGTACGGTGTCTGGTACACACCCATTTCGATACCCAGCTTCTCGCTGTACAGCCCCCACCCCTCGCCATAGGCCGACAGGTACAGGTTGCGGCGAAAGTCCGGCACGTTCTCCAGCTCCTGCGAAATAGCATTCTGGTGATGATGACCGGGCACGGCCTCGTGCAACGTTAATGCTGTCAGTTCATAGATCGGGCGCTGGTCCAGGCGATAGGTATTAAGCCAGTAAGCACCCCCACGAGTACCCCCCATTGGCGCCGGGTTATAGGAGGCGGTCGTGTAATTCGGTGCAATCTCGTCCGGAACCGGCACCACACCATAAGGCAAACGCGGCAGGTGGCCGAAGAACTTTGGCATGACGTAGTCGACGCGCTTGGCAATCCAGGCGGCCTCTTTCAACAACGCCTCTGGCGTTTCGGCATAAAACTGCGGATCGTTGCGCAGGAAATCCGTGAACGCGGAAAAGTCACCCTCGAACCCGACCTCCGCAATGACCTCCTGCATCTCGGCACGAATTCGCGCGACTTCGTCGAGACCAATTCGATGGATCTCCTCCGGGTCCATGTCAGTAGTGACATAGCGGCGAATCGCATAACGATAATAGGCATCCCCATCCCGCATATCGCTGGCGCCGACTGACTCGGTGGCCGCAGCGAGGTACGGTCCGGTCAGAAACCTGTGCAACTTCTCGAATGATGGAATGGCCGCCTCGGCGATAGCTGCACGGCCGGCCTGGCGCAACCGCTCCTGTTCGGCCGGCCCGAGCTTGTCACTCATACTCTCGAATGGCTCATACAGGCTGCTATCGGTCGGGTCGGACTTGACCTGGGCGTGCACCGTCGGAATCACACCGTCGATGACGATACGCGGCAACGTAAACCCGGTGTCGATACCACGCTCCATGTTGGCGAGGTTCTCATCGAACCAACGTGGAAACTCCCGCAAGCGCGCGATGTACTGCTCGTAATCGGCACTGGTCTCCATGCGCACCCCATCACTGGCCCGCAGTGCACTGCTGTAGAAACCCCAAAAGGTGTTGAACGGCACCCGCGCCAGGTCGAGCTCATAGGCTGCGACCGAGTCCTGCAAAACCCAACTCAACAGGTCGGCATTGACCTGGTCATCGGCATCGAGATCATCCAGACGGCGCAATTGCTCCAGCAATGACTGCTCGTACTCGTAGCGGCGCTTCCGGGCAGTATCACTGACGCTACCAAGCCGGTCGTTGTACTCGCTGACGCCGGCCTGTGTAGCCAACGTGGGAAACTCGCGCATCTGGTACGCCCAGTGCTCATCTATGATCGTCGCCAACCGTTGTTGGTCAGTGGTCTCGTTTACCGCTTGCCTCGTCTGATCGCCGGTTGCGGCGGCCGCACCGCCCATCTCTGTTGCCGCAGTACAGCCAGAACCTGTAACGACAGTTACCAGCACAAGAAATATCAGGTTGCGCATCACGTATTCCCGCAGAAGTAAGCCGTACATAATAGTTGATCCGGGCACTGATCGGCCTTTCGGCGACGCTGCGACCCACCCGCAAGCGGCTTTCCCCACAGCGGGCGCTGGGTTAGGGTCATCCTCCCCAATGTCCGGAGAAGACCATGATGCGCACCCTTCCTGCAGCCCTGCTACTGGTTTTGCTGCCGCTGGCTACGGGCGCCGGCGAAGACGCGTTCACGAAAGGACCGGTGCTCTCCGAGTATGGGCCAAACGCCGACGTAGAAGTTACCTACATGATTCCGCCCGGCTCGGTATTTCGTCACAGCTTCGATGTATCCAAACCGGCCGAACAGGACAAGGCCAATCGCGGCCTGCAATCGCTGGCCCGCTTTATCAACATGCATGCGCGGGCCGGTGTCGAGACTGACGACCTGTATCTTGCGGCGGTAATTCATGGCAAGGCAGTGAAGGACGTCAGCACCAAAAAGACGCCGACTGCAGGTCTCATAGCTGAGTTGCTCAAGCACAATGTGCGCATCATCGTCTGCGGGCAGAGTGCAGCCTATTACGATGTGGCGACAGCAGACCTGCTGCCAGGTGTCGAGATGGCGCTATCAGCGATGACGGCCCATGCCTTGCTGCAACAACAGGGTTACACCCTCAACCCTTTCTGAGCCGGACGACTGCTCACCGCGTGTTTGGTGAGAAAGAACCGCCGAGGTTTCCGTAGGCAAAAAAAAACGGCCCACAAGGGGCCGTTTCTTTTCGATGCCGGCTAGCCGGCATCTATGCTGCCATCACTCAGGCAGACTGCAGCTTGTCAGCAGCAGGCTTGCCACGCTCGGTAACAACTTCGTAGCTGACACGCTGACCGTCGGTCAGGGTGTCCATGCCGGCGCGTTGTACAGCGCTGATGTGAACAAATACATCTTTGTCGCCGTCTTCCGGAGCGATAAATCCAAAACCCTTGGTAGAGTCAAAGAACTTCACAGTTCCAATAGCCATGTAAGGCCTCCATATCAATAAAGTACACGCGCGCAATCGGGCGCGAATCGAACAACCGAATCGTTATGGGTAGTCTGTGAATCGTTCGTCCGGAACCGGACGGAGAGCAGGGAGGCAGCCAAAACGTAAGTCGCGCGTGAATAGTGCCCTAAACCGGGGTCTAATGTAAAGGGTTTTTTGACCCGGATTACCAGTGTTTCTGCGGCTTTCCGGCTATCGGGGCTGCAGACGGCCTACCCCGGCGGTTGCCCAAAGCCGTTACGCATCAGGGTCAGGTCAAAGGAATTGACGACACCATTGCAGTTGATGTCGGCATCGTTTGCTCCGGACTGGCCAAAGTTGTCACGCAGCAGCGACAGGTCGAATGAATTAACGATGCCGTTATTGTCGAGGTCGGCATCACAAATATTGCCAAAACCGTCAGCATTGGTGTCGCACTGATCGGCGTTGCTGTCACTGACGCAATTGTCACAGCCGTTACCGACACCATCGCCGTCGCTGTCCAGTTGGTCGGTATTAGCCACCTGGGGGCAATTATCGAGGTGGTCCTCGATACCGTCGTTGTCAGTATCGACTAGTACATCGCCGTCACGCACCGGCCAGACATAGTGATTCACGGACATGGTGTTGGTCATCTGCCGCCCTGACCCCATACCAAACATGAAAGCCCGGTTCTGCGCCGGATCCGGCTGTGCCTGCGCCCAGTACAGACCATTGGTGCGAATATTAATGAAAGGACCGGTGTTTTCGAGCCCCCACCCCGGTTGCTGTACGCAGGACAGTTGCACCGCCGGGCTGCACAAGCCGAGGTTGCCCAGCGTGACGTAAAAAAGATGACCGAGTTCGGAAGTCGGCTTACCAGCATCATCGACCCAGCCCTCGCTGTCGGCATAGCCCACATCAGTCGAGGCGTCGTTGCTCGAAGTGGTGACGTAGAACACACCATTGATCGGCGTATTGGTCGGCAGGCGCCAGTCGTCGTAGCTCACACCTCGCGCCTCATCGATGTACACGAGGTTGGCGGCAAAGTCCGAGGCGTTGCCCCAACTCATGCGACCGCTCGGCGTACTCGCGCCAACGGTATCCGTGTAGTTGGCATCCTGCAGCCAGGTAATATCGAGAACATCGTCGTATATAAGGCCACCGCCGCGGTCAAACAATTCGGCGCCGGCCGCGCTGGCCAGCAGAATCAGGCCAAGGCCGACTAACGGTTTGCGTAAATGCATGGTGATGTCTCATCGATTAAGCAGTAATCGACCAGACTAGCGTTTACAGAGGCTGCCTGATATTGGGGAAAACCACCAAGCCCTGGCGTAATCCCACCCCAGCTCAGATGCATCAGGATGAGTCGGCCGATTCGCCACTGTCGTCATTTCCGGATCCCGATGGCTGTCGCATGTCGCCCAGCGAAGTCATCGCCTCGATCGCGGTTCCGTCACGGCTGGCGATTACGCTCAGGCTGGCATCGGTTTCGAGAATAACCGCCTCGACATCCTCGAGGCGACCGACTCCGCTTCCGCGTACAGCCGAGAGAACTTCCCCCTCCGTCACACGTTCGTCGCGCATGGCATCACGCAGATACTCTCCCTTGCGCACCAGCAATGTCGGCGACGCCTTGACCAGGCGACGCAGCACTTTGCTGTCCAACAGCGATCTGGTGACCAGGAACTGCAGCAACAGCAACGCCGAAATTGCCAGCAGCACTTCTATCAGGGTGACGTTCTTCAGGACCATGGCGGATGCAACCAGCGAGCCCATCGCAACAGTCACAATCCAGTCAAAGTTATTCATCTGCGAGGTCGATCGTTTGCCGCTGATACGAACCAGCGCGATCACACTGAAATAGAGAAACGGGGCCGAGATCAGAATCTGCAGCAGATTCTCGACATTATAAAAAAACAGTTTTTCAAACATGAGTTCATGACGTATGGCAAAAGCTTCTTAATCAGGGAAGCAAATTTCAGGCCAGCATGGATCTTCCCGTTTTTCGGCACTCAGCGGCCCGGAAAGCCCGTTTAATGCAGAAAAATGCACTCCCCACCGGCACTTAGTACAGACCCGTCGCTTGTATCGCGCACCGGCGCCGGAGAAAAATTAGCCGCTGGCATGAAACCTGCTTGAACCGGAGCAGGTATAGCAACGTGACCCGTACACGTCGGGACAACTATGACGATCACCAGCCTTTTCCAGACCTCTCCGTTGGGAGAGAGGCTTGAAACCAGCAACGGCGAAGCAGCGCTGTGGCTGGTTGAACTACGTGATCTCGCGCGAGCTTTTTGCGGCGGGCTGATCGTCGCCCTGCCCCTGCTGTACACGATGGAGATGTGGCATCGGGCGCGTTTTATGCCGCCACTTGATTTACTGACAGTACTGGTCGTTGCCTACTTTATAAACGTCGCAGCCTGCTATTTCTGCGGATTCAAGAGTCGCCGTCGACGCGTGCAGCCGTGGTGGGACGCGGCGACAGCCATAGGCATTGGTGCAATCGCCTCGTTGTGCACGTTATTGCTGATCGGCCGTATCAACCCAGGCACACCGGCCCATGTCATTGTCAATATCGTCACGCTCGAACTGATACCGGTTTCGCTTGGCGCTGCTCTGGCGATGAACCAACTTGGCGGCAGTCGTTGCAACGATGACGAAAAATGGGGAACGCCCGATATTCGCTCTGTAATCGCCACCATACTGGGTGGCATCCTGTTCGCGTTCAATGTCGCCCCCACGATTGAGCCGAAGATTATTCTGACCACGGTCAGTGACTGGCACATCCTGGCGATTGCCGTGTTCTCACTGCTGATCTCCTGGTTAATGGTGGACTTCGCTCACTTCTCCGATGCCGAAGAAGAAGGCGGGCGAATACTGCGCAGCGAAGCTGTGGAGACGGCCGTCTCATACCTGATATCTCTGCTGGTTAGCGCGGGCTTCCTCTGGACCTTCGGTTACATAGACACGTCTACGGATTTGTCCACGGTAGTTCCCTGGGTCGTTGTGCTGGGCTATGCCACGACCCTCGGCGGTTCCGCAGGACGATTAATTTTATAAGGACTTTAATGAGCAACACCGATAAAACTGACGATACCAGTGTGGACCAACACCCGGCGCCGAGCCTGCTCGAATGGTCGGTGCGCGCGATCAGCATCGGTGCCATCACTGCGTTGATTATTTACCTGATCATTGCTGCGACACGACCTCATGTTGGCCCCAATTTCATAATGGAAGTGGAAGCAACGGCCATGGAGGAGCGTCGTAACGGCTGGGCGGTCCCGGTTCAGATTACCAACAAGGGCACGGTAGCGATCGCGCAGCTGCACTACCAGATCGAGCAACGCGCCGGGAGCACAACAACAGTCGCCAAGTCCGGATTAATCGGCGTGCTCGGCGCCGGGGAAACAGTCGACACCGAGGTATGGTTTAAGCAAAAGCCCGATCCTTCCACGCTACACCTCGTGGTCGACACTTATGCTCTCTAACCGGCGCAACTCTCAAACCCGAGCCTGATCAACCAAACATAGAATTCACATTACCGAGGAGAAATACCATTGAATAAGTACACCGCAATCCAACGCCTGATCCAGCTCGATCACGATGCAGCCAAGGCTTACGAGTCAGCGATTAGTGCCGTCGATAACCCCTCCACCTGCGATCAATTGGCAGCGTTTTGTGCCGATCATCATCGCCACACCGAAAACCTGGCAGCTATTCTCGAAAACCTCGAGGCCGAAGTTCCACAGGGACCGGACTTACGGCGGGTCCTGACCCAGGGCCGGGTGGTGTTAGCCGACATACTAGGATTTGAAATCGACGTGCTGAATGCGCTGAGGGACAACGCAGCGATGATCCACGAAGCTTACGATGAAGCTCTGAAACTGGATGACCTGGATGCGGCGATGTCACAGACCCTGAAATCCAACAGGGAGACCTTGCGTAGCCATTCTGAGTGGCTGGCGAAACGTTGCAACTCCATTCTTGCAGCGACTGCCACACCGATTCAGTCCTAGAGCGAAGTCGTTACAGCGGAGTGCTACTCGGGGTGGATCGACAACAGGCGCGCGCGACGCCGGTCTGCCCGTAACACTTCTATCCGGAAGCCGTTCCAGGAAATGGTGTCGCCAACCATCGGCACCCGTTCCAGTTCCTCCGATACCAGGCCACCGATGGAAGAGACTTCGGTGTCGGCCTCCCAGTGCAGCCCCAGACGGGACGACAACTTGCGCAGGTCCACTGCGGCACGCACGATTAGCTTGCCGTCGTCGGTTTCCTCGAAGTCGCGCACGGGTGAATCACTTTCGTCATAGATCTCTCCGACGATCTCTTCCAGCACGTCTTCGAAAGTCGCAATACCCATGACGCTGCCGTACTCGTCGACGACAATAGCCTGGTGTCGCCGGCTGTCCTGAAAGGTCTTCAACATTTGCGGAACGGACACACTACGTGGAATAACCAGCGATTCATGCGCGACGGCTTCCCAATCGATGTCGACATCGGGATTGCGCAGCAGCCAGTCGAGCAGTTCTTTCGCCAGCACCATCCCTGACACCTGATCGAGGTCGCCGGTTGCAGTAAACGGAAAGCGGCTGTGCCCGGCTTCGCGCATAAAGTCGACAACCTGCTCCCGCGACATGTCACCGCTGAGAAAACGGACCTGCTCGCGTGGCAACATGACATCGTGTGCCTGCAGGTGGCGCAACTGGGTCGCCCCGACGATGATGCCCGCCGTTCGTGCTCCCACGACACCCTCGCTGCGACCAAGCGATGCCAGCAGCCGGATTTCATCGGCGGATGTCACCGGCATTTCCAGATCGCCGCGAACCGCACGCGAGACCTTTTCGCTGAGCCAGACGAAAGGTCGCAGTACACGTGTGAGCCACTGGATTCCGTGTGCCACCGGCACCGCCAGCACCGTGGCGTAGGCTACACCGAGGGTCTTGGGAATAATCTCGGTAAACAACAAGACCGCAATCGTGAACAGGATCGAGAAAACCCACAGCGTGTTGTCGGCAAACACGCTGGAGTAACTGGCGCCAGCCACCGAAGCTCCAACAGTGTGCGCCGCCGTATTTAGAATCAGGATTGCCGATATGGGCACATCCATGTTGCGACGAAATCCCGACAGCAGGTGCCCGGCGCGGCTGCCCTTCTGCATCATGAGCTCAATTCGGGGCCGACTCAGCGAAAGCAAAACTGACTCGAAAATAGAGCAGACAAACGACACGACCAGGACGATCGCGACGGCGGTGATGAATATCAGCATGTTGAGCTCCGTGGCGTGCACATCGATTCTCGACGCGACCACTACAAAGCGTCAAGTCAGGCTGTCAGGTTTCGCTGATCGAACTGGCCGGCACCAGCCGCGGCACTACCATCGTTACTCTCAGCCCACCGCCAGCGCGGTTCGCTGCGGTGACGTCGCCACCGAGATCATCGATTACGCGACGGGTTATCGCCAGGCCAATTCCGGCGCCGGCTTTATTCTGGTCGAGGCGGTAGAACGGCTCAAAAATGCCAGTCAGTTCCGCTGCCGGCACGCCTGGCCCGGTGTCGCTGATCGCAACCTGTACCGAGCTGTCATCTGCCTCGATCGCAACGTCCACCCCGCCAGCATCCGGGGCATGCTGGATCGCGTTACGCACGACATTTTCTATGGCGCTGGCCAATAAAGCCTCATTAGCCATCACCAGCAGCTTGTCGGTGCCGCCCTGCTGGCTGATCTGAATCTCGCGGGCGCTGGCCTCGAAGCGGGCATCACTGACGACGCGTCTGACTACTTCTCCGACGTCCACCGGACTGCGGGCTGCATCGGACTGGGTTGCCCGCGCAAGTGCCAGCACCTGGCCGGTCAGCTCATCGAGTGTCTCGATGTCTTTGCGAATTCGCTGCAGGTGCACGTCCCGCTGCTCTGGCTTGCGCTCCAGCAACTCGGTCGCTACTTCGAGCCGCGCCAGTGGTGCGCGCAACTCATGGGATACGTTGCGAAATAACTCGTGACGCTGACGGGCCTGTGCTTCGATCTGCGTTGCCATGCGATCGAATTGTCGTGCCAGTTCGTCGATCTCATCACCACCTCGCACCGGACCGACCCGGGCGCCCATGTCGCCTTCGGCAAGACGCGACGCAGTTTCCGAAATCCTGAGCACAGGCCGGGTGAGCGACCGTGCCAGCAGCCAGAACACAACCAGACTTATCACGGCAGCGATTGCCAGCACCGACAAGCTCAACGGCCCTGACGCGAACACGCCAAAGCGTGCCGATGCCGCTGGACCGGGAATCGCAACAAAATGCGTCACCCCAATCTCGTGTATCACGCGCCCCATACGTCGACGACCGCCACGCTCGCGCCCCGCAATCGACCACATCCGTCGGGCGCGACGCTCGACAAACTCAGGCACACGACGATCCAGCAGGTCATTACCTGCTGCATCGAGCAGGTAAATAGTCTGCCCCGGTGGAAACTCGCGAGTTTGTGTTACCCAGGTTTTTAATTCGTCCAGGCCACCTACTGCCAGTTGCTCGCGCACCAGCCCATCGGCAGTACGCGGGTCGAGCATTTCATCGAAGGCCTGGTCGGCAAGCTGGAAGCTGGCAAAAATACTGATTGCCAGGATGGCAACCGTGGTCAGCCAAAACGCAGAGAACAGTTTCCAGAAGAGTCGTGGCATCAGTCGATAATCAACCGGTAACCCGCACCGCGCACGCTGCGTATCTCACAACGCTGGTCATCGCGTGCGACAGCACCTAACTTGCGACGCAGGTGGCTCATATGAGTGTCGAGTGCACGGTCGAGCGGGGTCAGCGCCCGGCCCAACGCATGGCGTGTAAGCCGTTCACGGGAGACGACATCGCCATGTCGCAATGCGAGCTCTGCCAGGATGCGCATCTCGGCACCGGTCAGGGTGAGTTCTTCGCCACCCAGGCTGGCTTCATGGCGACTGGGTCGTACTGTTAATGGCCCGATTTCGATCACATCGCTCGACGTACTCTCTTCTTCCGGCACATGCCGACGCAGAATTGCGGCGATACGTAGCAATAACTCGCGTGGCGCGAATGGCTTGGCCAGGTAATCATCAGCGCCGATTTCGAGCCCCAGAATGCGGTCAGACTGCTCGCCCATCGCGGTCAGCATGATGACAGGCACCTGTGATTGCTCGCGTAATGTCACCAGCGTAGCGATACCATCCCGCCGCGGCATCATGACATCGAGTACAACCAGGTCGGGTTGTTTTTCGCGAAACCGCTCCAGCCCTTCGTCACCGTCATGAGCGGTGACAGCTTCGTATCCGGCCGTTTCGAGCAGCTCGGCGAGCATCGCGGCCAGTTGCCGATCGTCATCGACAATGAGAATTTGTGTCCGTTCGGCGTTCACGCAGCCATTCTAACCGCCCTTTCTGTCGCGGCTGAGCCCGGTGAACCTTAAGAAATCTAAAGATGCTTCCATTCTTGAGGTTTCTCAACAAAACTAAAGCTTCCCGCTACATCATTTCGACCCGCAATGCGTCTTAATAGACACACGCAATTTAACGCAGGAGCAACGATGAACAAGCGAATCATATTGGCAGCCGCACTGGCCCTTGGGACCACCACGGTCATTGCCGCACCTCACATGCTGGAACGCGCCGATAGCGACGGCGACGGTCTGCTGACTCTGCAGGAAATGCAGGATGCGCATAGCGCGAAAACAGCAGAGAAATTCGGGAAACTCGATTCCAATGCTGACGGACTGGTCAGCACCGACGAACTGCAGGCAGCGCATGCCGAACGCGCCGAAAAGCGCAAGGCACGTCGTGGCGGTAAACGTGGTATGGATAAACTCGACAGCGACGGAGATGGTTACATCTCGCAGGCTGAATTCACTGACGCGCACGCGGCGCGGCTGGAAAAGCGCTTTACCAAGATTGATGCCAACGCCGATGGTGTGCTGACGGAAGACGAAATCCACGAAGCTCGCGAGAACCGTCGCGACAAACGTCGCAGCCGCCGTTACGACTAACCGGTCTCCCGGGCCGGGTCTGCACCGATAGCTTTGCCCGCTTCCCTGCCCCCACCCTTTCGGGAATGGTTCGGGCCTGGCCCATCTAAACCAAAGGGGCGTTTTTTAACGCCCCTTTTTTATTTCAGCGCAAACGCGACGCTATCCCGGACAGTGTCTGCGCCAGCCCCAAGGCGGGCTGAGTATCCCGTTCCGCCTTGAGTGCGGCGGCGTGTGAGCGTAGCTGACGCGCCAGCCCGCGGTCACGAGTTCCGGATTCGAGGTGCGGAGTCGCGCGCGCCAGTGTCGCGCCGATCTCATCCAGCAATTTTGATGCGATAGCCTCGTCACGTTGCAGCTGGTCGATATAGGCATGGGCGATCGCCGGATCGGCCGGCCAGTCGACACGAAACTGTTGCTGCGGGTTGAACACACCGCCGTGATCGGCCATTGATGCTGCGACAATCTCGCGCTCGGTCAGGTATTCGCTCGGTAACAACGCAAATACATCCAGTCCGCGAACGATCTCGGTGCCGTAAATACGCCCGTCATACCAATACGCTGACCAGTAACCACCAAGCACCAGTTCTTCTTCGTTCACGGGACCTCGATCGAAGTAAGCGATTTCCACCGGGTTGGCAGAGTCAGTGAAGTCGAGTACCGAGATACCACCCTGGTACCAGGCCTGCACGAATATATCGCGTCCCGGCACGGGCACGATTGAGCCATTGTGGGCGACACAATTTTCCTGCTCGACCTGCGGTGCGGGCAGCTTGTAGTAGCCGCGAAACTCGAGCTTGTCATCGACAATGTCGTAAATGGCATTGGCACCCCAGTCGACCGGGTCATAGGCGCGGCAACGCGGACGACTGCCACCACCCCATTCGTCGGTGAAAATCACCTTGGTTCCGTCGTTGTTGAACGTGGCCGAATGCCAGTAAGCGAAACCCTGGTCAACTACTGCGTCGAGTCGTCGCGGCTCAAACGGGTCGGAAATATCGAACAGGATGCCATTGCCCGAGCAGGCGCCCGCCGCCAGTTTGCGCTCGGGATAGACCGTGATGTCGTGGCACTCGTCGGTCTGACTGGTTTCCTGGGTCTCATCGCCATGATCGCCACCACGCCACAGCCCGGCCAGCGTACCTGTTTTCGGATCAGCAAAAACGGCGGGACTGCTGACAATACGGGCGCGCGAGGGATCTTTTACCGGTATTTCAATCACGTCGATACGAAATAGTGCTGTTCGTTCATCGCCCGGCGACTCGTCTATACAACCGGGCAGTTCTTCTTCGTCGCGAACGGAGCTGGTTCCGGAGTTATAGACAATGATCTTGCCATCGCGACCGGGACCGGAAACAACTGAATGGGTGTGCGAGCCGCGACAGGTTTGCACGGCACCGACCTGGACCGGGCGCGCAAGATCGCTGATATCGAAAATACGCAAGCCACGGAAGCGTTCCGCGCTGACGTCTTCAGTAATACCCTGGAGGCCGCAATCGAGTCGCCCACGCGTCTGTTCGACCGACATGATGAGCAAGTCGCCGACGATGGATACGTCACCTTGCCCACCCGGGCAGACCACCGAACTCAGCAGTTGCGGCAGACCGCCATCGCCGAGCCGATAAACATTAAATCCGTGGTAACTGCCCGCTACCAGGACATCGCCGGAAAAAGCCATGTCGGTGTTGGCAAAGCTGAGCAAGGGCCCACGCCGGCGTTCTTCGCTGGTGGCTTTGTTTTCATCGTCCTCGTCTTCGCCGTCAGATTCTTCCGCCAGTTCTCCGTCGGCGTCGGTTTCGCCCTGTTCTTCATCGTCTTCAGGTGCTTCCAGTGGCAGACCCGCAGGGTTTGCCGGATCGTAGAATCCCGCCGGCTTCGGCAGCGCAGCGACATGTTCGAGATTGAGTATCGCCTCGGCGGCATCGTCGAAGCCTGCCGCGAGCCCGGCCCGCGGGTCATCAGACAGCCCGACCAGCATTCCATTCATGCGCTCGATCTCGGTGGTTTGATCGTTGGTGACATCGCTGGTGAACTCAAACAGGACCGGGTCGAAAGCGGAACCGGGTTGCTCCAGCAGTTCTTCGACCATTGTGACGGCACCTTCGTGATGCCGGATCATCAACTCAAGGAATAACCGATCAAACGCCGTACCCTGTGCGGCGGCCAGCTCGGCCATTTGCCCGGGTGTGGCCATGCCGGCCATCTCGTGACTCATATGCATGGCGTGGTGAGCGGTGGGGTCGGGCACGTCCTCGCCACGTTCACGCAGCCACGACTGCATGAACTCGATTTCGTCTCCCTGCGAGGCGTTGATTCGACCGGCGATGTCGATCAGTTCCGGGTTGTTGGTTCGGTCCGCAACCAGCGCCGCCATCTCCAGCGCCTGGTGATGATGCGGGATCATGTCCTGCATGAAGCGGGCATCATCAGGCGAGTAACTGGTAACCGCGATCTCAATCGCCTGCTCGGCACTGAGCTCCCTGACCGGCTCGCCGGGCGCGCCTGGTTGCACAATCGGCGCCTGTGCCGAAACGGGCGATGCTACAACCACCAAAGCACCCGCCAGGACGCTCCTCCAATCACATCTCAACATCGCGTTAGTCTCCGCAACCAGTCACAGGGTCGCCCATTCTGCATCTCATACCCTGGTCACGCCAATCGCACGACAAACCCGACTGCTCTCAAAGCCGCCCCCCGTCCCCACACGCCAGAACGCCCCCCGCAGGAGCGGCTTCAGCCGCGATCCCTCCCCGTAGGAGCGGCTTCAGCCGCGATCCCTCCCCGTAGGAGCGGCTTCAGCCGCGATGGCGGCGGCAGCCGCCGTAGGAGGGACTTCAGTCCCGACTCTTTCTTACTTTCTCACCCCGACAAACAACACACACCCCACCTAATCACCATCACCACCAAAATAATCCCGCCCCGACAGTTCCCCCGGCAACAAACTCCCGTCTGAGTCAGCCCGCTCCTGACCATAGCCCAGCTCCTTCATAAGCTCAGTCGGCGCATTACGAATCTCCATCGGTATCGGCAAATTACCGTGCCGTGTCACATCCTTCATCGCTGCCCGATAAGCGTCGTACGCACTGCGATCCTTTTTCGCATTTGCCAGGTAGGCGACACCATGCGCGAGATTGATTGCGCATTCGGGCAACCCGATGGTTTCGACTGCCCTGAAAACCGCATTCGCCACGACCAGCGCTGTTGGTTGTGCCAGCCCTATATCCTCAGAGGCAAAAATCACCATCCGACGGGCGATAAACTTCGGGTCTTCGCCGGCATCGATCATACGCGCGAGGTAATACATGGCCGCATTGGCTTTGCTCGCGCGCATTGACTTTATGAAAGCGCTAATCGTGTTGTAGTGCTCCTCACCTTTTTTGTCGTACCGCAGAAATTTCGACTGCAAAGCCTTGTTCAGGTTGTCGGCGGTAACCGTCGTATACAGACGGGCGGTGTTCTCGATCATGGTGATAGCCTGGCGGGCGTCACCATTGGCCATGGCGATCATCCAGTCCCGGGACGCCTCGTCGAGTTCAAAGCCAGTGCGTTCGATAATCGCGGCCATTTCCGGATCGGCAAGCGATTCCAGCACGAACACCCGCAGTCGTGACAGTAAGGCCGGGATGACTTCAAAACTCGGGTTTTCTGTCGTGGCCCCGATCAGCACCAGCTCTCCACTTTCGACAAAGGGCAGCAGGAAATCCTGCTGTGCTTTGTTGAATCGATGTATCTCATCGAGGAACAGCACACGCGGCCGATCACCAATGGTGGGCGCTTCGATGATTTTGCGAATATCGTTCTTGCCTGCGGTCACAGCGGAGCGTTCGTGCAACTCGGCATCGATGGCGGCCGAGTAAATGCGGGCCAGGCTGGTCTTGCCAACACCGGGCGGACCCCAGAGCACGAACGAAAACACGTGGCCCTGCTCGATCGCCAGTCGCAGTGGCTTGCCCTCGCCTACCAGGTGTTTTTGCCCGACATAGTCGTCGAGACTCGATGGACGAATGCGATT
>JABDKV010000329.1 GCA_013002045.1 Gammaproteobacteria bacterium
CGACGATCTCGGACCATTATCGTGCGATGAGTCCATAAGGCTGGCCGGCACCACTATCAACCCCCTGGCGCGCCAGCCAATTCGTGAACCGCTCGATGTGGGTATACGAGCAATCAATAGCCTGCTGACCGTCGGTCGCGGACAACGCATCGGCTTGTTCGCCGGCAGCGGTGTCGGCAAGAGTCGCCTGCTTGGCATGATGACCCGTTTCACTGATGCCGACGTCACCGTCGTTGGTCTGATTGGCGAGCGCGGACGCGAAGTGAAAGAGTTTGTCGAAGATGTACTGGGCAAAGAAGGCATGCAGAAATCAGTTGTAGTCGCAACACCGGCCGATCACCCGCCATTGATGCGCATGCACGGCGCCTGGCTTGCCACGGCAATTGCGGAGTACTTTCGCGACCAGGGCAAGAAGGTGTTGTTGTTAATGGATTCGCTGACGCGTTTTGCCCAGGCGCAACGCGAAATCGCACTCGCCGTAGGTGAACCTCCCGCAACCAAGGGCTATCCGCCATCGGTGTTTGCCAAGCTGCCGCAACTGGTTGAACGTGCCGGCAATGGGGAACACCCTCACGGTTCGATTACGGCCTTTTACACGGTCCTGGTTGAGGGCGACGATCAGAATGACCCTATCGCTGATTCTGCCCGGGCTATTCTGGACGGTCATGTCGTGCTGTCGCGACAGTTGGCCGAATCCGGACTGTACCCGGCAATCGATATCGAAGCCTCTATCAGCCGGGCCATGACGGAGATTACCGATCCAGCGCACCAGGCCCTGGTACGACGCTTCCGACAGCTGTACACGACCTATCGCCACAACGAGGATCTGATCAGTGTTGGAGCCTACCGCAAAGGTAGCGATCCACGCGTCGACGAGGCGATCGCCTTCTGGCCACGCATCCAGGAGTTCCTGCGTCAGGACCTGCACGAAGCGGTCACCTGGCACGATAGCCGGCTGCGCCTCGAGGAACTCGTCGGGCAACCCATAGTAGAAACGGAAACAACTGAATGAACCGATCCAAGCGCCTGCAACCGATCGCCGATATCGCTGCACATCGCGAACAGGAGGCGTCGAAACGCATGGCTGCGGCACGCGCCAATCTCGACAAGCATCGCGCCATGCTGACAGATCTCGAAAGGTACCACGAGGAGTACGCGCAGTCGCACAATAGCTTTGCTGACGCTGTACGGCTGCAGGACTTCCGCCTGTTTATGGACCGCCTCGAGCATGCAATTGCCCAACAACGACGGCTCATCGTGACTCTGGAACGAGAGTTCGACACCCAGCAGGACGATTGGCGCGACCGACGCAGCCAGCGCAAGGCGCTGGACATGGCTGCCGATCGTTTCGCACGCGAGGAACGCCGGATTGCCGAACAGGACGAACAACGCCAGATAGAGGAGATTGCCGCCCTGCTTCGCACCCGCGCCATCTAGACCGCTTATTGGCACACCCCTTGCAATAACCTCCATGTCGATAACTTCACGGCGCGCGGCGCCGGCATGAGAGGAACCAACGTGGAATCATCGCCAACCACCCTGTTACCGGTGGCCACATCGGTGGACGCAGCGCTACCTGCCACACAAATTCTGCAAAATACCGGGAATTTCGCTGAAAACAGCGGCGGTTCTACCAGCGGGCTGTTTGCCTTGCTGCTCGGTCAGCTGACCATCGAGGAGCCGATAGCGACGCCGGTCACTGAGGGTACCGGCCAGCTACTGCCGCAGCTGCGGACGGAGTTACCGGAACAGTCGTTGCCGGTTTCCGGCAATGCCTTGCCGCTACAGCTGTTGGCCGATACCGATGCGGAAGTCATCGACCAGGTGATGACACAGGCAATGCGCCCGGAACAGGTCCCTGTGTTGCAGCCACTACCGGTCATGCCACAGCCGTTGAGCAACGATCGTGGAATTCAGGTTGTAACCCGCCAGGTGACCGCACCGCTAAGACCCGAAATCAGCACCATCACCGATTTCGAGCAAGCGACCCGGCCACAGATCCGTGTGCAATTGCAGTCCTCACCCGAGCCGATGGCCGAGATACGGCAGGCGCCGGTAACCGATCTGCTAGCCGAAGAGCTGCCGGTATTGCAGCAATCGACACCATCGACGACGACCACAGCAACGACCACGCCGGTCATGACCTCAATCGCACCTGCCGTCACGGCGACTGGCCCGGCGCCATCGACACCGACGACGGCACCTCAACCCAGTTATACGCTACAGCAACCTGTGGCGGACCCGCAGTGGGGCAGTGAACTGGGGCAACGATTGCTATTGATGAACGATAAAGGTATCGGCCGCGCAGAGCTGCGCATGAACCCGCCTGAACTTGGCCCGGTAGAAGTACGCATCTCGGTCGCCAATGACGATGCGCGAGTCGCATTCCAGGTCCAGCACGGGGCGACACGCGAAGCACTGGAACAGGCCATGCCCCGCCTGCGTGAGATGTTTGCCTCCCAGGGCTTGAATCTCAGCGATGCCAATGTTTCCGAGCAACCAACACAGCAGCAGGCGCAAGCCGGTCAGTCCGGCGACGGTAGCGACGACGACGCCGGCGATGACACTTTCGAGAAAATGGCTTTGGAGGAATTCGCTGACGACCCTGAGCAAATAAAGCAAGCGACGGTCGACGGACTGATCGACGCTTATGCCTAAGTCCCCGTAACTGAGGACCCTCGCAGCCCTCCCGTTGCGGGAGGGCTCATCCCACTCGCGATAACAGGGTGGCTACGACCGCCAGCAGTTCATCCGGATCGACTGGTTTAGCCACGTGATACTGGAAGCCAGCTCTTAGCGCGCGCGCTCGATCGCCACCCCGGGTGAAAGCGGTCAGAGCAATGGCCGGCAGACCTGTCAACGTGGAATCCCGTCGAATGCGGTCTATCAGTTCGAAACCATCCATTTCTGGCATATCAAGATCGGAAATAATCAGGTCATAGCACTGCTTTCCAAGCAGCATCTTCATGGCCTCATTTCCATTCCCGGCATAGTCGACACTGGCACCCTGAGCTTCGATCAGGCGCACCACCATTTGGCCGGCATCGGCGTGATCTTCGACTACCAGCACCCGGCGGCCAGCCAGGTCAAAGTCGGCCACCTTCGCAACCGAATCGCCACTGGCAACATTTTCTGCCAGCGTGGCAACCGGTATGCGGACCCGAAAAATCGCGCCATGTCCCGGTCCATCGCTGTATGCAACGATTTCCCCATCGTGCAACTCGACAATACTCTTGACGATTGACAGCCCCAATCCAAGACCTGCACGACTTTCCGGGTTATCCCCTTGTGTAAAGGGCTCAAAGACCTTCGACAGAAGTTCTGGTGTCATTCCGAAACCATCGTCTGCCACTTCAAGCTGGTACGATGAGCTGATACGCTCCAGACTGACTCTTACCTCGCTGTTCTCGTTAGAGAACTTTATTGCATTGTTCAGCAGGTTCCAGATTATTTGCTGTAGTCTGCGCGGGTCGGCGACGACATTAGCCGTCTCTTCGACGCAACTCGAACTGATCTTGATACCGCGTGACCATGCACTCGGTTGTACCGTCTCGATCGACCTGAGCATGATCTCCCGAAAATTTACGACCTCGGTTTCAAGACGCAAATTGCCACTCTGGATACGGCTGACGTCAAGCAGATCGTTGATCAGTTCAGTTTGCGCCTCGGCATTGCGTTCGATCGTCTCCAACGCATGCTCCAGTTCATCGCCATCCAATCCCATGCGAGCTACACGCACCCAGCCAACGATCGCATTCAACGGATTCCGCAGTTCATGCGAGACCGTGGCTAGAAAGTGATCTTTGTGCTGACTCGCCTGCATTAGTCGCGCATTCAGACGCTCAAGCTCGGCGGCCTGATGAATGACACTGGCTGCAATAGCGGTACGGAAATCGGATGCAATATCGATTTCCCATTCCTGCCACGGTTCGCAATGGTGACGAACCTGTTGCCTGAATGCGGCGAACGACGAACGAGGTCGCAATCGGTCCTCGCTATCGACGACCACAGATTTTTCCGGATCACCGGCCCAGGTAATTGCCCCTCCCCGTTCGCCACGGAACCAGAAAATCCGATCGCTGCCGTCGGCCGACAGGGGCACAACGATAGCGCCGGAGGCAACCGCCGCATACTCGGCTGCTGCGGGAAAAGTTGCGGCCAGACTCTCGGTTGCCACCACTTCCGTCGGTTCGCTGGTCGACAGCCGGTTACTCAAAGTGCGCACCTGTTCTACGGTTGGTGTCTTACCGACGGTCGTAATCTGACCACGATAGAGTATGGCTGCCCCATCACTGGGGAACAGGTCAGTCAGCGTGCAATAATCTGCGGCCAGCCCTTCTTCGAATGACGATGCTGCCACCATCTGGTCGATTAGGCGTGACTGGATACTGTAAGCCCTGGCTTTGTGCATCAGAACCGACGTGCGTTCGATCTCGAGCACCTTGGCCGACAGTACGTGCGCAAGAAACTCGGCCACCATACGGGTGCCGTAGGGAACAAGAAAGCTTGTCCTGTGATGACATGCGATCAGACCCCATAAGTTATTGCCGTTGAGCAACGAGATCGACATCGAGGCGCCAACACCCATGTTACGCAGATACTCGCAATGGATCGGAGACACACTTCGCAACGTCGACTGGCTGAGATCGATTGGCTTACCAGTTTCAGGATTGACATCGGGAACCAGCGGTACCGGCCGAAAATCGGTATCGACAATCAGGCGAATCGGGTTCTCGATATAAAGCTGCCGTGCCTGCGGCGGAATATCGCTGGCCGGATAATGCAGCCCGAGGAAAGACTCCATATTCTCGTCAGCCCGTTGCTCGGCGATGACGGATCCGTTTGCATGGCGATCGAACTGATAAACCATGACTCGATCAAAGCCAGTCAGTCTGGCTAGTTCACTGGCGGCAGCATCGGCCACCTGTTCAAGTGACTCCGCTCGGCGCAAGCGATCAAACTGACGTACCAGGCGACGGTAAGCGGTACGAAATTTCAGCGGATCGTCGGCTGCCGGCTCAATTTCCAGCACCAGCAGGCCGTCTGTCCTGTGCACGATGCCATGGGCGGCACCGAGATTGCTAAGCTCTAATGCGAGCGGATTCGCATCGCGTGGATCACCCGCCAGTGCATTGCGTAAACGCGTCATGGACGCAGCCGTCAGGACAGTTTCCAGTGGCGTGCCGGGTGCGACACTAGTGCCTGTTTGCTCACTGGCATTGGCGCTTGCCAGTACGATCTCCAGGCTCTGCTCGTCAATTCCGAGCAGTGCTCCGTGGGGCTGGATTGACCCGGGGACGCGAATCGGCTCATCAGTACAGGTCTGCAGCTCAGGGCGCCTGGTCATGCGTGTCGCTCCCATCGCTTGCGCCACTGCAACAGGTTCCTGAATGTGTCGACAGCACCATTGATTACACCGGGCCCCGCGGCTTGTGGCAAAGCTTGCAGGTTTGTGCAGAAGCTCTCCCACATGCGGCCAGCATCGTTACCGTAAGCATCGAGGTAGCGGCTGCCGGTAGCACCTGGTAATACGCCGGCACGACGTAGTCGTGGTAGCAGGACACGGGCCCCAAGCGTCGCGCCCTCAAGTACATACAAGGCTCCTATAGCCTCGTCGCGGTGTATCAGGTCGACCTCCATTCTGCACGCCCGTGAAGATGTGGAGGCTGCCAGCGCGAGATCCGATTCCAGTCGTTTCGTTTTCCAGCGAGCATTCAGTGACGACACAACCTCATCGAGACCAGCGACCGCCTGCAGCCGCTGTTCCAGGGGGGCGTAGAAGCCGAGCAGAAAGCTAAGGTGATCGCGATAGTGACGCTCACTCAGCAAACCGCGTGCGAGTGGCAGTCGGGCTTCGAGCGCATTATGAAATGGGCGGGTTTCGTCGCGCAGGCGCTGGCGCAGGCCAGCTGCAGGGTTTTTCGTCTTTTCCATCACTATTTCGCCGACTTTACCAGCTTGCGCACTTTTCCCGGAAGGCCACCGGAGTCGGAATCCCGACGCGGTGACAGAAAAATGACGTCGTGGGGGCCACCACGCCGGTGGTTTTTTGACGCAGGTCCGATCGAATCTCTCTACATCGCTGTTTTTAAACATGTTCTTAACTTTGGCACATATGTTGCTCTAGCCTTGTTGACGTAACACCACAGGCAGGGAGCCAGGCATGGCCGACGAGCAGGACGCAGTCGCAGGTGAAGAGGAAAAATCCTCCGGCGGCATGATGAAAATGT
>JABDKV010000001.1 GCA_013002045.1 Gammaproteobacteria bacterium
ACAGCGGCGCCGAGCAGCAGTTCGTCGGTCGCTTCCCACTCGCCATCGACATACAGGGCGACGTTTTCACGACTGTTTTTGCCACCGGCGATATTGCTGAAACCGGGGAAGCCGTTTGAGGCAGCGCTAAAGCCCTGCTCGGCCAGCGGGCCGATTTCGAATGACGCTTCGTCGCCGGTCGTAATCTGGAATTCCTCGTTGCGGAATTCAGCACCAAACGCGAGGTTGGTTTCCGGAGTCGGGCTGAAACCGAAATCGGCGTTGACCGCCTGCTCGTACTGCGTGTAATCACCGGGGTTGAAGAAGGTCGGTGTGTTGGGGCCCAGCGAGGCGTTGACGGTGTTGCGAATGAAGAAGTCGACTTCATTACGCGCACCCGATGCGCTGACATCCCAGCGCAGGCCGTTCTTCATTTCGCCGCGGACACCCGCCACGATTTGAGCGTCACTGACATCACCGCCGAAACGCGGGGTGAAGCCACCAGGGAAGATCTCCTGGAAGGTGAAGCAATTCGGATCATTGATAACCTGGTTCAACGCGGCCTGGTCGGGCACGTCGTTGGTGATCGTAATCGTCGGGCAGCCAGCCGTGCCATCGAGCACGCCGTCTTCTGCGTCGAGCAGGTCACCAACCAGTAGCGTGGCACCGCCGTCGCCGCTGAATACGCCGCCGCGCGTGTTTGGATTACGGAAGTAAAAGCCACCGTCGACAAACTTCGATGACAGGTTGGCGTGAGCGTAGAACTCGGTTTCGTTACCGAGATCCAGACCGACATTACCAAACAGCTTGATGTCGTCCTTGACCAGTGGCGAACCCCAGATCTGCGCCGGGTTGGCAACAGCCGTGTTACCGGCGGCAATCAGGTTGGCCGCATCGGTGCGCTGCACGCTGCGATCGGTCGGGTCCGATTCGCTGTACTCGAATGACAGGTTGGCAAAGCCATCGTCAGAAAACGGCAGGCCGATATTGCCGGCGATGCTGTAGAGATCGCCATCGCCTTCGCTGTACTGACCAAACTTGGCTTCGATCGAGGCGCCGTCGTTGGAGTCCTTGAGAATAAAGTTCATGACGCCAGCAATGGCATCTGAGCCGTACTGCGAGGATGCGCCGTCACGCAGGACTTCGACCTGCTTCAGCGCAATCGACGGAATAGTTGCCAGGTCCGGTCCCTGGGAGCCGTCTGCGACCCCGTTGCCGAGCCAGCTAATGACAGCAGCGCGATGACGACGCTTACCATTGACCAACACCAGTGTGTGATCGGGGGCAAGTCCGCGCAGGTTGGCGGGGCGCACGATAGTGGCCGCGTCACTAATGGGCTGGGTGTTGACGTTAAACGATGGAACGACATTACGGACCAGGTTGGCGAGATCGGTCTCGGCCTGGTTGGTGAAGTCTTCACCGGTAATGACATCGATGGGTGCAGGTGATTCGCTCGAGGAGCGTTCCTGTGCCCGGGTTCCGGTCGTAATAACTTCCTCGACTTCACGCGCTTCATTCTGCGCAAATGCTTGTTGCACAAAAACAACAGGTGTCGAGACCAGCACGCCGGCGAGAAGCGCCAGGCTTCTCTGCATGGTCGAATTCATAACTGATACCCCCAAATACTAGATAGACACGCGACGATGCACAGCAGGTGTCGCAGCGACACCACACACCGCTGCGACAAGAGTGTTTCACATGGCAGCAATAGTCAAGAGCGCCGGTGTCCCCGGTAGCGTTAGACTGAGTTGATGAACCTCGAGTCTTTTGCGGATCCGGCCCCCGCGGTCGTCATTGGATCGAGCGGTGGCATAGGCGCTGCGCTCGCCGGCATGCTGGCAGCGAGTCCGGCTTTTTCGCGTGTCATTACCTGCGGTCGGCGTGATGCGGAGCTGTTTGTCGACCTTGAGGACGAGGCGTCAATCGCGGCCGCTGCGGCCGCAGTGCGGGAAAACGGGCAGCCGGCCCTGGTCATTGTGGCAACCGGGATCCTGCATGAGGGCGAGCGACTGCAACCGGAAAAACGCTGGCAGGACATCGATGCCGCCAGTATGCAAAGGGCATTTGCGATTAATACGACCGGCCCGGCCCTGGTAGCACGACACTTCCTGCCGATTCTGCGACCTAAGCAAAAATCGGTGTTTGCCGCCTTGTCGGCACGGGTCGGCAGTATCAGCGATAACCGACTCGGTGGCTGGATCTCCTATCGTGCGTCGAAGGCTGCGCTCAACATGGTTATAAAGACGTTATCGATCGAGCTGGCGCGGCGCCATAAGCAGGCCATAATCGTCGGTTTGCACCCCGGGACAGTCGATACAAGCCTGTCGTCGCCGTTCCAGGCTAACGTGCCCGAGGGCAAGTTATTCACGCCGCAACACGCTGCGGAACGCCTGCTGTCGGTCCTGGACGGACTGTCCGTCGACGATAGCGGGCGGGTGTTCGCCTGGGATGGTGCGGCTGTACCACCCTAAGGGGCCGCCCGATTGTAGATTTTTCTGTCGCAGGAAGGGCTGCCAGAATAGCCTGCACCGCCCTAACTAGCCTGAATTTATGGCATTTCCTGGCTTATGGGGTGCCCGGCAAGCGATTTGCATGAACCTACCCCGACTTCAATAGCGGTTTACACTGACGTGCAATTATTGCGGAGGATTCTGAACATGCCAGGTTTTGCTTTCCGGTTACGATCATCGCTCACACTGCTGACGATGCTGTTCCTGGTCGCGGCCTGCTCGACCAACCCGGTCACGGGCAAGCGCGAAATTCTATTAATGTCACCCGAGCAGGAGAAGGCGCTGGGTGCCCAGGCCGCCGAGCAGGTCGAGCAATCGATCGGGCTGGTGGAGGATCCGCAGCTGACCGCTTATATCGAGGCGATTGGCAACCGCCTGGCCGAAGATTCTCCGCGGCAGGATGTGGAGTACCGTTTTTACGTCGCTAACATGGAAGAGCCCAACGCGTTTGCCCTGCCCGGGGGCTACATCTACCTGTCGCGTGGCTTGCTGGCGTTGTCGAACTCCGAAGCCGAAATTGCCAATGTGCTTGGGCATGAAATCGGACACGTCGCCGCACGTCACTCAGCGCAACGACAAACTGCCGCGACCGGCCTCGGCGTGCTGACCGTACTCGGTACGATCTTCGCGGCTAACCAGGGTGGTGCGCAGGCAGCGCAGCAGGCGCAGCAGCTGGGCAACGTGCTGGGATCAGGACTGATTGCCACCTATGGGCGTGACCAGGAGCGCCAGTCCGATGAAATCGGCCAGGACCTGGCTGCCGATAATGGGTGGAACCCGTTAGGTATGCGCGACTTTATGGCCCAGCTGGGTAATTACACGGTCTATAAGACTGGCGAAAAACGTCAGCCTACCTGGTTCGATTCGCACCCGACGACCGATGAACGGGTCGAGACTGCGCAGCAGCGGGCGCAACAGCTAACGACCGCACCGATACCGAATATCGCCGATTCCACATACGAGTATTACCAGCAGCTCGAGGGACTGCTGGTCGGGGCCGACCCCTCAGGTGGGGTTTTTCGTGATGGACTGTTCCTGCATCCGACCCTGAATTTTGCGTTCTCGTTACCGGAACCGTGGGACAAGGCTAACCAGCCGACAGCCGTGTTGGCTGCACCGCAATCGCGCGACGCGATGGTACGGCTCGAGGGGCAGGGCGCGAGCGGTGACCCGGTTGCCGCTGCGCGCGAATTCGCGCAGCAAAACCAGTTACAACTGGGGCGCAGTGCCAGCGGCAGCATCAACGGATTCAACGCGTTCCAGGCCGTGGCGCAGGCACAAACAGACCAGGGTCCACTGGGTTTGCATCTTACCTGGATCGCACATCCGCAAATGATGGTGCGTATTACAGGCATGGCGCCGCTCAATGCATTTAATAATTACGCACGCACCTTCGACAGCATTGCAGGCAGTTTCCGCGGCCTTACCCAGGCTGAAGCGGGCAGCTTTACCGAACTGCGCCTCAATGTGGCCACTGCGCGTAATGGTGAAACCCTGTCGCAGCTATCACAACGGGTGGGGAATGCGTGGTCGGTAGAAGAGACGAAGGTCGCTAACGGTTTGCCATCGGAGTTACTGAGCCAGGGTCAGCCGGTCAAAGTCGCGATCGAGGTACCGTTCCGACCCTAGCGGCGAATTTCAACCAGCCAGGCGATGGTGTTGAGTTCATGAAACTCGACGCCATCGTCGGCGATACCGGCGTCGCGCAGGTTCGATAACATGCTGGCCCGGGTCCAGCGTGCCGACCAGAAGCCTTCGCGTGTTGCGACAAAGCGCGAACCCCGCGGTGTCACCGGTTCCTGCTGCGAGTTGCGATACAGGTCCCACTGCGCCTGTTCGGCTGCCTCGTTGTCACGATAAACGGTCAGCAGTAGGCAACCCGCGGGTCGCAGGCGTCGATAGAAGCGCCCAACGATTTTTGTAAACACCGGGTTGTGGTCGAGATAATCGTCGGTGTAGAGCGACAGGTCATTCGATACATCGCGAAAATTACCCGGCGTAAAATACATGCACAGAACCACATCGTAGGTGTAGTCACCCAGATCGCAGATACTGAGGTCGGTCTCAAATATCCGCGCTTTGGTGAGATTTTCTCTGGCAAAGCGCTCACGACTCATCTGCGCCATGGCGGGTGCCAGTTCGAACGCATGGTAATACTCGCAGCCAGGCGCGAGCATCGAGGCATGGTAGCCGTCACCGCACCCAAGATCGGCAAACGCTAGCCGACGACCCGCAAAGCGCTGCCTGATGATGCGATCCTGGCGCTCACGTGCCTGTCGCAACAGCGGCGGTGAATAATCAGAGAACAACGCGCGTTGCGTGGCGTCGTGTTCTTCCTGTCGTGACTGCGGTGGCGAACCCATCCCCAAATACTGTGCCGACCAGCTACCGGTTTGCAACCCGTAGGAGCGGCTTCAGCCGCGATTCTTTCTAACGACTTGGCCTCCAGAAGAATCGCGGGTGAAGGTGGGTTGCCAGGAAACGCTTCGTGAAAGAGCTGGCTTTATGCGCCCCGGCCTTTCGCGGCTAAATCCGTCAGGCCATCCATGGCCTGCCGGAATCGGGCGCATCTCATTCGGGCGTCCTGCTTCATTCGCTGCGCACGACGCCGCGAAAGACCTGGGCTCACAAAGCCAGCTCTCGCAAGATTGGGGATGGCTCGACTTCGTGGGACGTTGTGGGTGGGGATCCCGTAGGAGCGGCTTCAGCCGCGATGGATCGCGCAGCGATCCGTAGGAG
>JABDKV010000002.1 GCA_013002045.1 Gammaproteobacteria bacterium
ACAAGGCTGGCGCGTAAACGGCTGAGATCGCCTTCATTGGCGTCGGGTCGGAGTTCGTACAGTCGTTCTGAAATAACCAGGTCGAGAACGGCGTCGCCGAGAAACTCGAGCCGCTCATTGTGCTGCCCACCACAACTACGATGGGTCAAAGCCTGTTGCAGCAGCAACTCGTCGCCAAACGGCTGCTGCAGGCACTCTGCGAGTCGCGGTGGAACCGTCAACGCTCGATGTGCACGGTCTCGTTGACCTTGACCACGAGCCCGATATCGAGGAACAGATCGGAGGGATGTTCGTATGCGATCGTAATGTCGTGTCCTCCCTTGACCGGCGTGATGACAAAGCTCTTGACATCGATAATCTCGTAGCTTTTCGTCTGGAACTTGTTGACTATCGCTTTGCGTAACTGCACCGGCGAGGCATTCTGACCACTGAACTCGTTGTCCAGCGCTTCCATCAGCGAGTGGACATCGAGTTTCTGCGTGTAGGCCGGAACGAGTTTCATGGTGAAGATGGCAAAGAATCCGATCACCGCCAGGATCGCGATCCAGCCGAGCAGTGTCACACCGCGTTGCTTTGCATACATATCGGAAACCCTCCGCTATTGAATCCTGTCACCGATGCGACTCCAGATTGGCGTCGCCTTGGGGAAATCCCAGTTCATCCATATGCGGGCAGCCTTGCCAACGATGTTGGCTTCCGGCACATAACCAACCTGTGGAAAACGGCTGTCCGTACTGTTATCGCGATTATCACCCATAAAGAAATAGTGCCCCTGGGGCACCTCGAACCTGCCTTCACGCCCGGATTGGGTTTCCAGCAGTATTTCGTGCACGACGCCGTCGAGGTTTTCGACAGCCAGCCGCGGCTGTGAGCCGAGCGACAGCCCCGGACCGCTATACATACTTTTGATCTCCCGCTCGGCCGGCTTTCCGTTGATGAAGACCTGATTATTGCGCACCTCTACGACATCACCGGGGAGCCCTACCAGGCGCTTGATGTAGTTGGTCTTCGGATCCTCGGGCAGACGAAACACCACGACGTCACCACGCTCGGGTTGCCGAAACTCGATCAACTGGCTGTTAGTAACAGGCAGGCGCAAGCCATAGGTAAACTTGTTAACAAATATGAAATCACCGCTGAGTAATGTCGGCATCATCGATCCCGAGGGAATTCGAAAAGGTTCGAACAGGAACGATCGGATGATCAGCACGATTACAATGACCGGGAAGAAGCTGCGCGCATATTCGACTGCGAGCGGTTCGCCATCGACCCCCGCTGCCTCGCGACCGGGGCGAAACAATTTCGCATCGACTACCCAGACGACACCAGTCAGGAGCGCCAGTCCTACCAGTATTATTTCTATAATCATGAATTAAGAGCCATCCATAAATTCTTGAGTTTTATCTATTTTTTTCCTGCCTGCAAGACCGCCAGGAAGGCCTCCTGCGGGATTTCGACTGCACCTACCTGTTTCATCCTGCGCTTACCCGCCTTTTGCTTCTCGAGTAGCTTGCGCTTGCGGGTGATGTCACCGCCATAGCACTTGGCCGTAACATTTTTGCGCAATGCCTTGACTGTGCTGCGCGAAATTATCTGCGAGCCAATGGCGGCCTGGATGGCAACATCGAACATTTGCCGCGGGATCAGTTCCCGCAGGCGCTCGACGACTTCGCGGCCACGTTCGCGCGCACTCTCGCGATGAACAATGATGGACAGTGCATCGACCCGCTCACCATTGACAAGGATATCGAGTCGCACCAGCGGCGCCGCTTCAAAACGCAGGAAGGTGTAATCGAACGAGGCGAAGCCACGACTCACTGACTTCAGCCGGTCAAAAAAATCGAGCACCACCTCCGCCATGGGCATTTCGTATTCGATCGAGACTTGCTGGCCGAGATACTGCATGCGCTTCTGCACACCCCGTTTCTCGACACACAAGCCGATTACCGCACCGACATGTTCGTGTGGCACCAGTATGTGCGCTGCGATAATGGGCTCGCGCATCTCCTCGAT
Source organism: Gammaproteobacteria bacterium (assembly GCA_013002045.1). Classification (GTDB taxonomy): domain Bacteria; phylum Pseudomonadota; class Gammaproteobacteria; order Steroidobacterales; family JABDKV01; genus JABDKV01. Next base: position 2,014 of record JABDKV010000002.1, read on the forward strand.
TTTATTGGCTGGCGGCAGTTCCGCAGGGTTTTCTACCTGTAGCACTTCACCGCTGGTGTCGAGCACTTCGTAGACCACCGTGGGCGCAGTCGTAATCAGGTCGATGTTGTACTCGCGCTCGAGTCGCTCCTGCACAATCTCCATGTGCAGCATGCCAAGAAAACCGCAACGGAAACCCAGTCCCAGCGCCGCCGAGGTTTCTGGTTCGAAATGCAAAGCCGCGTCATTGAGGCGCAACTTCTGCAACGCTTCCCTGAAACTCTCGTAGTCGTCGCTGCTAACCGGATACAGACCGGCAAATACCCGTGACTGCACCTGCTTGAAGCCCGGCAGAGGTTGCTCAACCGGATCACGCTCATGAGTCAGCGTGTCACCCACGGGTGCGCCGTAGATGTCCTTGATCGTCGAGATGACAAAGCCAACCTCACCGGCAGCCAAGGCATCAGTGTCTTTCATTTTCGGCGTGAAAATCCCGACCCGATCGACGGAATGCGCGCGTCGTGTTGACATCACCCGGACTTTGTCGCCTTTGGATAACTTGCCGTGCATGACTCGCACCAGCGTGACCACACCGACGTAGTTGTCAAACCAGGAGTCAACAATCAGAGCCTGTAGCTTTTCGTCGCGTTCACCCGTCGGTGGTGGTATACGCGCAATGATGGCTTCCAGCAGTTCCTCGATACCGTCACCGGTCTTGGCACTGACAGCCAGGGCATCGGTGGCCTCGATACCGATGATCTCTTCTATCTCGTTACACACCCGGTCCGGTTCTGCCGACGGCAAATCGATCTTGTTGAGTACGGGCATGACTTCCAGGCCCTGCTCGATCGCCGTATAGCAGTTGGCCACTGTTTGCGCTTCGACACCCTGGGCTGCATCAACCAGCAACAGCGCCCCTTCGCAGGCTGCGAGGGAACGTGAAACTTCATAGGAGAAGTCAACATGCCCCGGGGTATCGATAAAGTTTAACTGGTAGGTCTCGCCATCGCTGGCCTTGTAATTTAGCGAAACACTCTGGGCCTTGATAGTGATACCCCGTTCGCGCTCAAGGTCCATACTGTCGAGAACCTGGGCCGCCATCTCGCGTTCACTGAGACCGCCACACAGCTGAATGAACCGGTCTGCCAGCGTTGACTTGCCGTGATCGATATGGGCAATGATCGAGAAGTTGCGAATACGGTTCATTAAGGTGGGCGGACCCTGGCAAGTTCAGCGCATTATATACAGGGCTGGCCGGTGTACGCCGGAACCAGGCCTCAGCCGCATAAAATTTTGTCGATAGCCGCATGATCGAGTCGATGGCGACAGACTTCGATGTCGTTGACGGTCAGAACGGGGATGTCGATATCGTATCGCGCCCTCAAGCCGGGATCGGTATCGATGTCGACCATGCGTAGCTCGGCGGGTTGGCCACGCAGGCGTGGCTCGAGTTCATCCAGCATCTCGTCACACAAGCCGCAACCACGCCGGTGGTACAGCACAAACCGGTGCTTCACGGGTGATCGGTGAGGCTGAACGGCAATTGGCGACCAGCGAGTAGCCGCCCGAGCCCGACACCACCAGTCAGACCCGCAACGGCGCCGACGACGGCCCCCGGGTCGCCAAACAGGTTACCCACAAGGCTCCCGCACAACAGGGTCGCCAGCGGCAGCCCGTAAGCCAGACCGGCTGCACCCAGCAGACGTCGTTCAGGCAATTGCAGTCGGACTGTATCGCCAGGACGCCAGTCATGGCCGGGCTGAGAGATGTGTATTACCGGGTCGCGATTGCGACCGATACTGCCGAGCAACGCGCCACCGCAACCGCGGCCGGCAGCACACCGGGCGCAATTGCTGCGACTCCGGCACTGGATCCAGACACCAGTGCTGTCTGCCTGGGTGACTTCGGCGCTTTCTTCGATCACCGGCGACGGCGCAGCGATGCACCAATCATCTCGACCGTCGAGGGCGGTACTTCCCCGACGGCGGTCACCTGGTAGCCATCGATCGTGGTGGCGTACGCATTGGCTGAACCAATCGTGGATAAACCATCCATCGGTGGTGCATCGTCAGCGACACGCTCGACAAAAACCGAAACCGAAGCTAGTCCGTCCGTGTAAACATAGTGCTGACGCGTAGTCGTCTCGCCGTTCTCACTGCTGGCAACTGTCAGCTTAAAGCCACGAGGCAGGTTCTCAGCCTGCCACGACGCTGCCTCGGCGGCAGCAGCCTCATGCTCGCCACCCTCCTCCACGAACCAGCGATACCCTTCGCCGGCAGCCAGTGATGGCTTGAGTTCGTCATCGGAAATAGACTTGTCGACGGAGATAGAGGTAAACAATACCTGCTCGACTATATCGCCATTGTTATCGATCAACGCAGAGCGCAACGGTAGTCCGGTCGACTGGTCGAGCCACAGCCTGTGGCCGTAACGATACTCATCCAGCGGTCTAACCTCGATGATCTGGGTGTCGCGATTGGCGACTCGCTCAGCACCGGTAAGCTGAAAACGATAGTGATCTTCCAGACCGTCACGCTGACGCGGTAATGACGCCAGCAACGGGCTTTGCTGGTGACTGTCGACAACAACCGATTTTTCGCCCTCCAGCACGCAACGCACTTCGTCACCATTGCGAATGATTTCTCTGCCCGAACCGTCCAGTGAGATCAGGCGCTCAGTCACGTGGCCGTCCTCGACCTTGTGGATGATCCGCATGGTCTCGGCTTTGTGATCCTGGATGATATGAACAAAGGTGCCTTCGTAGCTGAGGTGCTCGACGGCATAAGCCATGCGCTCGAGCAGAACCTGTGGATCGTCGTTGACGACTGGCGACGCCCCGGCCAGGGCGGCCAGCACGCACAGCTCACTAACAATGGAGATCATTGCGAATCGGGCTCCGTGACATAGCCGACATTACGATAGGTAACCAGGCCCTGGCGCGAGCCGGTCGCACCGAGGTGCTGGACCAGATATTTGTTGAGACGTGCGCGTGACTCCGCCGGTTGCCGGGCTGCCGGAATTACTGTCGGTACCGCGTAGTTGGCGGCCGAGGAATCGCTGTCGTCGAGACTCGCCAGGCCCAGTACCGGTGTGGTCTCAACGGGCGCATCCGCGAGCTGCACCGGGGCTTGCGGTGTCGACATCCGCCCGGGCAGAGTGAATAAAGCTATCGCTGCCACCACGACACTGGCGGCAACCGCGATCATCATCGGGCGCGGGCTGTCAGCGGTTGCGTCGGAACTTTGCGGCAGCGGCAATGGCTGACCGTCCAGTCGGCGCATGATGCGTTCCGGGAAGTCCTGAGGTGCCCGCAGGCGAGTCCCGCCCCGGACGACATCTCCGATCAGCGTGTAACGCGCCACTGTCTCGCGCAATTCGTCGTCGCGACAGAGGCGGCGCACGAGCAGGTCAGACTCTTCGGTGGACAATGCATCGTCGATGAATGCGGATAATTGACTGTTGAGTTGGTCGGTCATGTTCTCAATCGAGCAAGGGCCTTAATTTCTTGTCTATCGCTTCGCGGGCGCGGAAGATTCTCGACCTCACCGTACCCACAGGGCATTCCATGGTTTGCGCGATCTCTTCGTAGCTCATGCCTTCGATCTCGCGCAATATAATCGCCGTTCTGAGGTCGTCGGGCAATTGTTCGATTGCCCGGTTCACTGTCTGGCGTATCTCGTTACTCAGTACCATCCCTTCCGGTGTATCCACGTCCTTCAGCCGTGCCTGAGTTTCGTACTGTTCCGGATCCTGCGGATCCAGGTCGTAATCCAGTGGCCGCCGCTTGGCCGCCACCAGGTAATTCTTGGCCGTATTGATCGCAATCCGGTACAGCCATGTATAGAAAGCACTGTCACCACGAAAACCAGGCAATGCCCGGTATGCTTTCAAAAATGCCTCTTGCGAGACATCCAGCGCCTCCGCCGGATCGCGCACATAGCGCATTACCAGCTTGACTATCTTGTGCTGGTATTTCCTGACCAGCACATCGAAAGCCGATTTGTCGCCTTGCTGTACCCGATCGACCAGCAACTGGTCGGCGGCCTTGTTGCTCATTCGGCCCTTTCAGCCCCGGCTCCACCGGGTGCCACTCCGATAGACACAGGGGTCTGGCGAAAGTTCGCTATAAATAAGGATCTGGGGCCAGTTTCCGGGCAACCGGCCAACCTTTGGAAGTCTATCACGAGCGACCTGTGTTGCCTGCACGCAACATCCTGCAGAAACGGCTGTGATCAGTTTCCCGAAAGGCATCCGCAAACACAGCTACACGCGGTATCGCACTGGATGGGAATGTGATCGTGGTCAACCACCCCGGACCCGAATCCGCCACGCCGGTCTGGGTCCTGCCATCACTGAACCTGACCCGCCAACGATGCTCGCCAAGCGCTGCCAGTGCCAGCGGCTGGGGCCGACGCCACTCGCGCAGGCTGAGCACGACAATGACACAGATTATGACAAGCGCATACGACCACGGGATGGCAGTAGCGACGGTGGCGGCACTGGCCAGCACGGCGCCGGCAATCAACAGGCGTCGTCGCCACAGCGACGAACGCAGCTGGAATTCAACGTCGTTCGCGGATCGCATCGATCAATTCGGCGGTAACCGGATCAGCGGGAATTTCGCGACCGGTGAGCCACATCAGCAACTGTGGATCGGGGCATTCCAGCAACTCACCGAATGCCTGTCGTTGTTCAGCCGACGCGCTGCCGTAACTGCGCGTCAGCCAGCCATCCATGAGCAGGTCCAGTTCACGCATGCCACGCCGGCAGCGCCAGCGCAGACGTGCGATTTCAGCCGAATCGGCCATTCCCTAGTGACGTCGCTCCATGAGCATTTTCTTGGTTTCGGCTATGGCGCGCGCCGGGTTTAGCCCCTTGGGACAGGCGCTGGTGCAATTCATAATCGTGTGGCAGCGGTACAGACGAAACGGATCTTCGAGATCATCAAGACGATCACCGGTGGCCTCGTCCCGTGAATCGATCAGCCAGCGGTACGCCTGCAGCAATGCCGCCGGGCCCAGGTAGCGATCGCTATTCCACCAGTAGCTGGGACAGCTGGTCGAGCAACAGGCGCACAGGATGCATGCCGATGGTTCGTCAATCAGTTCCTGCTCCTCTTTCGATTGCAGGCGTTCACGGTCGGGCGGTGCCGGCGTGCGGGTTTGCAGCCAGGGCTGGATCGAGGCGTATTGCGCATAGAACTGGGTCAGATCAGGTACCAGGTCTTTGACTACGGCAGCATGTGGCAGCGGATAAATTTTAACTTCGCCTCCGATGTCGTCGATCGCCTTGGTACAGGCCAGCGTATTGACGCCGTCGATGTTCATCGCACACGAGCCACAGATACCCTCGCGACATGAGCGCCGGAACGTCAGTGTCGGGTCCATTTCGTTCTTGATCTTGATTAACGCATCGAGAACCATCGGACCACAGCGACTGAGGTCAACCTCGTAGCTATCGACCCGTGGATTGTCACCGCTATCCGGGTCATAACGGTATACCTTGAAACGCCGTGTCTTGCCGGCGTTGGCGGGTGCGTCGTAGTGACGACCTTTACCGATACGGGAGTTGGCGGGCAACGTAAATTTCGCCATCGTCTGGTATCTCCTCAGTAAACCCGGGCTTTGGGCGGAATGGCTTCAACATCGTCGGTCAATGTGTCGAGTGTGACGTCACGATAACCGAATCGCACACTGCCACCGCTATCGATCCAGGTGAGTATGTGTTTCATCCAGTTATCGTCGTCACGATCAGGATAGTCTTCACGCGCCTGCGCGCCACGACTCTCGGTGCGATGCTCAGCAGCACTGATGGTAGCCATGGCCTGGTCGAGCAGGTTCTGCAATTCCAGCGTTTCGACCAGGTCGGTGTTCCAGATCAGCGAGCGATCGCTGACGGACACATCGGCAAAACTGGCATGTATCTCGCGCAATTGCTCGATACCGGCGCGCAGCAGGTCACCGGTGCGGAACACGGCGGCGTGTTCCTGCATGCATTTTTGCATGCGCAGGCGTATGTCGGCTGTGGGCGTCGATCCTTTCGCATTACGCAGCGTGTCGAGGCGATCGAGTCCCTCATCGCCTGACTGTTCCTGCAATTCCGGCTGCCTTGCACCAGGTTGCAGGGTCTCGGCACAGCGACGTGCCGCGGCCCGACCGAATACGACCAGGTCGAGCAACGAATTCGAGCCCAGGCGATTGGCACCATGGACCGAGACACAGGCTGCCTCGCCCGCGGCCATCAGTCCCGGCACGACGCGATCTTCGCCATCGACCGTGGTCAGCACCTCGCCATGGTAATTGGTCGGTATGCCACCCATGTTGTAGTGCACAGTTGGCAATACCGGGATCGGCTCGCGAGTCACATCGACACCGGCAAATATCTTGGCCGTCTCGGCAATACCCGGTAGGCGTTCGTCGATGACTTCGCTGCCGAGGTGCTGCAGGTTCAGGTACAGGTGATCGTTCTCCTCGCCGACCCCGCGACCCTCGCGGATTTCGATTGTCATGGATCGACTGACGACGTCGCGCGATGCCAGGTCCTTGGCATTGGGTGCGTAGCGCTCCATAAAGCGCTCGTTGTCTGAGTTGGTCAGGTAGCCACCCTCACCGCGAACACCCTCGGTGATCAAACAACCGGCACCATAGATACCGGTGGGGTGAAACTGGACGAACTCCATGTCCTGTAGTGGCAAGCCGGCGCGCAGGACCATGGCGTTGCCATCACCGGTACAGGTATGCGCCGAGGTGCAGGAGAAATAGGCCCGGCCATAGCCGCCTGTCGCCAGTATGACAGTCTGGCAGCGATACCGATGGATGCGGCCGTCGGCGAGGTCGATGGCAATGACACCGCGGCAGACTCCGTCATCCATGATCAGGTCGATTGCAAAATACTCGATGTAAAAGGTCGCATCGTGGCGCAACGATTGCTGGTATAGCGCATGCAGCATGGCATGCCCGGTACGATCGGCCGCCGCACAGGTACGCTGCGCCGTTCCCTTGCCGAAGTGCGTGCTCATACCGCCGAAGGGCCGTTGATAGATGCGACCTTCCTCGGTGCGCGAGAATGGCACGCCATAGTGCTCGAGTTCGATGACCGCCGACGGTGCCTCTTTACACATGTATTCGATTGCGTCCTGGTCTCCGAGCCAGTCGGAGCCCTTGACCGTGTCGTACATGTGCCAGCGCCAGTCGTCCTCACCCATGTTCCCAAGTGCTGCGCTGATGCCACCCTGTGCTGCCACTGTATGGCTGCGGGTCGGGAACACCTTGGTAATACAGGCTGTTTCCAGACCGGCTTCAGCAAGGCCCAGGGTCGCGCGCAAACCGGCACCACCGGCGCCGACGACGACAACATCGTAGGTATGGTCAACTATTTCGTAACCAGCAGTCATGCGTTATCTCTTTGTGAAGTTCAGGAACCCAGGGCGATCCTGAGGACAGCAAAAATTCCGGCAGCCGCGAGGACCGCGTGCGCAAATTTCTGCAGCACCAGGCTCACGACCTTGGTACCGCCATGCACATAGTCTTCAATCACTACCTGCACACCGAGTGCGGAGTGATAGCACATCGTAGCAATCAACAGGATCAGCGCGACCGCATTGACCGGGCTGGCAATCCAGTCGATGACACTAAGGTAATCAACCGTGCCACGGCCGATCAGTAGCGCAACGCTGAACAGGAACCACAGACCGAGCGGCACCATGGCAACCGCCGAAACCCGTTGCGCCCACCAGTGTCCGGTTCCGTCCTTGGCTGAACCCAGACCCAGCACGTGGCCCAGTGCAGTGCGCCGACTCATGCCGCACTCCCGCTGGCCACACCCATGGCAATCGCAACCAGTATCGCGGTAATGGCCGCACTGGCTATGACTACGGCCCAGCCCGAGGCGCGGTACTGCGTTTTCTCGAAGCCGATGCCGGCATCCCAGAACAGGTGCCGAATGCCGTTACACAGGTGATAGCTAAAGGCCCAGGCAAACGCGACCAGTATCAGTACGCCTGGTAGCGACGACAGCAGGTCACGCACCTGCGTGTAGCTCTCGGGCCCTGTTGCGGCGGCCACCAGCCAGCCGATGAGCAGTAGCAGGCCGGCAGCGAGCGCCACTCCGGTGGCGCGGTGCAGGATCGACAACGTCATCGTGATCTGCCACCGGTACACCTGGAGGTGCGGTGACAGCGGTCGGTCAATGTTGGACATCAGGTCTCCAATCACACCGGTGAGGGTGCATTAAAAATCGATACACCGGCCGTTCTTTTCCCAATCGCCATAACGAGTTGGTTCAGGGCCATTGCGTCCGCCTACTTCGCGTGGCCGCTGTTCGCCGGCGTCACTATTTTCTGTCCCGGCACCCTGCTCCGCCGTCGCAGTGTCCCGATCCTTGTCTGTGTCTGTCATTTCACGTAAAACCTTTGTGGCAGAGCATGCTTGCGCTGCCTTTTACATTGTGCGCTACAGGCCTGATTTAGGCAACGAAATCCAAGATGACTGAATCCATGCGGGCCGTTGGCCCACTGCCCGGTCACGGTTTTGTCCGTGTTACCGGTGCCGATGCCACTGACTTCCTGCAATCGATGTTCAGTGCCGATATTGCTGCCCTGTCACCGGGAAGCAGCGTACTGACTGGCTGGCACGATGCCCGTGGGCGGGTCCAGGCCTGTGTCCGCGTGGCCGAGCGCGACGGGGAATTCTGGCTGGTGCTGCCGGCCCCGCTCAGTGCTGGCCTTTGTGACGGTCTGTCGCGCTATATCCTGCGCAGCAAGGTAAAGCTGCAACCAGCCGGCGAGACATTAATGGCCGCCGGCGTCGTCGTCGCCGGGGGGCGCTACGAGATTTACGCCGAACGGGCGTCGTTGCAGGCTCGCCTGGAACAACACTATGCCGACGGTGTTCCCCGGCTGGACGATGCGACCTGGGAACTCGGTGACATCCGGGACGGATTGCCGGCTGTCTACAACGAAACCATCGGGTCGTTCACGGCACAAATGCTCAATCTCGATCGTATAGGTGGCGTCAGTTTCACCAAGGGCTGTTACCCGGGCCAGGAGATAATTGCGCGCACCCACCATCTCGGCACCCCCAAGCGTCGCATGATGCGTTTCGTCTCGACGGCCGGCGAGATCCCCACGGCCGGCAGTAAACTGCTGGACGACAGCGGCAAAGCCGCCGGAGTGGTGGTCCGTGCTGCAGCAGCAACTGATAGTCGCGAATGCCTGGTCGTTACCCAGGTTAACCGCACGACACCGCTATTCGATACGGATGAGACTGCCTGGCGACCGGCAACGTTGCCCTATTTGCTGTCCTGACCCCCTTCGGGTCGCAACAGCGGAAACAACAGCACGTCGCGTATCGAGGCACTGTCTGTCAGGAGCATGACCAGGCGGTCGATGCCGACACCGAGCCCACCGGCCGGTGGCATCCCGTATTCAAGGGCTCGCACATAGTCGTCATCGAAGTACATGGCCTCCTCGTCGCCCCCGTCCTTGGCTTCGACCTGGGCACGAAAGCGGGCTGCCTGGTCTTCCGGGTCATTCAATTCTGAAAAGCCATTGGCGATCTCGCGGCCGGCGATGAACAACTCAAACCGATCGGTCAGGAACGGATCCTCGTCATTGCAGCGCGACAGCGGTGATACCTCGGTCGGGTACGCTGTGATGAAGGTCGGTGCCAGCAGGCGGCTCTCTACGCTTTGCTCGAACAACTCGGTGAGTAGCTTGCCAGCGCCATAGCTGTCCTCGCAGCTAACGTCACGTTGGTCGAGGATCCGCCGCAGGTATTCGGGATCGCGCAGACGAGTCGCGTCGAGATCGGGATTATGACTGGCGACGGCCTGCTCCATTGTGATGCGGGCAAAGGGGCTGGCAAAGTCTAGTTTTTCACCCTGGTAGTCCACCTCTGCATCGGCATTGCACAACCGCGCGGCACCACGGACCAGTTCTTCAGTCAGGTCCATGATGTCCTCATAATCGGCATAGGCCTGGTAGAGCTCGAGCATCGTGAATTCGGGATTGTGTTGGGTCGAAATACCTTCGTTGCGGAAATTACGATTGATTTCGTAGACCCGACCGAGGCCACCGACGATCAGGCGCTTGAGGTAAAGCTCGGGCGCGATACGCAGGTACAACTGCATGTCCAGCGTGTTGTGATGAGTGATGAAGGGTCGCGCGATTGCACCACCGGGAATCGGTTGCATCATTGGTGTCTCGACTTCGAGAAAGTCGCGTTGGTCCAAAGTCTTGCGCAAATAACGAATCACGGCAGAGCGAGTTCTGAACACCTCTCGCGACTCGGCATTAATGATCAGATCGACATAACGCTGCCGATAGCGTTGTTCGCGATCACTGAGTCCGTGAAACTTCTCCGGCAACGGTCGCAACGACTTTGAAATCAATCGCATGGTGTCGACCCGCACACTGAGTTCGCCGCTGTTGGTGCGATACATCGTGCCGCTGGCAGCGATGATGTCACCGATGTCCCAGCTCTTGAAGGTCGGGTACAGGCCATCGGGCAATGCATCACGTTGCACGAACAATTGTATACGTCCCGATGTATCCTCAATAACTGCGAAGCTGGACTTACCCATGACGCGTTTGGCCATCAGACGACCAGCCACCGTTACCGCGACAGCCGACTTTTCCAGCGCCTCGGCGTCGTCATCAGCAAAACGCTCGTGCAACTGCTGCGCCAGTCCCGTGGGCTTAATGTCATTGGGGTAGGCGCTGTCCTGCTGGCGCCAGTCGTCGAGCTTACGGCGGCGCTCGGCAATCAGCCGGTGTTCTTCTTTGTCGGCCATCAGAGACCCTCTTTGAGACTGGCTTCGATGAAGGGATCCAGGTTGCCATCGAGCACACCCTGTGTATTGCCGATTTCGACTCCCGTGCGCAGGTCTTTTATACGCGACTGGTCGAGCACGTAGGAGCGTATCTGGCTGCCCCAGCCAATTTCGGCTTTGCCTTTTTCGGCTTCGGCTGCCTGCTCGCGACGCGCATCGAGTTCAGCCTGGTACAGCCGTGCACGTAACTGCTTCATTGCCGTGTCGCGATTGCGATGCTGGGAGCGATCGTTCTGGCACTGCACGACAATACCGCTGGGCATATGCGTTATACGAACTGCGGACTCAGTACGGTTGACGTGCTGGCCACCGGCGCCACTGGCACGATAAACGTCGATACGCAGGTCGGCCGGATTGATGTCGATCTCGATATCGTCATCGATTTCCGGTGTGATGGTAACTGCGGCAAAAGAAGTATGGCGCCGATTGCCGGAATCGAATGGTGACTTGCGCACCAGCCGATGTACCCCGTTCTCGGTACGCAGCCAGCCATAAGCGTAGTCACCCTCGACCTCAACCGTCGCGCTCTTGATCCCCGCGACTTCGCCCGGTGATGCTTCCATGATCTGCGCCTTGAAGTCGTGCGACTCGCACCATTTGAGATACATGCGTAACAGCATTTCGGCCCAGTCCTGTGCCTCTGTGCCGCCGGAACCGGCCTGGATGAATATGTAGGCGTTGTTGCTATCGAGTTCGCCGGCGAACATGCGACGGAACTCGAGCACATCGACGCGCTTACCGAGTGCGCTGATGTCACCCTCGATCTCGGCCAGCGTGTCGGCATCGTTCTCTGCAATTGCCATTTCCAGCAATCCGGCTGCATCGTCGAGACCGGTGGTCAGCTTGTCGATTTCACCAATCGTTGCATCGAGGCGTGCGCGTTCCTTACCCAGCGCCTGGGCCCGGGCCGGGTCGTTCCAGACATCCGGGTCTTCTAGCTGGCCGCTTACCTCGCGCAGGCGATCTTTCTTGTTACCGTAGTCAAAGATACCCCCTCAGGGCTTCGACACGGCCCTGCAGGTCGTCGAGTTCGGCGCGTACCTGTCCAGTTTCCAAGCTAAGATTCCTGTCGCAATGCGGGCGAGCGCGGATGGTACCAACGCCACCGCATCAGGTCGACCTGCTGCGGTTTTTGCCACTTCTGTTTACACTGGTGGTATGCCTGCGATAAAGCTCCTGTTTATACCTATCCTGGCCGTGGCGCTAGCGACGGCTTCGGCCGCAAGCGACGATGCCGATCGCGACGGTGTCGTCGACAGGCTTGATGAGTGCCCGGCGTCAGAGACCGGCGCCCCGGTAACAATGCGAGGCTGCGCCTACGACACTGATGCCGATGGCATTCCAGACTACCGCGATGATTGCCAGCACAGTTCAGGCGCGACGGTGGATAGTTACGGCTGTGGCCTGGTGCGGGAAATCGAGCTGCCCGGTTTGGCATTCGAGTCTAACTCGGCAACCATCACCCGGTCTTCGCATAGCGCGCTGGATGCCGCAGTCGCGACACTGCAGCGCTATCGAAATCTCGTTGCCGAGGTTGCCGGTCACACCGACAACGTTGGCAGCGCGGCTCATAACCGCCGGCTGTCACGCCGACGTGCCGAGGCGGTGCGGGCGTACCTTGTTGCCGCCGGTATTGATGCGGCCGCCATGCGCGCACGGGGTTACGGCGAATCACGGCCGGTGGCCTCTAACGACAGCGAAGATGGGCGCGCACGCAATCGACGGGTCGTCATCAGGATCACTTCCGGGACCGAAGAGTAAGCAGACATGCAGTTTCATCGTGACCCTGCTGCCGACGTCAACCTGGTTACTGCCTGTGGCCACGATGGCATCAAGGTCGGCGAGACCCTGCTGACAACGTCGTGTGTCGTCAGCGCTGAGTCAATAATTCAGAACTGGCCGGTTACATCAGTGGATGACCTGAAACCGGCATCGATAGCACCGCTGCTCGAACAACGTCCCGAGTTGATTCTGCTTGGCGCCGGTCGGCGCCTGCGTTTTCCGGCCGTAGGGATCGGCCGCTCGATTATGGCGCAGTCGGTTGGCTTTGAAGTAATGGATACGGCGGCGGCCTGCCGCACCTATAACGTGCTCGTAAGTGAGGGCCGCCATGTACTGGCGGCCCTGATTATTGAGTCAGCCTAGGGGCTCAGTCGAACAGCGATTCGCTGTCGAGACCCTGGTTTTCCATGAACAGGCGCAGTCGGCTTAATGCATCGAGCTGTATCTGCCGTACACGCTCGCGAGTGACACCGATTTCGGCGCCAACCTGTTCCAATGTTTCCTTGTCGTAACCGTGCAAGCCGAACCGGCGTTCGACAACGGCCCGTTGCTTGTCATTGAGACGATCGAGCCAGGAATCGAGTACTTCGGTAATCTTGTCAGCCTGCACTTCGCGTTCCGGTGTCTTGCCGACCTGATCCGGGATCGAATCCAGAATGGTGCGATCGCTTTCCGCGCCAATCGGTGTATGCGCTGAGGTGGTGCGTTCATTGAGCCCATACAGGCGTTGAACATTTTCCAAAGTGCAGCCCATGTCGGCTGCTATCTCGTCCAGTATTGGTTCACGATCGAGCTGCTGGGCCAGCTTGCGGGCCGAACGCAGGTAGCTGTTGATCTCCTTGATGACATGGATCGGCAGGCGAATCGTCCGGGTCTGGTTCATGATCGCGCGCTCGATGGTTTGCCGTATCCACCAGGTCGCATAAGTAGAGAAACGAAAGCCCCGTTCGGGATCGAATTTCTTGACCGCATGGATCAGACCGAGATTGCCTTCCTCGATCAGATCGAGTAGTGGCAAACCGCGATTCATATAACGACGGGAGATCTTGACGACGAGTCGAAGATTGGACTCGATCATGCGTTTGCGCGCCGCTTCGTCGCCTTTGTGGACGCGACGAGCGTAGTAGACCTCTTCCTCGGCGGTCAGTAGTGGTGAAAACCCGATTTCGCTCAGGTAGATGCGCGTGGCATCGTGCGTGTGTCGGTCAAATCGCCGACGGCTAGCAGTTGGGGGCGTTTTACTGGCCCCGTTTATCGTGGTCGACTTCATACAGTCCCCTGTTCCCCAGCCAAACCTTTTTAGACTTATTCAGGATCGCGCGGAGGTAGGTACGCTATCGGGTCGACAGGCTTTCCCTGCTGTCGGATCTCGAAGTGCAAAACTGCCTTATCCCCTGGCCCGAACCCCATCGTTGCAATGGGCTGACCGGCCACGACTTTTTCCCCTTCCGTGACCAGCAACTCACTGTTGTGCCCGTAGGCACTCAAGAATGTGTCATTGTGTTTCAAAATGATAAGTTTTCCGTAGCCCAGAAGTCCACTGCCGCTGTATACGACCCTGCCATCGGCCGCAGCATGAACGCTATCTCCTTGATTTCCGGCGATGTCGAGCCCGCGACCCAACGAGGTGCTGTCGCCAAACTGCGCAACAACGGGCCCGGTGACCGGCCAGCGCCACTGACTCACTGGCTGGCTCACGGGCGCCTGAGCGGACCCGGCCCTGGCCCCTGCCCCGGTCCCGGTCCCGGAATCCGGCATCGTGGCGCGCCCACGGCGGGCCCGGCGCGGCTGGAAGTCGGCCGGCCGCTCGAGCTGCAGGCGCTGACCGGCGAAAATGATGTTGGCGTTGTCCAGATCATTCCATGCCGCGAGATCGGCACTGTCGAGGCGATAGCGGAAGGCGATGGCATCGACGGTGTCACCAGCCTGCACGATATGTACCCGCGGCTCCCAGCGCAGTGCCCCACCACCGCAGGCCGACAGCAACACCAGGCAGACGATCGCGGTGACCCAGTTAGTGCAGTTCAGTGCCGCAGCCACAACACCAGCACGATGGCAGCGCCAACGACTATCCAGCCGAGCCAGTCGACGTGTCGACGCAGCCGATCGGCAGCACTCTCGCCACCGCTCTTGATCAGACCCGCCACCAGGAAGAAACGGCCCCCCCGCCCGACCAGCGACGCCACCATGAACAACGGCAGTGGCATAGCCAGCGTTCCTGCCGCGATCGTAAACACCTTGTACGGGATCGGTGAGAAGCCTGCGATCAGGACTGCCAGGAACCCCCAACGCTCAAACCACTCGTTGGCGCGCGTGTAGTCGTCCATGTAACCGTGACTTTCGAGCACACCGGCCACGCTCTCAAATGCAAAGTAACCAATAAGCCAGCCAGCGACACCGCCAACTACCGAGGTAATCGTCGTCCATGCAGCCAGGGACCAGCCCTTGCGCGGTGTCGCCAGCACCATCGGTGCCAGCATGACATCGGGTGGAATCGGGAAAAAAGATGACTCGGCGAAGCTCAGGCCACCCAGGTACCAGCGGGCATGCCGATGACGCGACCAGCGCAGGACCCGGTCATAAAGCGGCGTGAATAGTTTCATTGGGTTCCCTGTACCAGTGGCACGAAGCTGACCGCACCGAGTTCTTCCTGTTCGAAACTGTTGCCCTTACGGGTGAAAGCAAACAGCGTCTGTTGCCCGGCCGGACCGGCTGGAATGACCAGCCGCCCACCCTCATCGAGTTGCGCAAACAACGAACGCGGCACGTCATTAGGCGCCGCGGTAACGATGATACCGTCGAACGGCGCTTTCGCGCGCCAACCGGTCCAGCCATCACCGTGCTTGAGCTTGACGTTGTAAAGCTCCAGTTCGCGCAACAAGCGGCGCGCGCGTCGCAGTAATACGCCAATACGCTCAATGCTGTAGACCTCACCGACCAGCGGCGCCAGCACGGCGGTCTGGTAGCCGCAACCGGTGCCGACTTCGAGTACACGCTGCAATGGTCCTGCTGCCAGCAGCGCCTCAGTCATGCGCGCAACGATAAAAGGTTGCGATATGGTCTGGCCCTGGCCAATGGGCAGAGCCGTATCTTCATAGGCACGACTGGCAAGCGCCTCATCGACAAACAGGTGACGCGGCACTGTGCGAATTCGTTCCAGTACGGCCTCGTTGGCAATGCCCTGCCGGCGCAGGCGTTCGATCAGTCGCTCACGCGTACGTGCCGACGTCATACCAATGCCATGACGGTTTATGCGTCCGTCGCCAGCCACTGGCCAATACCCTCAATACTGTCGTGCGCGGTCAGGTCGATCTGCAACGGTGTGATCGAAACATATCCCGATGCGATCGCATGAAAATCGGTACCCGGACCACTGTCCTGCTCGGGACCCGCCGGCCCCACCCAGTAAATAGTGCGACCGCGGGGGTCGGTATCGCGAATCACCGGCTCGGCCCGGTGCCGGTAGCCCAGCCGCGTCGCCTGCATGCCGCGAATCGATTCATACGGCAAATCCGGCACATTGACATTGAGTATCGTATTCGACGGCAGGGGCTGGTGTTCGAGTCGATACAACAGGTCCTGCGCCACGCGAGCCGCCGCCGGCATGTTGTCGCTGCGTGGCGAAACCAGCGACATGGCGACGGCGGGTAATCCCAGGAAACGTCCTTCCATCGCCGCCGCAACCGTACCCGAGTACAGCACATCGTCGCCGAGGTTAGCACCGTGGTTGATCCCCGAGATGACCATATCGGGATCGCTCTCGAGCAGTCCGGTGATAGCCAGGTGGACGCAATCGGTGGGCGTACCGTTGATCGAGTAGACCCTGCCGCCATGGCTACGTACACGCAATGGCGATTCGAGCGTAAGGGAATTACTGGCACCGCTGCGATTGCGATCAGGCGCAACAACCGTTATCCCGGCGCGATCGGAGAGTGCATCGGCTAGCGCGCGCAACCCGCGGGCGCTGTAGCCATCGTCGTTACTGAGTAGGATATCCACTGGACAAGCTGTTATGGAACTGGCAGTTATCATACTTTACCTGTCACCTGCCGTCGCCGGGAGATGCTGTGTCTGACGAAGACGATGACAAAGAGTTATTTCGCCGCCAGATGTCCGGCGTGCGTCGGTTGCACAGCGATCGACCGGCTCCACAGCGCCCGCGCCCGCATCCGCGCGCCCGCTCCGGGGATGACGAGTTGAACAGGCCACCCGAGGTGGGCCCCGCTGACGCTGACCACCCGGAATCAACCTATGCCCGCCCCGAGGTCACGCGGGCGACGTTGCGGCGTCTGCGCCGGGGACGCTACGCCATAGATGATGAACTCGATTTACATGGCATGACCGTTAGCGAAGCCAGTGCCGCCCTGGACAATTTTCTCGCCGCCGCAGCTCGTTGTCGTTGTGTGCGGATCGTGCATGGCAAAGGCAAGGGTTCGGGGCGTGGCGGTCCGGTTTTACGGCCCAATGTGCATCGCTGGCTGCGTCAGCGACGGGAAGTCCTGGCGTTCACCGCAGCGCGTGAAGTCGATGGTGGCACTGGCGCATCGTATGTCCTGCTACGGGGCTGAGACGGCAGCATCACGATAACGCACGAGATTGGCTATCACTGTCGTCGCGAAGCAGCCGGGTGGAAGGTCGAACGCGATAGTCAAAATATCGTCTTGCAGCTGAAACTGGCAATTGGCCGGTATCACGCGTAACGCACGTCGCTCCTGTTTCAAGCCGGCCTTTTCCAGGCCGCTACATAAATCGGCGAAGCGACTGGCCACTTCCTGCTCGGCGGCCGCCACTGCCAGGCCGGTGGGCTGGTTGCCACGCCCCCACAACGGACCGGTGACATGCAGGTCTCCTTCTGCGTGTCGTTGCAGTACCGAGGTGTCGGTGCCGTCATAAAGGAACCATGACTGGCTACCCGCGAGATTCAGACAGTCGCCAGGTTGTGGTGTAGTCCAGGTTCCGGCTTCGACCCGCACCGCCAGTACTTCGTTGAATATCAACGCCCGCGCCGCGGACAATGCCATTGAACGCTGGTTACGACGCACCCGCCGCTGGCCGGCAAACATCGCCCTGGCCAGTTCGAGATTACGACCATCCCGACCGAAGCGCTGTTGGCCAAAATAATTCGGCACTCCCTGACTGCCAAGCGACGCACACCGTTCGGCAAAGGACTCATCGTGACCTGCGAGCTCACGCAGGACAATCTCGAAACGATTACCACTGAGCGCACCCGTACGCAGCTTGCGGGAATGCCAACGCTGCGCGAGCAGGCGGACGCCTTCAATGTTCCAGTCGGCGGGGTCCGTAGCGAGTCCGTGTGGCAGCCATAATGAAAACCACTGGCGGGTAACCGCCTGCCGGTCTTTGCGACCGGCATAACCAACGTCGCGTCGGCGGATGCCGGCCGCGCGTCCCAGTGCGACCGCAACCCATTCGGAATTGGCACCGGTTTTCTCGATGTGCAGGTAAAGATGCTCGCCGTCACCGGACAGCTCGAAACCCAGTTGCTCGTCGACACGAAAATCGGCCGGGAACGCGCGCAACACACCGGTCAGCAGCGGTGCCGTGCCCGGCAAGGGGGTGTTCAATCGGGCCCGGGCGGTTCGACCACCTGGTAGAAAGTCTCGTTGCTGCGCTTCATGCCCAGTTCGGCGCGGGCACGCTCTTCGATTGCGTCGCGCCCCTGCTTGAGATCAACCACCTCGGCTTCGAGCTCGCGATTGCGCTCATGCAACTGGTCGTTGATGTCACGTTGCGCTGTGACTGCCTGTTGTAGCCGCCACACTTCGCGTACACCGTCGTCGGCTAGCCAGTACTGGTACAGCAGGTAAGCCAACGTCAGGCCCAGCAGTGCCAGTACGGTACGCATCGTCTAGCTGCGCAGGGCCGCCCGCCCCGGGTAAGACGCTTTCTCGCCAAGTCGTTCCTCGATGCGCAGCAACTGGTTGTACTTTGCCAGCCGGTCAGAGCGCGACAGCGAGCCGGTCTTGATCTGGGTTGCCGTGGTCGCGACTGCGATGTCGGCAATGGTGCTGTCGGCAGTCTCACCTGAACGATGCGAGATCACTGCGGCATAATCCGCGGCCGCCGCCATATTGATAGCGTCAAGGGTCTCGGTCATGGTACCGATCTGGTTCGGCTTGATCAGGATTGCGTTGGCAATACTTTCATCGATCCCGCGCTTGAGGATTTTGGTGTTGGTCACGAACAAGTCATCACCAACGAGTTGCACACGGTCGCCGATGCGCTCGGTCAGCTTTTTCCAGCCACTCCAGTCCTCCTCATCCATGCCATCCTCGATCGACACGATCGGGTACCGTTCGGTTAGAGTCGCCAGGTATTCGCAGAATCCATCCGCGTCGTAGTGCCTGTCTTCCGAGGCAAGGTGATACTGGCCGTCGGAGTAGAACTCCGACGATGCAACGTCGAGAGCCAGAGCAATTTGCTCACCCGCCCGATATCCGGCCTTGTCGATAGCCGTCATAATCGTCTCCAGTGCCGCCTCGTTCGATGGCAAGTCGGGTGCGAATCCACCTTCGTCACCCACCGCGGTCGACATACCCTGGTCCTGCAGCACCTTCTTGAGCGTATGGAAAATCTCGGCGCCATAACGTAATGCCTCGCGCAGGCTCGGGGCACCGATCGGCATGATCATGAATTCCTGGATATCGACGCTATTGTCTGCATGTGCGCCACCATTGATGATATTCATCATCGGCACTGGCATCGCCGGTGCCAGGTCGCGCCCTTCGATTACTGCGATGTGCTCATACAACGGCTTGCCCTGGTCGGTCGCCGCGGCGCGGGCACAGGCCAGCGACACTGCCAGCAAGGCATTGGCCCCCAGTCGTGACTTGTTGTCAGTACCGTCAAGTTCGATCAGTTGTGCATCGATGGCGCGCTGGTCAGCCGCATCCATACCTGTTACCAGGTCACGTAGTTCGCCATTGACGTGCGCAACCGCTGTCAGGACCCCTTTACCCAGGTAACGATCACGATCGCCGTCGCGCAACTCGACCGCTTCGTTGGCACCAGTCGAAGCGCCGGAAGGCACTGCAGCCCGGCCGACGACGCCCGATTCGAGGTAGACGTCTGCCTCGACGGTGGGGTTACCGCGTGAATCGAGGATTTCGCGTCCGCGGATGGTCGCAATACGACTCATGATCTGTAGGCCTCTTCTAATTCGTCTTCATGAAAGGGTTGTTGTTTGACCGCCCGGTCAATCGCCGCCAGCGTGGTTAGCAGCGATTCCATGTGCTGCAACGGCCACGCATTGGGGCCGTCGCTGAGGGCATTGGCGGGATCAGGATGGGTTTCGGCAAACAGTCCGGAAATACCGGCGGCAACCGCCGCCCGGGCCAGTACTGGAATGAACTCGCGTTGCCCGCCCGATGCGTCGCCACGACCACCAGGCAACTGCACGGAATGGGTTGCATCAAAGACGACGGGGCTACCGCTATCGCGCATGATCGCCAGCGAGCGCATATCCGAAACCAGGTTGTTATAACCGAAACTGAATCCTCGTTCGCACACCAGGATTTGCTCGTTGCCTGTCGAACGCGCCTTGTCTACGACATTGCCCATCTCCCACGGAGACAGGAATTGCCCTTTCTTGATGTTGACGGGCTTTCCCTGCGAAGCCACATTGACAATAAAGTTGGTCTGGCGACACAGGAACGCCGGTGTCTGCATCACGTCCACTACTGCGGCGACATCGGCGAGTGGCGTATCTTCGTGCACGTCGGTCAATACCGGCACACCAACCTGCT
>JABDKV010000014.1 GCA_013002045.1 Gammaproteobacteria bacterium
GGCCAACGGCCACCGACCCCTGGACCGAAGTGGCTTATTACGACTTCCTGTTTGGTCTTGAAACGTCTACCTACGCGCCCAACGGCGGTGTCCCGGTCGGCGAATGGGGTCTCGAAGTCTGCGCGTATGCCGGTCAGGATCCGATAGGACCTGCCACCTACACCGGGTCATTGACCTGGAACGATGCCAACATCGGCCCGGGCGATTTTTGCTACGGTGGTGTGGTTGAAGATGCTAACCAGCACGGATCGCACACCGCGAGTACGGCTGCGGGCAACTACGTCAGCGCGCCGATTGTCGCGCCCACGATTACGATCAACAAAGACATGAGCGGCGTTGCGCCCCATGCGAGCCTGATCACCTATGCCGGCTGCCTGCCTGAAGGCGGTTGCCTGGGACTCTCCCTGGTCAACGCCATTGAGCAGATCGTCGTCGACGGTGTCGATGTCGCCAACTACTCGATCGGTGGTGGTGCCAGCAACGCCTGGAACGACAGCGATTCACTCGGGTTCCTGAGTGCGCGCGAAGCCGGTATCTGGGTAGCCACTTCGGCCTCCAATGATGGCCCGGGCGCCGGTTCGATCGGCTCGCCGGCCGATGCGCCGTGGATCACCACGGTCGGGGCCAGCACCCATAACCGCGTGATTAACAACACGCTGGAAAACATGACCGGCGGTGACACGGCTGCACCGGCAAACATCACGGGTAAAGGCCTGACCGCGGCCTATCCGGTCGATCCGCTGCAGACAGCGTCCATCGTGTATGCAGGTGACTACCCGGCTACGGGTGATCCCCTTGCCGACCCGGCCCTGTGCGCCGGTGGCGATGCGGCTGCATCGACCAATCCCTGGACGCCAGGTACGTTCAACGGCGAAATCGTCGTCTGCGACCGCGGCACCTACGCGCGCGTCGACAAGTGCAAGCACGCAGGCGATGCCGGCGCGGGTGGCTGCATCCTGGCCAACCACGCTGCGGCTGGCGATTCGCTGGTGGCCGATGGTCACAGCTATCCCGCCGTCCATATCACCTATGATGATGGCGTCGTCCTTAAGGCATGGTTAGCCTCAGGCACAGGCCATGTCGGCCGGATCACCGGATCGGTCTTCGATCTCGATCCGATCTTCGGTGATGTCGAGGCTGGCTTCTCCAGCCGCGGCCCGAACCGTAACGCGCCAAACAACCTCAAGCCTGACGTCACCAACCCGGGTGTGGATATCCTCGCCGCGATCAACACGGCCGGTAACACCAACCCCGATCCCACGAATGGCGAATTCGGCAGCCTCAGCGGTACCTCGATGTCGAGCCCGCATACGGCTGGTTCATACGCGCTGCTTAAAGCCAAGCGTCCCGAGTTGTCTCCGCACGAAGCTCAGTCTGCGCTGATGATGACCTCGACTCGCGAATTCACGAAGGACAGCAACGGCAGTGATGCCGGCGATCCGTTCGATCGTGGTGCCGGTCGTGTCGACCTGACACGTGCAGCCAAAGCAGGGCTGGTCATGTCTGCCAAAGACATGAACAACCCGGGCGGACCGGAGTATGGTGGCAGCTCGTCAGATGCCATGAGCCTGAACATTCCGAGCTTCTCCAGTGCCAACTGTGGATCCACTGGCCCGAACTGCACCTGGACACGCGAAGTCAAGAGTGTTGCCAGCGTTCCGGTCACCTGGACCGCCGGGTTCACCAGCGAAGATGGCGTGACCGTCACAGTAACTCCGAACCAGTTCACGCTGGCACCGGGAGCTACCCAGGTCATCACCGTCTCTGCCGACATCACATCGGCCCAGCCGGCAACCCCGCAGGGTCCGGCCGGTCCCGGAGAAGTCAACGAAAGCCAGCACTTTGTGGCTGCGACAGACACAGCGCCGGCGCAAACCTTCCCGCAGTGCTTCACGTCCACCAATGGTCGTGATCACGACTGCTGGGTATTCGCTGACATCTCGCTGACCTCGTCCGAGCCGAGTGTGCCTGACGTCAGCATGCCGCTGGCCGCACGCAGCACTGGCGACGCAGACGGCGACGGCATCAAGGACCTGGTCGACAACTGCCCGACAGTTGCCAACCCAAGCCAGGATCCTGCAGATGACGACACTGACGGTGTGCCAAACGCCTGCGATAACTGCCTCAACGTTGCCAACCCGTCGCAGTGCGACACCAATGGCGACGGTTTTGGTAACCATTGCGATGCCGACCTCAACAACAACGGCATCACTAACTCGTTCGACCTGAACATCATGCGTTCGAACTTCGGTTCGACATCGCATCCTGACTCGGATCTCAACTGCAACGGCATCACCAACTCATTCGACCTGGTGATGATGCGCAACATGTTCGGTCAGCCGCCAGGACCGAGCGGTCTGAATCCATGAGGGATTGACCACAGCCTTTAAGGCATAAGACGCGAAGGATCGCGCAACCCCAGGGCCCCGCTTCGGCGGGGTCCTTTCTTTTTGGGGTCCGGTAACTGATTGATAGTCCGTCGCGTGGGTGTTTTCCCCCATGCAATCTCGGGGATTGTCCCGATACCCCGACGACACCCAATCTGGGACCCTTCGTCCCCCTGACACCTTTCCACATAAGCCACGTAGATAAGACGGACCCGGGAGGTCTGACCAATGAAGCCATATTTATTACCCAGCGACGCGCGTCGATGGTGTGTAGCACTGCTGCTTGCAGTGTTGCCGCTATTCGGCACAGCCAACGCTGCACTCTATATTGAAGACATACACGCGCAGCCGCTGGCTGATTTTGACGCTCGCGAAGCGCAGGCCGCAGTAGCGGCTAACGCCACGCAGCGCGCGATCGTTGACGGCATGAGCGCAACTGTGCGCTGGAATCGCTTTGGCACACCGCAGACGCTGATCAAGCACGGCGACTTTCTCGCCACGGGTCTTGATGCCGATCCGGTGGTCGCCGCGCGCGACTTCCTGGTTGCCAATGCCGGGCTTTTCCGTGTTGCGGCTGACGACGTCGCGGCCTGGGAGCTTTACCACGTTGGCGACTTCGCATTCTCGGATGCTACCGCCGTCAAGTTTCGCCAGACTTTCGACGGTCAGCCGTCGCAAAGTGGCGGTCTGGTCACAGTGGGCGTAGTCAATGGCAACGTCGCCATCGTTACCTCGTCGATTGCCGGCGTTCCGGCTTCGACCAACCTGCCTGCTGCGACGATCTCGGCAGCCGACGCCATCGCCATTGCCGCATCGGATGCCGGTTTCAACGTAACCACCGCCGACCTGTCGGCGCCGGCTATCGATAACGAATGGACCAACTTCACCGCCGCCGGTATGGTTGGCACCCAACGCGTCCGTCCGATGGCCTTCCCGACATCAAGTGGCGTACACAACGTGTACGAAGCCTGGACGATCAGCAATGACGGCGGCAGCACCACTGCTTACATGCACCTGGTCGATGCCAGCAACGGCGCTATCGTTTATCGCCAGAACAAGGTCTTCCAGCATGCTGACGATCTCGCTGGTGCCCGCTCGGTGCAACGTCCCGCAGCAAAGCCGGACAATACACGCGCACCGTCAGTAAATGCTTTTGACGGCATCTACACTGGCGCTACCTGTGGCCCGAGTGGCACGACCTATCATGGTCCTTACACTTCCAACGGCACAGAGGGCTATGTTGAAGCCGTAGTCGCGGCTTCGGCGGTCAACCCGGTCGACGATATTGTTATTGATGTCTATATCGATCGTGGTGACGGTGAAGGCATTGTCTTCCTGGCACAGTTCGACTTCCTGTTCTCACCTGAGCAGGGCACGATTTCACCGGTCGAAGCGGCCGATTACTATGTGCAGATCTGCGCCTTTGATGGCCAGGATCCGATTGCCCCGCCGACACCGCCTGTACCTAACTACACCGGTACATTCACCTTCAACGACTCGTCGGTTACCGGCCCTGATCCGCGCTGGTTGCACTTCCCGGCCAATCCGTTGCCGGACCTGAGTTCCACCGACATTCGCGAACTGGGTTGCTGGCTCGATGACACCTGCGACTTCACGGTGGCAAACTCGGCTGCTCGTGCACCCTGGGATTACGACCACAACTCGGGCGCTCCGTCATTCACGACAATCGGGAACGCTGCAATTTCGGGCGAAGCCTGGCTGTCGCCATTGACTCCCGCCGAGCAGTATCGTCCGACCGATCCTTTCCGCAACTACAGCTTCCCCTGGACCAACGTCTGGCACACCAGTGGCTGTTCGGTTGCTAACTTCGTCCCGGGTGTCGGCAACGACATTGATGCAGCTGTGACCAACATGTTCGTGGCGCATAACCGCATGCATGACTGGGCGTATCACCTTGGCTGGACTGAAGTGAACAGCAACCACCAGACACGCAATTTCGGCAACACCGACACCAGCCGCGAGGGCGACCCGATACTGGGTAACGTTCAGGCGGGTGCCGTTGATGGCGCATTCCCGGCCTACCTCGGTCGCGACAACGCTAACTGGGTGCCGTTGCCCGATGGCGCTCCAGGCATCACTAACCAGTACCTGTGGCAGGCATTGCTGGGCGCGATCTACGTACCCTGCGCTGACGGTAATTACGACATGGGTATCGTAGGCCACGAAGTAGGCCACGGCATTCAGCACCGCATGACGGGTGGCCCGGCCACCGGCCTGGGCGGAACTCAGGGTGGTGAAATGGGTGAAGGTTGGGGTGACCTGACCGGTATGGAAATCCAGAACGAATTCAACTGGGTTCCGGTTTCGACCGAAAGCCAGTTTGCTATCGGCTCTTACGTGCTGGGTAGCCCGGAACTGGGTATTCGTAACTTCAACATGTCGTCCAGCCCGCTGAACTATTCGAACATCCAGTACGATCCGTTCGGTAACGGCAGCCCTCACTCCGATGGTGAAATCTGGACCGCGACGAACTTCCGCATTCGTGCGCTATTTGTCGAACAGCACAATGGAACCAACCCGGTAACCAACATCGCCGAGCAGCTCGAATGTGCTGAAGGTCGCAAAGCCCCTGACGATTGCCCGGGGAACCGTCGCTGGGTGCAGTTGATGCACGATGGCTTCCTGTTGCAGCCGGCCGCGCCGAGCATGATCGATGCCCGTGACGCGCAGATGGCAGCTGACTTTATGCGCTTCACTGCTGATCCGAGCTTCGGTAACCACCAGGACAGCCTGTGGCTGGCCTACGCTCGCAGTGGCATGGGTGCCAATGCTGTCGGTACACCGGCCACTAATCCGACGTCGGACTTCTCGTTGCCGGCAATTCACTCGCTGGATAACGCCAACATCGATTTCGTAGCGAAGAATGTCGAGACCGGCAACTTCATCGAAGCCGATATCTTTGTCGGTCACTTCGAAGCGCGTGCCAACCCGGTAGCGACCACGGATGCGACGGGTGCGCCTGCAGGTGCCGCTATCGCCCCGGGATCGTACGAGATGGTGGCTCGCGCCGATGGCCACGGTCACTTCCGTTTCAATCTCGACCTGGCAGCAGGGCAGACCGGGACGATCACAGTCAACATGCCGACCAACCATGCATCGGGTGCGAGTGCCTCGGGTGAAGGTTCCAGCCACGCGAATCTGCTCGACGATACAGAAGCCACGGCCTGGGTCTTCAATGGCCAGGTTGGAACTCTGACCGGACCCGATCCGCAAGGTGTACCAGGTAGTGCGCCGGTAGCCGATCCCGTTATCGTGACCGTCGCCCTGCCACAGCCGACTACGGTAAACCGCGTGCAAGTTAGCGCGCTGCCGGCAGACGGCGGTGGCAACCGTTTCGACAACCTGCGTCAGTTTGAGGTTTGGGGTTGCAATGCCGGTATCGTCTCCAGCTGCACCAGCGACGGTGACTTCAGCCTGATGTACCAGAGCAGTCTCGACGCGTTCAATGGTCAGCCGATTCGTCCGCTGGCGCCGAACCTGACAGTTCGCAGTTTCGACCTGACCTCACCGGGACTGGTGTCGCATGTCCAGCTCCGCGGTCTGCACAACCAGTGCACGGGTTCGACCGAATTCACGCGTAACGACTGGGCTACCGGTGCACCGCCACCGGATGATGTCCAGGATTGCCGTGACGGTAGTCACCCGATCCTCGGTGAGAAAGACCAGATCATGCGGGCTTCGGAGTTCCAGGTGTTTGGTGCGGTCGGTTCAGTCGACGCCCCGGTTGATACCGATGGCGATGGCATTGCCGATGCAGACGACAACTGCCCGCTGACCTTCAACACCAACCAGTCCGATCAGGACGCCGATAGTGTTGGTGATGTCTGCGACAACTGCCTGCTCGAGGCCAATCCCGACCAGTGCAATACTAATGCAGGCACCGGACCGGGACAGGACCTGATTGGTAACGTCTGCGACGCCGACCTGGACAACAACAACATCGTTAATTCGTTTGATCTGACGATCCTGCGTAACAACTTCGGCCAGGCCGGTGCAAACGACGCTGACATTACCTGCAACGGTATCGTCAACTCGTTCGACCTGACCGAGATGCGCAATGACTTCGGTCAGGCGCCAGGACCCAGCGGCATCGCCCCCTAAGTCCTGACGTTCAACCGTCAACAAAAAAAGGCCCCACCCCGGTGGGGCCTTTTTCTTTCCCCCGTAGGAGCGGCTTCAGCCGCGATGGATCGCGCAGCGATCCGTAGGAGGGGCTTTAGCCCCGATTCTTTACCACGAAGGTGTTGGTTCGATGTTAGAAAGAAAGAGGTCGGGACTGAAGTCCCTCCTACGGCGGCTGCGCCGCCATCGCGGCTGAAGCCGCTCCTACGAGGAGGGCGCGCGTAGCGCGCGTAGGAGGGGCTTCAGCCCCGATTCTTTCTTACGACGGTGTGGGTTCAAAGCGATTAACAAACAGGTCGGGACTGAAGTCCCTCCTACGGCGGCTGCGCCGCCATCGCGGCTGAAGCCGCTCCTACGGGGAGGGGAAAAGAGGGGGGGATGTTGCGGTGCACCTGAGGGTTATCCCCCTGCCGATGCGGGGGATTGTCCCGATGGGAGAGGCCGCGCTGTTCTGGGAAGGTAGTGAGCATATGAACCGGCGTAGTTCTTTTCTTGCAATTCCACCTGGCCCACGGGGGGCAACCCTATGAAAATCTCAACTTTTAGCCGCGCACGGCGATGGTGCTCGGCTGCCCTGATCGCGTCTGCACTGGTACTGCCAGCGCAGGGCGCTTTGTTTATCGAAGACATACATGAGGCGGCTCTGCCCGAGTATGATGCGCGCGAAGCCCAGGCGGCAATCGCGCCGACGGCGACCCAGCTGGCTTTGGCCGATGCGCTGGGCGCTACTGTCCGCTGGAATCACTACGGCACCCCGCAGACGCTCATCAAGCACGGCGGCTTCCTGGCAACCGGTCTGAACGCGGACGCTGAAGTCGCTGCTCGTGACTTCCTCGCTGCTAATGCCGAACTGTTCCGTCTTAGCGCAGCCGATGTTGCCGCGCTGGAGCTTTATCACGTAGGTGACTTCGCGCACTCCGATGCCAAGGCCATCAAGTTCCGCCAGAACTTCGGTGGGCTGGCATCACAGGGTGGCGGTCTCGTCACTGTCGGCGTCATTGACGGCAAAGTGGCCATCGCCACCTCGTCACTGGTTGATCTCGATTCAAGCGCCAGTGTTCCGGCAGCCAACCTGACCGCCGCTGACGCCGTAGCGATTGCTGCCGCCGACGCCGGCTTCAACGTTACGGTTGCTGACCTGTCGTTGCCGGGCGCCGAAAACGACTGGACGACGTTCGAAGCTACCGGCATGGTCGGCACGCAACGGGCCAAGTCGATGGCCTTCCCGACACCAAACGGTGTGCATAACGTTTTCGAGACCTGGACCATTAGCAACGATGCTGGCAAGGTCACCTCGTACATGCATTTGGTCGATGCCACCGATGGCACGATCCTGTTTCGCCAGGACAAAGTGTTCCAGTATGCCGACGGTATCGACCACCGTGCCAACGCCAAGCGGGGTAAAGGCGATGCACTGAGAGCACCTGAGACTTTCGCCTTCCAGGGCGAGTTCTCGGCACCACCCGGCCCGTTCGAATGTGGTCCGCTACACGGCCCCTACAATTCAAATGGCACGACGCACACCCGGATTATCGTTGTCGCAAACGCGACGGTAGCAACGAACGATATCCTGATAAATCTTTACTACGATGATGGTATTAGCGGCGCGACATTAATCTCGACGATCGATGTCGGGTTTGGTGAAGCACTGGTATACGAGCCCGGTGGCTTGCTGCCGGCAGGCGACTACTTCGCTGAAGTTTGCCCGCTGCAAGGCAGCATCAATCAAAACTGGCTGGCCCCGTTCACCTACGAGGGCACATTCACGTTTGACGACACACCGCTGCCCTCGATTGGTAACGATCCGCGCTGGTTCCATTTCACGGCGAATCCGCTGCCAGACCTGACCAGTACCGATATCCGTGAGCTGGGTTGCTGGCTCAATCCGGGTAATGACGCGGTCTGCGACTTCACGATCGCCAACACCGCAGCGCGTGGCCCATGGGACTTTGATTTCAATGCGGGCGCACCGACTAACACGACAATCGGTAACGCGGCAATCTCCGGCGAGGCCTGGTTATCACCGCTGACCCCGGCTGAGCAATACCGTCCGACTGCTTCGAACCGCAACTACAGCTTCCCCTGGACCAATGTCTGGTATACCAGCGGCTGCTCTGTGGGCAATTTCGTCCCGGGTGTCGGCAACGACATCGATGCCGCTGTCACCAACATGTTTGTTGCGCACAATCGCATGCATGACTGGGCCTATTACCTGGGCTGGACTGAACTCAACAGCAACCTGCAAACCGACAACTTCGGTAACACGGCGCCCGATCGCGAGAACGATGCCTTGCTGGGTAACGTGCAGGCAGGCGCGATCGATGGCGCTTTCCCGGCCTATCTCGGTCGTGACAACGCCAACTATGTTCCGACGCCTGATGGCGCTCCGGGTATTACTAATCAGTACCTGTGGCAGGCACTGCTTGGCGCGATCTATGTGCCTTGCGCTGACGGCAACTACGATATGGGTATCGTTGGTCACGAAGTTGGACATGGTATCCAGCACCGCATGACCGGTGGTCCCGGAACCGGTCTGGGTGGAACCCAGGGCCGTGAAATGGGCGAAGGCTGGGGCGACCTGACGGGTATGGAATACCAAAACGGCATGGGCGTTGTTCCGGTTCAGGGTGAGAGCCCGTTCGCAATCGGTAGCTACGTGCTGGGTTCACCAGAACTGGGTATTCGTAACTTCAATATGGCGGTCAGCCCGCTGAACTACTCAAACATCCAGTACGACCCCTTCGGTAACGGCTCACCGCATTCCGATGGCGAGATCTGGTCGGCCACCAACTTCCGGGTTCGCGCCGCATTAGTGGAGCAGCACAACACCACGCATCCCGCCACCGATATGGCGCAACAGCGTGCCTGTGCTGAAGGCGATGAGGCACCGCAGAACTGCCCCGGTAACCGTCGTTGGATCCAGCTCATGCATGATGGCTTCCTGCTGCAACCGGCAGCGCCAAGCATGCTTGATGCGCGCGATGCACAAATGGCAGCAGACGTGATGCGCTTCACCGATGATGCGCAGTTTGGTGACCACCAGGACGCGTTGTGGCTGGCCTACGCACGCAGTGGCATGGGTGCCAACGCGTTGAGCGCAGGCAGCGGTGACAACAACCCGACGTCTGACTTCTCGCTGCCGGCGAGTCACTCGCTGGATAACGCCAACATCGACTTCGTTGCGAAGAACATCGAGACCGGCAACTTCATCGAAGCCGATATCTTTGTCGGTCACTTCGAAGCGCGTGCCAACCCGGTAGCGACTACCGCTGCGACGGGTGCGCCTGCAGGCGCCGCCATCGCTCCTGGATCGTATGAGATGGTTGCCCGTGCTGATGGCTACGGTCACTTCCGTTTCAATCTTGACCTGGCAGCAGGCCAGATCGGGACGATCACGGTCAACATGCCTACTAACCATGCATCGTCTGTACAGGGTGCCAGCGCCTCGGGTGAAGGCTCCGGCCACGCTAAGCTGCTCGACGATACTGAAGCCACAGCCTGGGTCTTCAATGGCCAGGTTGGAACGCTGACCGGACCCGATCCGCAAGGTGTTCCGGGCAGCGCGCCAGTTGCTGATCCTGTGGTCGTGACCGTCGTTCTGCCACAGCCGACCACGGTCAATCGTGTTCAGGTCAGTGCGTTGCCTGAGAACGGTAACGGCAACCGTTTCGATAACCTGCGTCAGTTCGAGGTTTGGGGTTGCAACGCCGGAATCGTTTCCAGCTGCACCAGCGACGGTGACTTCAGCCTGATGTACCAGAGCAGCCTCGACGCGTTCAATGGTCAGCCGATTCGTCCGCTGGCACCGAATCTGACGGTTCGTAGTTTTGACCTGACCTCGCCGGGACTGGTGTCGCATGTCCAGCTGCGTGCTTTGCACAACCAGTGCACCGGTTCGACTGAGTTCACGCGTAACGACTGGGCTACCGGTGCTCCGCCACCTGACGATGTCCAGGATTGCCGTGACGGCAGCCACCCGATCCTTGGTGAAAAAGACCAGATCATGCGGGCTTCGGAGTTCCAGGTGTTCGGTACGGTCGGCTCAGTCGACGCCCCGGTGGATACCGATGGCGACGGCATTGCCGATGCAGACGACAATTGTCCTCTGACCTTCAACACTGACCAGGCTGACGTAGATACCGACGGTGTCGGTGATGTCTGCGACAACTGCCTGCTCGAAGCCAATCCGGACCAGTGCAACACCAACGCGGGCACCGGACCGGGACAGGACCTGATTGGTAACGTCTGTGACGCCGATCTGGACAACAACAACATCGTTAACTCGTTCGATCTGACGAGTCTGCGTAACAACTTCGGCCAGGCCGGTGCAAACGACGCGGACATTACCTGCAACGGTATCGTCAACTCGTTCGACCTGACCGAGATGCGCAATGACTTCGGTCAGGCGCCAGGACCCAGCGGCATCGCCCCCTAAGTCCTGACACTCAAGCGTCAACACAAAAGGCCCCACCCCGGTGGGGCCTTTTTCTTTCCCCCGTAGGAGCGGCTTCAGCCGCGATGGATCGCGCAGCGATCCGTAGGAGGGACTTCAGTCCCGACCATCAGTTCGCCGCATTGGCAGTGGGCGTCGTGAGAAAGAATCGGGGCTGAAGCCCCTCCTACGCGCGCTGCGCGCGCCGTCCCCGTAGGAGCGGCTTCAGCCGCGATGGGCGGCGCAGCCGCCGTAGGAGGGACTTCAGTCCCGACCTGTTTGTTAAGCGCTTCGAACCCACACCGTCGTGAGAAAGAATCGGGGCTGAAGCCCCTCCTACGGGGGAAAGAAAAAGGCCCCACCGGGGTGGGGCCTTTTGTGTTGACGCTTGAGTGTCAGGA
>JABDKV010000041.1 GCA_013002045.1 Gammaproteobacteria bacterium
GTGCCGTCGTGTGCACAGAGTCGGTATTTCTTTTTCCAGATATCGATAGACGCCGGCTGAAACGGTATTTCTGTCACCGACGGTTCGATCTTGAGCGCTGTCGTCATTCTGGATCAGCTCCCTAAAATGTCTTGTAATCCTGTGTTTTAGGCTGGCCGCCTGGCCAGTTGCCCCTGTTTTACGCCACCGGGTTGTGTCGACGGTGCCGAAAAACCGGGCACAACATCTTGTGTAGCATGTCGTCTAGACTAGGCTTGTGGCCGTATTCTGTCAAGACCAGACTGGTCAATTTTCGACCAATTTTTTCCCAGTAAAATCAATGGCCTGTGGACAACTTGTGGAAAAGTTGTTGAATAGATTGGGGTATTTTTTTGGTGTTATCCACAATCTTTGACCACTACATATTGTGGTCCGTCAGGAACGCAGAAATGGCTGCCGAAGTCAAGCACCTACGGCTTGAAAAGCCCCGCCCCGGCCCCACCTAGCGACCATCAGTCTGTTGTTTCTCACAGGAGTTAGCCATGAATTTATTGCGACAGGACAACTGGCCCGCCGCCCGCCAGCTACACAGCGAAATCGACCGCCTGTTCCGTCACGATCGTGATTCGGTCGGTGACTGGCTGCCCGCGGTGGACATCCGCGAGGAAAATGAGCGTTTCGTCGTCGAGGCCGACCTGCCGGGTGTGGATCCGCAGGAGATCGAAATCACGATGGAAGACGGTGCGCTGAGCCTGCGTGGCAGCCGCGAAGTGCACAAGCGAGACGACACCGACGGTCTGCGTCGTGTCGAGCGTGTCAGTGGTCGTTTCTTCCGCCGCTTTGCCCTGCCCGACGGTGTCGATGCCGATAACATCAGTGCTCGCAGCAACAACGGGGTGCTGGAAATCGATATCCCCAAGCAGCCGCAGGTGCAGCGACGTCGCATTGACGTCAACGTCAGCTGAGCGAAATGTGAAAGTGCGTCATCGTGGCGGAACCCCGGCGCGATGACGCTGTCATTTTCTACACATATTCACCGCGCAAAACCGGCCAGCCGGTCGGGTGATGCTGGTACCATACGCCCCCCTTATTGACCTGGAGATACTTGCATGACCGGACGAGTTCTGACTGCGGCAGTCGTGATGTTGGCCGCATGGACTTCGCCCCGCGCCGCGTTGCCACTGGAAGCCGTCAGTGGCGAGGTTCCGACCCTGGCGCCGATGATCAGCGAGGTTTCGCCCTCGGTGGTTAACATCGCGATCCGCGGCAGCGTCGAAGTCGCACGCAACCCGTTTTTCGATGACCCGTTCTTCCGTCGTTTCTTCGACGTACCCGAGCAGCCCATGCGACGCCAGTTCCAGAGCGCCGGCTCCGGCGTAATCATCGACGCGGCCAAGGGCTATATCCTGACCAACGCCCATGTCGTCGACAATGCCGAAGAAATCGAGGTAACGCTGCTCGATGACCGCACACTCGATGCCGAAGTCATTGGTAGCGATCCCGGTTCGGACATCGCCCTGATCAAGGTCGAACCCGCCGAACTCAAGCAGATTCCGCTGGGCGATTCCGACGAGCTGCTGGTAGGCGATTTTGTCGTCGCCATTGGTAACCCGTTTGGTTTCTCGAATACGGTTACCTCCGGAATCGTCTCGGCCCTGGGTCGCTCCGGACTCAATCGCGACGCCTACGAGGATTTCATCCAGACCGATGCGCCGATCAACCCCGGTAATTCCGGTGGTGCGCTGATCAACCTGCGTGGCGAACTGGTCGGTATTAACTCGGCGATTATCTCCAACAGTGGCGGCAATCTGGGTATCGGTTTTGCTATCCCGATCAATATGGCGCGGACCATCATGGATCAGATCATCGAGTTTGGTGAGGTCCGTCGTGGCCTGCTCGGCGTCGATGTTTACTCTGTGACCCCGGCACTGGCCGAAGCTTACGGACTGGAAACCCAGAACGGCGCGCTGGTATCCACAGTGCGACCGGGGTCGGCTGCCGACGAAGCCGGTATCGAAGCCGGTGACGTTGTCATCAGTCTCAATGGCGAAGCCATCGACGACGCCTCCGAGTTACGCAACTCAATTGGCCTGATGCAGGTCGGCGAAAAAGTCCGCCTGGAGATCATTCGCGATGGTAAGCGGCGTCGCCTCGATGCAACGCTGGGTGCACAGCAGCAACAGCTGGCCCGGGCCGAATTACCCGGCAGCCTGCAAGGAGCGGACATCACCGAGTTGCCCGCAGACGAACCCGAGTATCGCGGAATTGAAGGTGTGCTGGTCGCGTCTGTCGAGCAAGGCAGCCCGGCCCAGCGCCGGGGTGTACGCACTGGCGACATCATTACCAAGGTCAACCGCTCGCAGGTGTCGAACCTGGGCGAGTTCAATGAGGCTATCGCAGAGGCTGACTCGATCGTACTGACCATTCGTCGCGGTCGCACCCAGCTATTACTGATCCTCTGAGGAGACCCGCAATTGCGCAAAAAGCCTCCACCCGGCAACGGGTTGGAGGCTTTTTTGACTCCCTGTAAAAAAAATGTCGCCCGGCCGAGGGGGACCGGACGACCAGGGAGAGTAGCCTTAGGTTAACATAATGTGATTGCACCACCAACTGAAATGTGTGATTTGAACTTGCGCTCTGCAGAATAAGCGGTAAGCTAATGTAATGAAAAGAATTTTTATAACGCTTATCGTGCTTGCTCCGGTGCTGGGGGCAATCGCTGAGGCCAACTGGCCGGCCCGACTCGAGCAGCAGCGCCAGGCCTTCCGTGATGTCTGGCCCGCCGTCACTGCCGGCGATCGGCAGCCATTGCAACGCAATGAAACACTGCTGGCCGACTATCCGCTGTATCCCGACCTGCAGGCTGCCTGGCTGCGAACCCAGGTCGGTAAGGTCGCCGATGACGAGATAAACCGCTTTCTGTCCACCAGCGACCCCGGATCGCTGGCTAACAGCCTGCGTTATCGCTGGACCCGCTCGCTGGCGCGACGGGCGCAGTGGCAGGACTACCTGGCGCAGTACCAGGCAAATTACAGTGAAACAACCGATCAGCAATTTCTCTGCTACGCATTGCAGGCGCGACTGCGCACCAGTGCCGATGCCGGACTGGCCGATGACGCGCTCGCATTCTGGCTGCATGGTCGCAGCCGCCCGGAGGAGTGCGATCCGGTTTTCGACTGGCTCGAACAACAGGGAAAAATCACCGCCGAACAACGCCGCGAACGGATTGAACTGGCGCTGGCGCAACGGCAGTTCTCGCTGGCCGCCTGGTTGGCGCGCCCACTCGATGCGAGCGAGCAAGAGCAGGTGCAACGCTGGCGTCGTATGCGGCACCGACCGCAACAACTGCTTGAGCAAAGCCAGCAGTTCGCCGATACCGAGCGTGACCGTGAGCTCGTGCTCTATGGCGTGAGCCGGGTCGCGCGACGCGATGCCGATGCCGCCGAACAATACTGGCGTCGCTACTCGTCTCGCTTGAGTTTCAGCGACGAAGAAAGCCGACGGGTGCAGCGCGAGCTGGCCTATGCCGCTGCCCAGGACTACGAAGAGGATGCGATCGAACGCATTCTGGCCGTCGACCGGCGCGCGATCGACGACAAGTTGCTGGCCTGGGGTGTGCGCTCGGCACTGCGGCAGCAGGCCTGGGATGATGTCGTACGGGTTATCGACCTGATGTCGAGCGACGGGCGCAACAAAGACCAGTGGCAATACTGGCGTGCGCGGGCACTCGAGGCGCAGGGCGCTGCGACCGATGCCCGCATTATCTATGGCAAGCTGGCGCAACGGCGCGGTTTCTATAACTTTCTCGCGGCCGACCGCATAGAGGCCGACTATGCCTACAACCATGTGCCTGCCGTCGCCGACGATGCAGTCCTTAGCCGGCTGGAAAACCAGCAGGGTGTCGTCCGTGCACGCGAGATGTTCTTTGTCGATCTGAACGGGCGTGGCCGCTCGGAGTGGGACCGCCACGTGAAGACACTGCCGCGCCCCGAGCAGGCGCAGTCAGCTATCCTGGCCAACCGCTGGGGCTGGCACTCGGTAGCGATAGCCACCGCATCACGGGCCGGTTTACGCGACGACCTGGCACTGCGCTACCCGATCGCTTTCCGCGAAACTTTCGAACAACACACCTCGGAACTCGACCTGCCAGCTACCTGGGCCTTTGGTATCGCGCGCAGCGAATCGTTGTTTATGCCTGATGTGAAGTCGAGCGCCGGTGCCCTCGGTGTCATGCAGCTAATGCCTGAAACCGGCCGCATTACCGCACGCCAGGCGCAGATCCGCTATCGTGGCCGACCGACGCTGCTCGACCCGCAGCAAAACATCGCGCTGGGGACGTTTTACCTGGACAAGATGCTGGCCCGGTTTGACGATCACCAGGTACTGGCCACGGCCGCCTATAACGCCGGACCACACCGGGTCGCCCGCTGGCTCCCCGATAGCGAGGCGCTGCCGGCCGACATCTGGGTCGAGACAGTGCCTTTCCGCGAGACCCGGGGCTACCTGCAGCGGGTGCTGGCGGCCGATGTCATCTTCCACTGGCGACTGACCGGCGAAACCCGCCGACTGGCTGCTGTCATGCCACCGGTGCCCACCAGCAACAACTAGAGCTGGCGCGCTATAATCCGCCGCTTCATTACCAACGGAATCACACCGTGACACGCAGAATCTGCCTGCTCGGCGGCACCGGCTTTATCGGCGGCCACCTGACTACCCGGCTCGCCAACGACGGCTGGCGTGTGCGCCTGCTGACCCGCAGCGCTGCCCGCCACAAGGAATTGTCGGTGTTGCCAACAGTGCGATTGCTCTCTGGCAATGTTTACGACGCCAACTTCCTGGCCCGCCACATCGATGGGTGCGATGCCGTGGTCAATCTCGTCGGCATACTCAACGAGAGCGGCCGTGACGGCAGTGGTTTCGAACGCGCGCATGTCGAGCTGGCCGGCAAAGTCGTGGCCGCCTGCCAGCAGACCGGTGTCAGCCGGTTGTTGCACATGAGCGCACTCAAGGCCGATGCGGACAACGGACCCAGTCATTACCTGCGCAGCAAGGGCAAAGCCGAGGTGCTGGTGCGTCGCGCGCAGGGGATGAATGTCACTGCGTTCCAGCCGTCGGTGGTGTTCGGGCCCGATGACACTTTCGTTAATCGCTTCGCCGGGCTGTTGCGCTTGCCCAGCCCGATATTCCCGTTGCCGCGCGCCAACTCGCGTTTCCAGCCTGTCTATGTCGGCGATGTAGTCGACGCCTTCGTCACCGCCCTCGATGACCCGGAAACCTACGGCAAGGTGTACCAGCTCTGCGGGCCCGATGTTTATTCGCTGCGCGAACTGATTGAGTTGATCGCTAAATCAATGGGAGTCCGGCGTCGCGTCGTAGCCGTGCCCGATGGCATCGCGCGGATCCAGGCATTCTTCATGGACTTCGTTCCGACCAAACCGTTCTCGACCGACAATTTCCAGTCACTGGCTGTTAACAGTATCTGCGACAAGAACGGTTTCGAACGCCTCGGACTACAGCCACATTCGAGCCGCGCCCTGATACCTCGCATGCTGCGTCATGACTCATGGCGTGGCCGGCTCGATACTTACCGCAGTCGCCACGGCCAGCCCTGACTGCGCTGTCTGCAGCCACTGTTCCATCGTGGCTATGCGTTGTTCTTCAGGTAGCTCACCAATTCGGGTGACCTCGGCGTAAAAAGCGTCGAGATCATTACCCGTCTCTGCAAGTAAGGCGCGAAATGCCGGCACCAGCCGCCTGTAGGTCGCCACCGAGGACAGCTGTGCGTTGTTCAGCGGGCCGGCGAACCAGGTTTCATAGCCGGTATCTTCACCAATCTCGGCCCGCAGTTGCTCGTGAGCATCGCGCAATGCGCTAATGATCTGATACTTGCGTTGCCGCCGACGCTCTACGTCGAGCGTGTCCGTGTATAAGGTTTGCAGTCGCTCGCGGGTGGCCGTAACCAAAGCGGTAAACTCCGCTCGACGTTGCTGCCGCTGCTGCCAGCGCAGCCACGAGTCAGTGTCGCCCTGCGCTGCAAGCCAACGCTGTACCCCAACCTCTTCTACCAGCGACGCAAAGGCCTCGTTGAACTCGGTTGCATCGCGAATGTAGATCACCTGGTGCGCGAGTTCGTGGAACAGCACCCCGGCCAGGTACAGGTCGTCACCTCGTAGCATCGAATTCAATACCGGGTCGGAAAAGTGCCCGAGTGTGCTGTAGGCCACGATGCCGGCCACGTAGACATCGTCACCCTGCTCACGCAGCCTGGCCGCGTAATTCTGCGCGCGCTGCTCGCGGAAGTAGCCACGATAGGAAATGCAACCGACGAGGGGAAAACACCAGGTACGCGGTTGCACCGAAAATTCCGGTGCGGCGAACACATTCCAGACAACGTAAGGACGACCGAGATCGACGTAGCTGCGATAGCTGTCATTGTCAGGCAGACCGAGCTCGCGACTGGCAAACTCGCGCATCGCCGCGACCGAGCGCAGCCGGTCGCGCAATTCGGGGTCGGTGTCCGGTGCAGCAACCAGTTCGTCGATACGTTCACGTTTCGCCAGGATATCGAGCTGGCCGCGGGCCGACTGCAGGTAATAGCCAAACTGGCTGCAGCCAACCAGCACGACAACCAGCGCCAGCATCAGCAACAACATTCGAAGGGGCATACTTTTCACGATATCACGATAGGACAAGGTTTCCGTTGATAGAATCCCAATATGAAAATGTACCGCGTGGGTGGTGTGATCCGCGACAAATTGCTGGGGGAACCGACCGGCGACACCGATTGGGTGGTCGTCGGCGCTACCGAGCAGGAGTTGCTGCAACGTGGCTACCGCCGCGTCGGCAAGGACTTCCCGGTGTTCTTGCACCCCGAGACGCAAGATGAGTACGCGCTGGCCCGAACCGAACGCAAGACCGCACCCGGTTACCACGGTTTTGAAATCGATGCCTCGCCGACTGTCACGCTGAAGCAGGATCTGGAACGTCGCGACCTGACTATCAATGCTATCGCCGAAGACACCGACGGCAACCTGGTCGACCCCTTCAATGGCCGTAGCGATATCGACAAGCGCTTGTTGCGGCATGTCTCCAGCGCCTTCGTCGAGGACCCGGTACGTGTTTTGCGTGTAGCTCGTTTCGCGGCCCGCTTCGCTCATCTTGGCTTTCGCGTCGCTGACGGGACGATGGAACTGATGCGGGAGATGGTTGCCAGTGGCGAAATGGACGCGCTGGTGCCGGAACGAGTGTGGCAGGAAACCCGCAAAGCGCTGCTGACTTCGCGACCCGATGTCTACATCGACGTGCTGCGCGGATGTGGTGCCTTGCGCAGCGTGTTTCCCGAACTCGATGCGTTGTTTGGCGTGCCGCAACCCGAACAATGGCACCCGGAGATCGATACCGGTGTGCACATGCTACTGGTCATGCGCATGGTGGCCCGGCTTAGCGAGGACCCGATGGTGCGCTTTGCCGCATTGACCCACGATCTCGGCAAAGGCTCGACGCCGCAGGCGGAATGGCCCAGTCATCGTGGTCACGAACTACGCAGCGCGCAATTGCTCGAACAACTTTGCGATCGATTACGGGTTCCCAATGACTATCGCGACCTTGCCCGAATAGTCGCCTTGCATCACGGCCGCTGTCATCGTGCACTGGAGATGCGCCCGTCGAAAATATTACGCCTGCTCGAAGAGACCGATGCGCTGCGCCGACCGCAACGTTTCCATTCGTTCCTGCTGGCCTGCGAGGCTGACGCCCGCGGACGCACCGGTCTCGAAGACCGTACCTACGAACAGGCCGACCGGCTAAGACAAGCGCTGGACGCAGCCAGCGGCGTCAGCGTCGCCGACCTCGATATCACCGGCCTCGACGGTGCCGCTATTGGTGCGCGCCTGCACCAGGCCCGGGTGGGCGCGATTCGTGAGGCGCTTCGGTGAGCCGTTTTAACCCACAGGGCTATTACGACGGCGGGCTCACTACGCCAGCGGCGCAGCGGGTGCTCGACGATGTCCCACCGGGCAACTACCAACAGCTGGGGGTCCTGCCACCGGGATTGCTGGTAGTCGAGAACCTGCTGTCACCCGCTGACTGCCAGAAAATAGTCGAGTTTGCTGCGACTCAGCCGGCGCAGGCCTCGACGGTTCAGGCAAATGGTGCCGATGCACGCGCCGTTACACCTTCCCACGCCCGGATCACCGACTACATTGCCCCCGGGCGCCTGCAGCGCCCGGTGGTTGAGCTGGTCAGCAATGTATTCCGCAATATTGCAGGCCGTCATTTTGATGCCACCATCGAATGGTTCGAGCAACCGGAAATATTGCGCTACCGGCCTGGTGGCTTGTACAAGACCCACGCTGACGCAGAGAACTGGAACACCGAACAGCAAGCCTGGGAAAAGCGCGTCGACCGGGACCTGAGTCTGCTGATCTATCTGAATGACGATTTCACCGGTGGCCAGCTCGACTTCCCCAACTTCGGACTACGACTGCAACCGAAGGCGGGCATGCTGGTGGCGTTTCCAGCCGATCATCGCTATGTGCACGCTGCGCTGCCTACATCGACCGGAGAGCGCTATGTCGTTGTCAGCTGGGCCGCGACGCGAGGTAGCAGGCGCGTCGGTGACGGACCACCACCGGGCGCCATTGTGGTCAATGAGCCGTAGCTATCAGGCGAATACAGCGATCAGTATCGCCGCGAGAATGAGTCGGTATATAGCAAACGGCGCCATGCCGGTACGCTCAAGAAATCGCAGGAACAGCGCAATACAAAAGTAGGCGCTGAGGGCCGCGACCACCAGACCAACCGCAATCACGACCCAGTCCACCGCAGCCTCTGCGGTCAGCAACTCGAGCAGCTTGAGTCCCGATGCCAATACGATGATCGGGATTGACAACAGAAATGAGAAACGCGCCGCGCCGCTACGGGTCAATCCCAGCAACATCCCTGCGGTCATCGTGATACCCGATCGCGAGGTGCCCGGAACTAACGCCAGTGCCTGGGCCAACCCGATCACCAGCACGTCACGCCAGTCCAGGGTGTGCTCGTCGCGCACCCGTTTACCGAGACGATCGGCCAGCCACAGCAGTATCCCAAATCCGGCCGTGGTCGCGGCGATGACCAGCGGACTTCGCAGGCTCGTTTCAATAAAGCCATTAAAAGCCACGCCCGCGAGGCCCGCCGGGATGGTCCCGAACACGACCGCCCAGCCAAGCCTGGCATTAGTGTCGGGCTGGCGTGTTACCAGCGAGCGCAACCAGCTGCGCGTGATATCCCGCAGGTCACTGCGGAAATACCAGACGACGGCGATCAGGGTGCCCATGTGAACGGCGACATCGAAAGCCAGGCCCTGGT
The DNA here is from genome assembly GCA_013002045.1 of Gammaproteobacteria bacterium. Taxonomy (GTDB): domain Bacteria; phylum Pseudomonadota; class Gammaproteobacteria; order Steroidobacterales; family JABDKV01; genus JABDKV01. The sequence goes on from JABDKV010000041.1 coordinate 9,328, forward strand.
CGGACCATCCCAGCAGTCGGGGCACCAGGATCAGGTGCGCCGAGCTTGAAATAGGCAGGAACTCGGTCAGCCCCTGAACCAGCGCTAACAGGATGGCCTGGACGATCTCCATCATAGCGACGCAGCCATGTCGCGCAGGCGAAAACCAATCAGGTCAGTATGCAGATCTTTTTCAATGGCAATGACCCGGAAGTTCTCACCCATCTCACCGGGCATCAGCAGACGCTGCACGGCTTTTCCCATACTTGCGGCGGCTTGCTCATCGACCCGGCTGCGCATTTGATTGAACTGCTGCTCGAGTCCACATCCGATCAGGAAATGCGCCTGCGTCGTATAACCGCCGACACGACAACCGTTGTCGACGGCCGCTTCGGCAATGGTGGTGAAATCGACCCAGGCGGTAATGTCCTGCAATCCGGGGTAAACAAAAGGATCGTCGTGGGCGCGATGCCGGTAATGACAAAGCATTGTGCCCTCATTGCGGGCCGCTGCGTAAAGTTCGCGCCGACTGCAACCGTAATCGATCCACAACAGCACGCCGTGGTGCAGGCGCTTGCTCCAGTCGCTGGCAAATTCGTACAGGCCACGTCGCCATTCCGAGCGATAGCCAACAGGCAATGGTTTCCCGATAGCAGACTCGATCGCTTCGATTCCTTTATCCAGCACAGCATCCGGCGCAACTGCCTGCTCGACGAAGCGCTCGCCATCCCAGGTGACCCCGAGACTCTTGACGCCGTTTTCGGTCACGACGAAGCGCTCGAATGGCAGTGCGTCCAGCACCTCGTTGGCAACCAGTAAACCGGAGACGGACTGCGGCGGGCGATCGCACCATTGCACACAATCCAGTTGCTCCGGCGCCAGCGAGGCAATGGTTTGTTGCTGGCGTTGTTGCAAGTCGGGAGACGGTTCGACAATCAGGTACTTATGAGGCGCGGCATCGATCTCTGCCAGCGAAGCCAGTATATGTGCGGCCATGACACCGGAACCGGCGCCGGGCTCGACGATGGTGTCGCCACCGGTGGCCAGCAGGATCTGTGCGCACTGCGACGCCAGCGTGCGCGAATATAGAGGTGACAGCTCCGGCGCCGTGGTGAAATCACCGTCATCACCCAGCTTGACGGCCCCCGCGGTGTAATAGCCCAGCCCCGGGGCGTAGAGTACTTCGTGCATGTAGCGATCGAAGCCAATCCAGCCGCCGTCGGCGTCGATCACATCGACCACGTGGGCGATCAGTTTCTCGCTGTGCTCGCGCGCGGCAGGTTCGGGCCGGGGCCAGTCGTGGTCGACGATGTTCCTACTCCTGCTGCAAAATGGGCCCGCCTCAGGCGCCGCAGCATAAACCAAAGGCAGGAGTGGGTGCGAGATGAGTAGCGAAGTCGTATTAGTGACCGGTGGCGCCCGACGTATCGGTGCCGCCATCAGCGGGCATCTGCATGCGGCCGGCATGACGGTGGTTATTCATTACCACCGCTCGCATGACGATGCGGTGGCTCTGGCGCGCGAACTGGCAGCACGACGGCCCGGGTCCGCCGATGTGCGCCAGGCTGACCTGCGGGACAATGCCACGCTCGCACCGCTGATCGAGTCGATAACCGACCAGTACGGCAGGCTCGATGGCCTGATCAATAATGCGTCGACATTTTATCCAACCCCGCTGGGTGAAATTACCGAGTCCGCATGGGACGACCTGGTCGGCACCAATCTGCGCGCGCCCACATTCCTGTCGCAGGCTGCGGCTGCGGCGCTGCGTGCCAGCGAGGGCGCGATCGTCAACCTGGTCGACATTCATGGCTGGCGGCCGTTAGCCGGATTTCCGGTTTACAGCACAGCCAAGGCCGGACTTGATATGCTTACGCGCGCCCTGGCCCGCGAACTCGGACCCGAAGTCCGGGTCAATGGCGTCGCCCCCGGCCCGATATTGTGGCCGGAAACCGACGGTGTCGAGCAGACGAAACAGCAAATCATTGCCGCAACTGCCCTGCAGCGGGCCGGTGATCCCATCGATGTGGCAAAGACGGTGCTGTTCCTGCTGCGTGACGCCACCTATATCACCGGCCAGGTCATCGCTGTCGATGGCGGCCGCAGTATCTGACGAGCGAGAATCATGTCCGACAACACGATTAACACCCCGGTCAGCCTGCATCGCGATGGCGAAATAGGCCTGATCACGGTAGACAATCCACCGGTCAACGCCCTGTCACACGCGGTGCGCGAGGGCATCTGGCGATGCCTCGACGAAGCAGCTGCCGATGACAGCATCGATGCCATCGTATTGCGTTGCGCCGGTCGCACATTTATCGCCGGCGCCGATATCCGCGAGTTTGGCAAGCCGCCCGAAGACCCGTGGCTGCCGGAATTGCTCAACAAACTGGACGCCTTTCCAAAACTGTCAGTTGCGGCGATTCACGGCACCGCTCTGGGCGGAGGCCTGGAAACCGCACTCAGTTGTCATTACCGCATCGCCGATGTCGACGCGCGGGTCGGATTGCCAGAGTCGCAACTGGGTTTGTTGCCCGGTGCCGGTGGTACACAACGACTGCCACGACTCATCGGCGCCGAAGCCGCGCTCGACATGATGATCAGCGGCAAGCCGGTTGCCGCACCGAGGGCGCAGGAGCTCGGTATCGTTGACCGACTGGTCAAACAGCAGTCTCTCGACCAGGCGGCCATTGCCTATGCTCGTGAGCAACTGGCAGACAATGCACCATTGCGCCGTGCCAGCCAGCAGACCGCTCCCGCCGTGGCTGATGATTTCTTCGACGATTACGCCCGCAATCTGGGCAAGCGCTATCGCGGATTCGAATCCCCGGGGCGCATCATCGATGCCGTGCGCGCCGCAACAGAGCTGCCGTTCGACGACGGGCTCAAGCGCGAACGCGAACGCTTCACTGAAGCAATGGCGTCAACGGAGTCGGCCGCAATGCGCCACTTGTTCTTTGCCGAGCGCGCCTGCGCCAAGGTCCCCGGTATCGATCGCAGCACACCGACCCGGACAATTCAGTCGGTCGGCGTCATCGGCGCCGGCACCATGGGCGCCGGCATCGCGCTGGCCTGTATCAGCCGCGGTATCGACGTCATCCTGACCGATAATAACGACGAGGGGCTGGCTCGGGGACGCGACACCATCGACAAGTTACTCAGTGCCCAGGTCAGGAAAGGACGTATCAGCGCAGAAGCGGCCGCTGGCGCGCGAGAACATCTCGAGACCGGAACCGGGCTCGAACACCTGTCCGAATGCGACCTCGTTATTGAAGCGGTATTCGAATCGATGGCAGTCAAGGAAGCGGTGTTTGGTGAGCTCGACCGAATCTGTAAGGACGGCGCCATCCTTGCCACCAATACCTCGACCTTGAGTATCGATCGAATCGCAGCGGCGACCAAGCGTCCGCACGATGTCATCGGGCTGCATTTCTTCAGCCCGGCCAACATCATGCGGCTGCTCGAGATCGTCCGTGGAGAAGCCACTGGCGACGACGT
>JABDKV010000005.1 GCA_013002045.1 Gammaproteobacteria bacterium
TTGCCCGCCCGGCGTTGCTCATCGAGCGGATAGACCAGCACGTGGCCGTTGCCATGACGCAGGGCTGCTTCAAGCGCTTCCGTCAGTCGCGCGCGATTGTCAGCGGCCAGCCGCAGCCGGTCGGCGACCACCTCGAGCTTCTTCTTGCTACGCTTGTGTATACGGGTGTAACCCTGCGCTGCCAGCAGCTGTTCGATCTCGTCACGCTCGAAGTTGTCGGGCACCGTTACCGGGAACACCACCATGATGCGTTCGCCGGGCGGATCGCTGAGCAGCTGCGTGGCGATGCTGTCAGCCGAGTCTTCCCGGATCGGCACCCCGCAGCCGGGGCAGTACAACGTGGCACAGCGCGCGTAGAGCAGCTTCAGGTGATCGTTGAGCTCGGTCATCGTGCCGACGGTCGAGCGCGAGGTACGCACGGGATTGGTCTGGTCGATGGCGATCGCCGGTGGAATGCCATCGATGCGATCGACCTGTGGCTTGTCCATGCGGTCGAGGAACTGCCGGGCATAAGGCGAGAATGTTTCTACATAGCGGCGCTGGCCCTCGGCGAATACCGTGTCAAAAGCCAGCGATGACTTGCCCGAGCCACTGACACCGGTGACCACGATCATCTGTCCCAGGGGCAACTCCAGGTCGATATTGCGCAGGTTGTTCTGGCGGGCGCCATGGATGGCGATGCAATCGGTCATCGGTTCACGGGGCAACGGCGGGGCGCACACTGTAAACCACAATGTTGTGCTGCGGCACCCGGTTTGCCGATCAGGCTGCCACCGACTAATCTTGTCGGTCTCAACAATCTTACAAAGTCTGTGGGGTCCTTCATGAAGCTGATTCGCCTGCTATTGCTGGTGCTGGTGTGCGCCTGCCCGACTGCTTACGCTGCCGCCGTTGACGACAAGGACGATCCGGGCAAAGCCTGGGCGGGCCTTAAGCTGCGTGAACTGGGACCAGCCATTACCTCGGGTCGAATCACTGACTTCGCCATGCACCCCGAGCGCTGGCAGGAATACTTCGCCGCGACGGCCTCGGGCGGACTGTGGCACACCACAGACAATGGCACGACCTGGAAACCGGTGTTCGACAACGAGGGTTCGTATTCGATTGGTGTAGTCGAGCTCGATCCGACCGATCCTTTAACAGTATGGGTCGGTACCGGCGAAAACAATAGTCAGCGCAGCGTGGCTTACGGAGACGGTGTCTACAAGTCGGTCGATGGCGGTCGCAGCTGGAAGAACATGGGCCTGGAGGACTCCGAGCACATTGGCCAGATCCGTTTTCATCCCGAAGACAGCAACACCGTTTACGTTGCCGCACAGGGGCCGTTGTGGAACGACGGTGGCGATCGTGGCCTGTATCGCACCACTGACGGCGGTGAGAGCTGGGAGCGCATCCTCGAGATCGACGAGCATACCGGGGTCAACGAGCTGCTGATCCACCCTGGGCATCCTGATCGATTGCTGGCCTCGAGCTATCAGCGCCGGCGTCACACCTGGACACTAATCAATGGTGGGCCGGGCAGTGGCATACACAAGAGCACCGACGGTGGTGAGACCTGGCGCGAGATCACTGCCGGGCTGCCCGCCGGTGACAAGGGTCGCATCGGGCTGGCACTGGCGCCATCGGAGCCCGATATTGTTTACGCCATCGTCGAGGCAGACCCCGAGCACCAGGGTGTTTATCGCTCGACTGATTTTGGTGAGAGCTGGGAAAAGCGCAGCGATTACATGGCGTCGAGCCCGCAGTATTACAACGAGCTGGTTGTCGATCCGGAAAACCCCGATCGGGTCTACTCGCTGGATACCTTCGCGCGGCTGTCCGAGGACGGTGGCAAGACCTGGCCTATGCTCAGTATCGAGCATCGCCATGTCGACGATCACGCATTGTGGATTGATCCGGCCGACACCGCGCACCTGATCATCGGCGGTGATGGCGGTATTTACGAGAGCTGGGATCGTGGCCAGACCTGGCGTCATATGCGGAACCTGCCAATCACCCAGTTTTATCGGGCCACGCCGGACAACGCCGAGCCGTTCTACCACGTCTACGGCGGTACGCAGGACAACAATACGCTGGGTGCGCCGTCACGCACGACCAATGTGCATGGCATAACCAACTCCGACTGGCTGCTGACCCTGGGTGGCGATGGTTTCAAACCCCAGATCGATCCCGATGATCACAACATCGTTTATTCGCAATACCAGTACGGCAATCTCGCGCGTTACGACCGGCGCACCGGCGAGCGTGTGTTCATTACACCGCAACCCGATGCCGACGAAGACCAGTTGCGCTGGAACTGGAACTCGCCATTGATAATCAGCCATGCAGACCCGGCAAGGCTTTATTACGCGGCGGAAAAAGTATTTCGCAGTGACGACCGCGGCAATAGCTGGAAGCCGATCAGCGGCGACCTGACACTCGACCTCGATCGTAACCAGCTTGAGGTCATGGGACGTGTCTGGGGTGTCGACACCATTTCCAAGAACCGCTCGACGTCGTTATATGGCAGCCTGATCTCCCTGGCCGAAAGCCCCGGTGACGCCAACATCCTGTGGACGGGCAGTGACGATGGCCTGATCCATGTCACGACCAACGGCGGCGACAGCTGGCAGCGTGTACGTCGCCCCGGCGGTGTGCCCGAACAGACACTGGTCGAAGACATCGTCGCCTCGCAGTTCGACACCCGCCGCGCCTATGCCGTGTTCGACAACCACAAGCGCGGCGATTTCCGCCCACTCGTTTATCGCACTTCGAATCTCGGCCGCTCCTGGGATTCGATCAGTGGCAACCTGCCCGAGCGCGGCACGGTGCACACCATCGTCGAAGATCATGTGGACCCGAACCTGTTGTTCGCCGGTACCGAGTTCGGCGTGTTCTTCACCCAGGACGGCGGTCGTAACTGGATGCGGCTGAAGGGCGGATTCCCGACCATCGCGGTACGCGACCTGGAAATCCAGCGCCGTGAACAGGACCTGGTCATCGCCACCTTCGGGCGCGGGATATGGATACTCGACGACTACACACCGCTGCGCACCGCCACAGCGGATTTGTCCGAGGCGGAAGCAACGTTGTTTGGTGCTCGTGATGCCTGGCTCTATATCGAAGGCGATAAGTGGGGCAGTCGCGAGAAGGGTTCGCAGGGTGCGAGTTTCTATACCGCATCGAACCCACCCTTTGGCGCTGTATTTACCTATCACCTGCGTGATGGCATCAAGTCACGCAAGAAGCAGCGACGCGAAAAAGAACAGGAAGTCCAGAAAGACGGAGGTGACAACCCGTATCCATCGTGGGACGAGCTACGCGCGGAAGATCGCGAACAGCCGCCTGCCATTTATATTGTGATCGAAGACAGCGATGGTAATACCGTACGTCGTGTCAGTGGACCCACCGACAAGGGCCTGCATCGCGTTGCCTGGGACCTGCGTCTGCCCGCGCCCGATCCGATTCAGCTCGGCGACGCCGGTTTTCGTCCGCCGTGGGCCTCAGATCCAGTCGGCCCGCTGACTTTGCTTGGGCAATACACAGCAACACTGACAAAAGTGGTCGACGGCACCTGGACACAAATTGCCAAGCCCGTACAGTTCACGGTTAAACCGCTGGACCAGGGTGTAGTCACGGCCGACCGCGGCGCCCTGCAACGCTTCCAGGTTAAGACTGCACGACTGCAGCGCGCGGTCTCCGGTGCGATTCGCGCCGGTGAAGAAATGCAGAGCCGCATCGATCACCTGGAACAGGCGCTGGTGGCAACACCGGCAGCGAAACCCGCGACTTTCAGCCAGCTACGAGCGCTCGAAGAACAGCTCGCCGACATCAACGTCGCGTTGCGTGGCGACAGCACCCGACGATCGCGAGCAGCGACGGCACCGTGGAGTATCGAAGACCGTGTCGATTCAATCGTTTTCGGACACTGGGAATCACAACAACCGGTGACCGAAACTCACCGTCGTGCCTACCAACTCGCCGCGGGTTCGTTCGGCGATGTCCTCAACCAGCTACGCCAGTTCCAGGACCAACTGGTCGCCTTCGAAAACGAGGCCGATGCCAGCTTCGCCCCGTGGACGCCAGGGCGATTACCGCAATGGACTCCGGACTAAGGGCGGGGCGCCGGCGATCTGACTATTCGCCACCCCGCGGCCGTGCAGCGGGGTGGCGGTTAACCGACGTCTTCGCGGAAGCGTAGCGGGACCGAGGCGCGGATGGCGATGTCGCCCAGGTCTTCGGCGGTCAACGGGTCTTTGCGGACAGTGTTGAACAGCGACTCGCTGCGCACCGGCCCATCGCTGCCGAGATAACCGACCCAGCAATCGCGCTGCTCCTTGGCCAGGTAGAGCGCGCTGTCGGCCAGGCCCAACACCTGTTCCCAGCCAAACTTGTCCGGATCAGATTCGATGAACGGGTAACCGGCAAAGCCGATAGAACACGACGACCGCACCACGTGTGCATCGTCGAGACGGAATACTTCGCGTGAGATTTCGCTGCGGATACGTTCGGCCAGCGACTCGACCTGTTCGGGACGGGCATTGCGGCTGACGACGACAAACTCGTCTCCACCCCAGCGCACGACAAAATCCGAGCTGCGCACCGAGCGCAACAGTACATCGCGAACCTGCAATAACATCTGGTCACCGGCGGGGTGCCCACAGCTGTCGTTAACCGATTTGAAATGATCCAGATCGACGATCATCAGGAACAGGTTGAAAGGTCCCTGCTCGTTGCCATGATCGTCCTGCCAGCGCTTGATCAGCTCCACATGACGAGTCACTTCTTCAAACAGAAAGCGTCGATTGCGCAAGCCGGTCAACGGATCGGTCAGGCTGGCGTCGAGTAGCCGTTCATTGGCCCGTGCCAGTGCCTCGTTGCGATCATTCAGCTCCTGGGTGCGACGCCGCACTTCGGCCTCGAGGCGACGGCTGTAATCGGCTTCCAGTTCGACCTTGCGTTGCTGTACCCACCAGACGCCACCCGCAAGTATCAACGCCAGCAAAACGTAGCCGGCAAACCAGCGCCAGTCGTGGCGTTCAGTCGACGTCGCTATGACATCGGCATTTTGCGCATAGACATCCAGCGGCAGGCCTGCCATCAGCAGCAGAGCCGCAACCAGTGCCAGCGCCACGATTCTAGAACAGGTCGGCAACATGACCCTCGGCAGCCGTCAGGCGCTGGTTGGCCCGTTCGGCCAGTGGCAGGAAACGATTGGCCGCGACCGACGGCGAGAAATAGAAACCCTGGTACTGGTGACAACCCCAGTCCCGCAGCAACGCCAGTTGCGCAGCCGATTCGACACCTTCGGCGATCACGGTCAGACCGAGGCGTCGTGCCAGCGCCGCCATGCCAGCAGCGATAGTGGCATCACGTTCGCTGACACCCGATTCGCTGACATAGGAGCGGTCGATTTTCAGTGCATCGATGGGCAGGTCTTTCAGGTAGGCAATTGACGCATCACCGGTACCGAAATCATCGATGGCCAGGCGGACACCGAGTGACTTCAGCATGTGTAGCTGGCGCAGCACTTCGGCATCGCGACCGACGACACCACGTTCGCTCAGCTCAAGTTCGAGCAGCGTCGCCGGAATTTTCCATTTGCTGATGGCGGCGCCAACGACGTCGACGACGTCATCGTGCTGGAGCTGAGCCAGCGACAGATTGACGGCAACACGGATATGACCGACACCGGCTGCCAGCCAGTTATGCAGCTGGCGACAGGCGTCGTCGATAACCAGCGCGCCTATCTGTGGCATCAGGCCCGTTTTCTCGGCCACCGGTACGAATTCGGCAGGACTGATCAGGCCTTCTTCCGGGTGGTTCCAGCGTAATAATGCTTCGGCACCTACTACACGACTCTCGGCAACATCGAGTATGGGTTGGTACTCGACATGCAGCTGACGTTGCTCAAGTGCCTCGTGCAACATGCTGTCGAGGCGCAGAAAACGCGCACTGAAGTCACCCAGCGGTTGGCGATAAAGCTGAAATCCACCACCACGCTGACGCGCCGTGAGCGCGGCGCCCTCGGCGTGATGCAACAACAGGTCTGCGTGTTCTCCGTCGCAGGGGTAGGCTGCGCCGCCGACACTGGCACTGAGATAGAGGGTTTGCCCGGCGATCTCCACCGGCCGGTTCAGGTTCTGCAACAGGCTCTCGGCCAGCGGCGCCAACTGTTCGCCGCCGTTAAGTCCGGTAATGGCAATACCAAAGCTGATGCCACCGAGTCGTCCCATCGACGCTGTCAGGACGCGGTCACCACCACCGGGCCGCTGCCCGATGCTGTCACCGAGGCGCTTTGCCGCTTCCTGCAATACCAGGTTGCCATTCTCATACCCGAGGGCGTCATTGACGGCACGAAAGCTGTTGAGACGCACCACCATTACACCAAGTCCAGTGGTCCCCACATTGGTGCCGGCCAGAGTCTGTTCCAGCGCCTGGCGAAAGCGTGCGCGGTTTAGCAGCCTGGTCAGGGCGTCGGTATCGCTGCGTTCGGCCAGGTCCTGGCGCAGTTGCGAAACATCGATTTGTGCCGATTCGAGCGCGGTACGCAAGCTGCGCAACTCTTCGTCATTGCCGTTGTGCTCACTGATCTGAATGGCACGACGACTGATCAGCTGCCAGTCAAATGGCTTGCGTACCACCTCGGTTACAGCTTCGTGGTCGAGTGCCGACTGCAGGTCGGTTTTGGATCCACACAGCACGATCACCGGCAACAACCTGTCTTTGCCACAATGCTGCAGTGTCCGGTATAGCAGACGACCACCGGTATCGCGTATAGACGATTCGACGATGACTACATCGGGGTGTCGACTGACGGCGAGTTCGAAGGCATCGACTGCGCTTTCGCAACAATCGGTTTCAAATCCCGATTGCTCAAGCCAGCGGGGCCCCCACTTTGCCGACGCTGCATCGCGGCACACCAGCAGGGCACGACGTTGCTGCCGCTGCTGTGGCGCGCCGGACTCGTTGCCGAACTCCGAATTCAGCACGTGTATTTAACTTGTAGATTGGCCATGCGGTCATTAGAGCCGCAGGTCAACCAAAAAGATGTGAGAGAGCGCGCGGAAAACGGAAAATTTACGTTTATGTCAATTTTCGACGCAGTTACTTAACAGTCTCTGCAAGTTGGTTTCACATAACCCTGAAAACTGTTACGCAGGTTCAATCAATCGTCGCAGACCTTGTACCAGGAGCCACAGGAAGGCGATCGGAATGACAATGGTCTGTAACGTAAAAACGACGATCAGGTTGATGATGTGCTCGCTGGCACCGGCCATACGCTCGCGAAAGCTGTCGAAGCGCTCGGTCAAGTTGGCCTGGTCGAGTGAGTCGTCGATAAAAGCGCCAATTCGCCCCAGCACCGAGTCAGGTAGTTCCGGTGCATTGGTATCGGCGTTCAGTTCGCGAATCTCTTCGCTGGTTTTCTGCAGCGCCTGGGTCGCCTTTGCATGCTCCGCTTCGAGGAAGGTATCGAAGACCAGGCCGGTGCCAATCACTATCACCGGTACGGCAAAGCGCAAAGCCATCACGACGACCATCACCCGCCACGCAATACGGGTGTTGTTCTCGCTACGCCCGAGCCAGGTAAAGACCAGGAATACTGCCACCGCCAGCCCCACGAGCACACTGATTCCAGGCCAGGCGCTGATTCGCAACAGTATGTTTTGCGCGCCGAGCGCACTGGTGGCCACCAGCATGACCGAAGAAAAGCGCTCGACCAGGTCATTGATTGGATCCAGCACTTCGCCAGGCGCGAAGTTGACACCGACGCCGGCCGGTTCGACGGCAACTTCAGTTCCCTGGGCGACCGAGATTACACCGTTTAGCGTGCGCGCAATGGCGAAAGTCACCAGCGCACGCCGGAATGCCTGCTCGGCGGTATCGCGACTGATCTCGTCTACCGGGCCGGTAAACGCGACGACGACAATGAGCAGCCCGAGTAGAGTTAATAAGACCTTACGCAGCACCGCGGCAGTCTAGCATGGCGCTTCAGGCCTCCTGTGCATCGGCAACGGCAGCCGAACTTTTCTTGCGTTGTCGTAGCAGGGCTATTGCTTCAGGCAAGGCAAACTGTTCGCCGGCGTGACCAGTAACGAAACGTCCGCCCCGAATCTCACCGCGTGCTTCCAATCGCCAGTAGACCCGTAGTAACTCGCGCCACGGTGGCAGGTAGCGTTCACCTTCGAGGTGTTTGCGGAAAACGACACCATAACGTTGTAACAGTGTCATCGCGATGTGTTCTATGGCCTGCTGCCGATGTTCGTCGTCTGCCTCGACAACCTGCATTGTCGACCAGCGACCGGCATCGTCGAGATCCAGACCGCGTTGACCATCGGCCAGTCGTGGCCGGCGCATTGCCAGCAACCGGATACCCGCGAAACTGTCGGAAGTGATCAGACCCCAGGCCACCAGTTCGGCCAGTGCCTCGCGTACCGCGCGTCGCCGCAAACCGGTCTGCGTCACCATGTCACTGAAGAACAAAGCGCCAGCCGAGCTGAGTGTCTCGTAGATCGTCTGAGCAGCCGACGACAGGGAAATGCAATCGAGTTGCGGTGGTGCCGCGAACAGTTGCCAGTGAGCGACATTGGCCCGCGCGATCAGACTGATCGGTGTGCTGCGTACCGGGCGCTTGCGCCGCTCGCGTTGTCCGGCTGCGGCACCCAGCCGCAACCAGACGAAGCGACCCGCGGCACAGACCTGGTCCAGTAGCTCGGGTGTGAAGCCGGACAGTCGTGTCGGCAATACATCGGTTTCCCAGGCGGCGGCGGCTGCACAGGTGCCTTCGAGTTGCGCCAGCACTGTTTGCAGGGCAGCCAGGCCCTGCGGCCGTTCGCCCTCGAGTCCCTGCCAGCGTCGGCTGAAACGTTCGAAACGCGCCTGCGACACCGGCGCAATGCTCTTGCGCAGGCTGCGTATCGTGTACCGATGGATACGTGCCAGCAGACGACGATCGCACCACTGCAGCTGATCGCTGCTGTAATGACCACGAACGGCAAAGCCTTCCTGCTCCAGTGACAACATTGCCTGTTCGATTTGCTCAACCGGGAGCTGCAGTGAATGCGCCAGCGCCGCAGTCGTGACCGGTCCAAGTCCTTCGAGTCGACTGCGCAACAGGTTGATCAACGCCAGCTCGCGAGCCGGTGACAGTTCGCGCCCGACCGCGGCGATCTGCGGCTCGAGTCGGCAGTTATCGAGAACGGCCAGTAGTTCGGCAAGTCGTTCGGCGCAGACCCAGCAATGCGCACCGCTATCATTGCGCACAACAGTCGCGCGGGAGCTGGCGACGAGTTCGGTCATCATCGGTTCCCAGTGATCGCGAATCTCGCTGCCGCTGGCATCGAGATAACCGAGCAGGTACAGCGCATCATGTAGCTCGTCGGCATTCTGCGGCACCGGCCAGGCCTGCTGCACGACCTGCTCGATGGCGGCCTGATCCAAAGTGTTGAGCTGCGCCGCATCGGCCGGGTCGTTGAAGCGACGTGACTGGATAGCCAGTGTGCGTCGTTCCTCGGCCGGGGCGTCGTCGAGGAAGGCATACGGCCGGGCCGTGATCACCGATTCCGACAACGGCGACGGTCCGTTGAGGTCACAGCTGCTGACCTCGATGGTGCCTTGCTCAAGTTGCTGCAGCACCCGTTCGAGTCCGTCGACGTCCATGGTCTCGGTGAGGCAGTCAGCAATGGTCTGGTCAACCAGCGGGTGATCGGGTACCTCACGCGGGCCGGCAATATTCTCCAGGCAGGCAAGCTGGTCAGGAAATACCAGCGCAATCAGGTCCTCGGCATCGCTGCGTTGCCACTGTGGCGGGACCCGCTTGCCATTGCGGTTGCGCCTGACAGCCAGTGCGATGGTCGCATTCCAGCGCCAGCGCGCCTCAAACATTGGCGCATCCAGTAAAGCCTGCACCAGCACATGCCGCGCACTGGCACTGGAGAGGTAACGTGCGACTTCGTCGAGGGGGAAACTATGCGTCGGCCCCAGCGACAGCACCAGCGAGTCTTCCAGCGCCGCCGCCTGTAGTTCGAAATTGAACTTGCGGCAAAACCGCTTGCGCAACGCCAGGCCCCAGGCACGATTGATTCGTGAACCGAACGGGGCGTGGATAACGAAGTGCATGTCACCGGCAGCATCGAAGAAGCGTTCGAATACGAGTCGTTGTTGCGTGGGCAAAGTGCCCAGTGCCGCTTTCGCGGCAGCCAGGTAATCCAGCAACTGGTCGGTGGCTACCGAGGGCAGCGCATAGGCTTCGTCCAGCCATTGCCGTGTGACATCGCGCCCTTGCTCGAGCAACTGGTCTGCGGTGTCACGTAGCTGCGAAACCGCGATCGACAGCTCATCGGAACGCCCCGGTGCCTCGCCAAACCAGAACGGCACAGTCGGTGGTTCGCCGTGGGCATCTTCGACATAGACTTTACCGGTTTCGACACGGTTGATGCGATACGAGATGTTACCGAGCTGGAAGATGTCACCGGCCAGGCTCTCGAAAGCAAAGTCTTCGCCAAGATTCCCGATACGCACATCTTCCGGTTGCAGGATAACTTCGTATTCAAATTGATCGGGGATGGCGCCGCCGTTGGTCATCGCTACCAGGCCGGCCCCGCGGCGGCCACGCAGCCGCCCATTGACTGCATCGTGGTGCAGGTAGGCACCGCGACGACCACGACGCGTGGAAAAGCCCTGTGCCAGCATTTCGATGACTCGATCGAAGGCGTCGCGTTGCAGTTCGCGATAGGGCCAGGCCTGGCGTAGTACTTCGTAGAGCTGGTCGCTTTCCCACTCGCCGGTGGAAACTTCAGCCACGATCTGTTGTGCCAGCACATCCATCGGCTGCTCGGGAATCACGATGCGATCGAGTTCGCCCTGCGCAATACAACCCAGTATTGCGGCGCACTCGACCAGGTCATCCTGCGACAGCGGGAACAACCGTCCCTTGGGTGTGCCACCGACAGCGTGACCGGACCGCCCCACCCGTTGTACGACAGCGGAGATGCCATGCGGTGAGCCAAGCTGACACACCAGGTCGATATCGCCGATATCGATACCGAGCTCGAGTGACGAGGTCGCCACCAGTGCCTGCAGCTGGCCCTGCTTCAGTCGAGTCTCGACCCGCAACCGGTGGCGACGCGACAGGCTGCCATGATGGGCGCTGACATTATCCTCGCCGATTCGATCGGCCAGGTGACGTGCCGCACGTTCCGCCAGCCGACGTGTATTGACGAAAATCAGCGTCGTCGTATGTTGCCCAACCAACTCGGCAAGCCGGTCGTAGACTTCTTCCCATATCTCGTTCGACATGATCGTCGATAGTGGCGAATCAGGTAGCTCAAGCTGCAGATCCAGCCGCCGTTGCCCTGCTGCCGGTGTGGTATCGACGATGGCACAGTCGCATTCACGATCACCCACCAGGAAGCGAGCCATTTGCTCGATCGGCTTTTGCGTTGCCGATAACCCGACCCGGGCCAGCCGATGCGGTACCAGCGCATCCAGGCGCTCCAGACTTAGTGACAGGTGCGATCCACGCTTGTTGCCGGCGACAGCGTGAATCTCGTCGACAATAACCGTACGTACAGTCGACAACATGCGACGACCGGAGCCGGAGGTCAGCAAAATAAACAAAGACTCCGGTGTCGTGACGACGATATGCGGCGGTTTGCGCGCGGCCTTCTGGCGTTCGTATTGCGGGGTGTCGCCGGTGCGCACCCAGGCGCGGATCTCGACATCGCCGGGTGGGTACTTGAGGAACAACTCGTCGCGGATGCCGCGTAGCGGTTGCTCGAGATTTTTCTGCACGTCGTGTGACAGCGCCTTCAGTGGCGATACATACAACACCCGTGTCTCGTCGGGCAGGCCACGATCGAGTCCCTCGCGCACCAGGTCGTCGATCGCCGAGAGAAAAGCGGCGAGTGTCTTACCCGATCCGGTCGGCGCAGCCAGCAGCGTATGCCGGCGCAGTCCGATTTCGGCCCAGGCGCGGGTCTGGACCTCGGTGGGTAGCCCCAGTTGCTGCCGGAACCAGGTCGCCACCGCAGGATGGAAATGGTCGAGAGACATGCCCCTGAGCATAGCGCATACTGGTTAAATATACAGCCTGTCCGGGGACGGCATCGCCTATAGTTGGAAGGTCTTCAGGTTGGGGAGCAGAAGAATGAACTGGAAAGTCGTGATCGGTGGCGGTTTGGCGTTTTTTGCCGTGTCCTTCCTGGTTGGTTCGGTGACGGGGATGGTCATCCATACCGGAATACTGACGGAGCCTTACCAGGCGACCAGCCAATTCTGGCGCCCGGAATTGCGTCAGGACCCACCCGACATAGCGGCGCTGATGCCCCTGTGGATATTCAACGGTATTGTGCTGTCTCTGGTCATCGCAGCACTGTACAACCTGGTGCGCCCCGCCTTTACTGGCGCTGGCTGGAAAAAAGGACTGACCTGGGGCCTGATGCTGGCGACCTTCGTGGCCGCCTATCACATGAGCCAGTCGGGCAATTTTGATCTGCCCGGCACGATCTGGGTGTGGTGGACCATCGATGTTCTGATCCTGTTCGCTCTGTCCGGTATCGCACTCGGTGTCGTTGCGGACAAGCTGGCACCACCGGGATAGTCGTACTCGACTGTGAGCCGATAGGACCGTAACAACAGTGTCGGTTTAGTCGTTCTCTACCCGGGTGACCCGGTAGTAGGGGAACAGCAGGTCATCGACCTGTTGTAACTCGGCCTCGATATCGTGGCGGTGACCGATAGCCTGTATTGCGTTTTCGGTCAGCAGGGTTTCGCCGCCACGGGCGGTATCTTCGCCAAGCTTCGAAGCGCGATTCATTTCGTCACCCTGTGCCAGGTTTGGTCCGATCGCGAACACCGCGCCGTAGCCGATCCCTATACAGCACTGCGGTGGGCGTTCGCGTGGGTGAGCATGGTTGAACGCATCAATTTGTTCATGGATTTCCAGTGCGGCATCGACCGCATTGTCGACGTTCCTGAATAACGCCACCAGGTCATCGGCAAATGCCCGCATTAATTGCGCGCCGTGTCGTTGCAGTATCGGGACGACGACTTTCTGCGTATCAAAAATCCGCAACAGGCTGGCGATCTGACCTTCATGCATACAGCTTTCGGTAAAACCGGTGATATCCAGGTCAAGAATGGCGCGAGTCACTTCGTACTTTTGCCGAAACTCGTCCTCGGTCATGGTCTCGTTTTGCAGGGCGAGAAAGTCTACATAGACTTCTTCGCTCCAACCCTGCAGCGACGCCAGCAAACCTGGATCGTCAACCAGCTCCGGGCTGCTGTCATTATCTCGATACGGCTGCATCCGTCTCTCCGCTATTTCTTTTCCCCACCGACAAGTCTAGACCCAAAATGCGAGCCCTGCGCACACCGTTCTTTCCCCCGTAGGAGCGGCTTCAGCCGCGATGGATCGCGCAGCGATCCGTAGGAGGGACTTCAGTCCCGACTCCTTCTTTCTTACGTCAACGTGACACCGTCGTCAGAAAGAATCGCGGCTGAAGCCGCTCCTACGGGGAGGAGAATCGGGGCTGAAGCCCCTCCTACGCGCGCTGCGCGCGCCGGGCCAGCGCGTAGTTTGTGAAACCGGGTGGATAATTGTCGAGCTGCCCCCAGACTTCGTAGCCACAGCGGCGGTAAAAATCCAGCGCCTGGAAGCTGGTCGTGCTCAGGTGATAGCCGACGACATCGTAATCGTCGGCCATTCGTTCAATTCGTCGTAACAACTCGCGCCCGATCTGCTGGCCGCGCCATTGCTCATCGACCCAGAGCAGGTCGGTGTAGAGCCAGCCCCAGGCGACCTCGCCGATAGCACCACCAATAATATTGTCTTCGCCATCGCGGACCAGCACCGCCATCGACTGTGACGGATGCTCCCTCGTGTGCTGACGATTGAAAGACCTTAGCCGCTGGCGCACAAACTCGATATCGGCGGCGGCCGGATCGACAGTCTGCTGGTAGCGTACGTCGGCCACTAGTCCAGTTCGATGTAATGCGCCGCCCGATATAGCCCGACCAGCGACTTGCCATCGCGGATGGTGCCATCGAGCGCCCAGTGCAGCGCCTGAGCAAACGGCACCCAATGCACCTCGAGGTCCTCGTCGTCGTCCGGGTTAGCCTCGACCGTGGTCAGCGACCGCGCCAGCCACAAGTGAATGACTTCGGAAAACACACCTGGCGAACTGAGGTAGCTGCCCAGCGAGAACCAGCTCACCGCCCGCACCCCGGCTTCATCTTCGAGCTCGCGTTGCGCCGTCACCACAGGCGGCTCACGGTTGTCGATCTTGCCCGCCGGCAGCTCCCAGATATAACCACCCGCGACATGGCGGTACTGGTACACAAGGCAAACTTCGTTGTCTTCGTTTACAGCCACGGAGGCTGCGCCACCCGGATGTTCGATGATTTCCAGGTCGAGCTCAGCACCATTGGGTAATTCGACGTGCTCGACCCGTACGTCAACAACAATACCCTGGTAACGTTTCTCGCCCTTGTCAGTCATCGCCTCGTCCCTGCAACAGGTTTGCCGGAGCATAATCATCAGTCAGTACGCGCGCGCGTTGACGCCAGTCCCGCTCGCGATGCAGTGACAATATCGTGACCAGGTCTATACCGAAGCGGTCGAGGTCGGCATCGATCTCGTCGATACGTTCGCGCAACTGTGAAGGTACCAATCGGCGGCCGTCGGCGGCGGCCACGATGACCCTGTTACCGAGACGCCGGCGCAGGTTCAGGAAATCTCCAAATACAGTTGCGTAGGTTTGCGATTCGCTGTCGTAAAGTCGGCTGGAGGAAAAAGTATTG
>JABDKV010000072.1 GCA_013002045.1 Gammaproteobacteria bacterium
GTGACCGGCAAAAAGCGTGACGATCTGCAGGCGGTCATTGCCTTGCTAAAAGAGGCCGACCTCGGTTTGCCATTCCAATACACCAACTTCCGCGACTAGGAACATAATGCGAAAAAGCGAAATTGTCTTCGACGACAAGGACCTGCCATTGCGCGAGGACGTCAGCCTGCTTGGGCGCATGGTTGGCGAAATGCTGCGCGAACAGGAAGGCGAGGACTTTTACGCTGCAGTCGAGCGTGCCCGCAAAGCTGCCATCGCCCGTCGCGAAGGTACGCCGGCCAGCGATGACCTGGTGCCATTACTGGCAGGTTTGCCAGCAGAAGACGCCATGCAGCTGGTACGTGCTTTTGCCTCGTACTTTCAGGTGGTAAACCTGGCCGAGCGTACGCATCGCATTCGTCGTCGTCGTGATTATCAGCGTGATCACAGTGAGCCGCAGCGGCGCGGGATACATGATGCGATTCGCCAGCTTGCCATCGACGGCATGACGTTGCGCGAGATGGAGCAATACCTGTCACGTCTTCTCTATGAACCTGTGTTCACAGCGCACCCAACCGAAGCGACGCGCAGGACCCTGCTGGAGAAGCAACAGCTGATCTCACGTAACCTGATCCGTCGCTTTGACCCATCGCGCACGCCGCAGGAAGAAAATGCCCTGCTGGCGCAAATGTCAGCTGAAATCACCAGTGCCTGGCAGACGCTTGAGCACCCCGGTGCCGGTATGACCGTGCGCGACGAGCGCGAGAACGTGTTGTTCTTCCTGACTGATGTTATCTACCGCGTCATCCCGCCTTTCTACGAGGCTGTAGAAGATGCGCTGGTACGTGTCTACGGTCCCGAGGCCGAGTCGGTTCGTGTGCCGCTGATGATTCGCTTTGCCAGCTGGGTCGGTGGCGACATGGATGGCAATCCCAACGTCGGCGCCGGCACCATCCGCGCGACCCTGGCGGAACAGCGACGGCAAATCATCAGTTGTTATGCGCGCGAGATCGCGACGCTATCACGCCGTCTGAGCCAGTCGGTGGAGCGGGTCGGTATTAACAGCGAAATCATTGCCCGGGTCGATGAGTACGATGACCTGTTTCCCGAAACCGCCGCAGCGGTGCACCTGCGTCACGGTGACATGTACTACCGCCGGCTATTGCGCCTGATCGGTGCGCGGCTGACGGCGACACTGGGCGAGGAAGAGACCGGCTACGATAATGCGCGCGAGTTCTTCGACGATATCCGGATGATTGCCCGCAGTCTGCGTGACAACGGCGGCCAGCATGCCGGGTTGTTCGTTGTGCGTCGTTTATTGCGTCGGGTCGAGACCTTCGGATTCCACATGGCGACACTCGATGTGCGCCAGGATGCGCTTGTGCATCGGAGTGTCATCGGTGCGGGCCTGGGTCGCGACGACTGGCTCGAACTCGATGCTGCCGAGCGCACTCGAATTCTGCAGGCGTCATGGGACACGCCACCGACGGATCTGTCCGACAACCAGGAAGCCTGCGACACGCTGGCGGTGTTCCGCGCGATTGCCGACAGCCAGGCTTTCTACGGCGATAACGCCATCGGGCCTTACATCATCAGCATGACCCAGGGTGCCGACGATGTGTTGTCGGTTATGTTGCTGGCACGTTGGGCGGGTCTGGAAGATGCCGAGGACCGGCTCAATCTCGATATCGCGCCATTGCTGGAAACGGTCGATGACCTGCGCAGCGGGCCGCAGATATTTGCCTCGCTGCTCGATGACCCGCGTTACCGGCGTCACCTGGAGAACAGACAATCGCGGCAGATTGTCATGGTTGGTTATTCCGACTCGAATAAGGACAGTGGTATTGCCGCGGCACGCGCTGCGTTGCGCAGTGGGCAGGAAGCGCTGGTCAAAGTCATGCAGCGAGCCGGCGTCGAGCTGACATTTTTCCACGGCCGCGGCGGCACCATAAGTCGCGGTGGTGGCAAAGTGCATCGCGCGGTTCTGGCCGCACCCAAGGGTACGGTCAATGGTCGCCTGCGTGTGACTGAGCAGGGCGAGATCATTAATGCCAAGTTCGGATTACGTGGCATAGCACTGCGCATACTCGAGCAGGCGGTGAGTGCGACGGCGCTGGCCACAAAGTTACCTGCGGCGACACCACCGCCAGAACTCGAAGCCGACGAAATCATGGCGCTGGTCGCGCGCGTGGGACGAGAGACCTATCGCGGTCTGGTCTACGACAATCCGGACCTGGTGCGTTACTTCCGCCAGGCCACGCCCATTGATGTCATCGAGCGCATGCAGATCGGGTCGCGACCGGCATCGCGGCGTTCAGGTGACGGCATTGAGAACCTGCGTGCCATTCCGTGGGTGTTTGCCTGGACGCAGAGCCGACTGGTACTGACCGGCTGGTACGGCGTTGGCATGGGGCTGGAAGCGGCGGAGACCGAATACGGTTTGGAACGGCTGCAGGACCTGGCGCGCGAATGGCCGTTCTTTGCCAACCTGCTGGACGATGTCGAGATGGTGCTGGCCAAAGGCGATATGGAGATCGCAGCACACTATTCGCAACTGGCCGGAGAAGAAGTCCGTTACCTTTACGACCAGATCAGTGCGTCGTTCGCGCGCACAGTGGCAGTGGTTCTGCGAATTAGTGGGGAAGAGCAGTTGCTGTCGGCACAGCCGGTGTTGCAGCGGTCGATACGGTTGCGCAACCCCTATACCGATCCAATGAGCCTGATCCAGGTCGACCTGTTACGTCGCTGGCGCCTGGGTGGGCGCAAGGACGAGCAATTGCTTGATGCCTTGTTCGCCAGCGTCCGTGGTATCGCACAGGCATTGCAAAACACCGGATAAGAAAAGGGCCCGGCTGTCACCAGCCGGGCCCTCGTCTTTGATCAGGTCAGTGGTTTCAGCTACGCCGGCGCGCAGCGACCACCAGCAGCATACCGAAGCCAAGCAGCCACAGAATGGCCGGTTCGTTTGCGACCGTGGTCGAAGACCAGGCAAACAGGCCGCCGTCCGGGTTGGATGAATCGGCTGAGAAACTCCAATCGCCCATGGTCACGTCGAAGCCGTTGCCGGAGATCGTGCCCGTACCCGAGAGCGTTAGCAGATTGTTTTGCTGGGAGTCGATGTTCAGGGTGGTCAATGCGAAAGTAAATCCGCTAAGAGTCCACAACGGATCAACCGGTAATGTCGCCGGATTGAAAATGAAGTCGGCGATACTACCGACATCGCCAAATGTAATCCCGTTGGCGGCAAATGTTCCAGTGGCGAAGGTAACCAAAAACGGACCGTCCGCAGCGCCGTTGTTACCAAAGTCGAGACCGTCAGCGGTCCCCATTGAACATGCGCCGCCGCCGGAACAGGTCGGTGTCAGCTGACC
>JABDKV010000078.1 GCA_013002045.1 Gammaproteobacteria bacterium
AAGTCACCATGGGTGAAAAAGAAGTCACGGTCGATGTGCCTGATGTCGATGTCGATGTCGACACCGAGCGTGAATCATTCACCGTACCGACGATTGATGTCGACTTGCCGGATGACGACGAAAACAACTCGTAATCCTGCGCCATGCTGAAGCAGCATGAAAAAAGCGGCCGTCGTACAGGGTCAGCGGATCCTGCGACGGCCGCTTTGATTTTCAGCCCGATAAACCTGGGGCGACAGCTATTATTTCGTTCTGTTCTGAGGGTTGAAGCCCGCGACGACCTGCAGCAACTGAGCCGGATCGATCGGTTTGGCCATATGCGCGTCGAAACCCGCATCGAGCGCCCGCTGTCGGTCGCGACTCCGGGCGTAAGCCGTTAACGCAATCGCCGTCGTCCGGTGCTCGCTATTGCCGCGCTCATCCTCGCGCAGTTGGCGCACGACATCGTAGCCGTCGAGTCCCGGCATCCCGATATCGCAAAGCAGAATGTCCGGTTGCCAGTCACGCAACCGTTCGATTGCATCTTTTCCGTTCGCCGCCACTTCCACTTCGGCGCCAACAGTACTGAATATCGTCTGCAGCAGGCCACGGGTGTCGGGGGCGTCGTCTACCGCCAGCAAACGCAGACCATCGAGGTCCGGGGTGGCGACGACCGTTGCTTCTTTCTTATGTGACCATGTAAAACGCCGCGGCAGTCGTATCTCGAAACTTGCACCGCGTCCACGACCATCGCTGTGCGCAGTAATCTCGCCATGATGCAGGGTCATAATATGACTGGAGATCGCCAGCCCCAGGCCAAGACCTTCGTTCTCCCGGTGTTGCGACCGGTCCTGTTGTTGAAAACGCTCAAAGATATGCGGCAGGAAATGCGGTTCGATGCCGCAGCCATTGTCACGTACACGCACATGAACATGTGCATCTGATTCGCGGGCCTCTACCTCTATTCGTCCACTCTGCGGTGTGAACTTGATGGCGTTCGACAGCAGATTGTTAAACACCTGCAACAGGCGCCCTGAATCAAAAGCAATTGGAGTGTCGCTCAATGCCTCAAGCCGGGTGACAAACTCTATGTTCTTGCTGTCAGCCGCCGGTCGTGCCGAGTCCAGGGCCTGGGTCAGTGTTGCCCTGAAGTCGTGTGGCGCGATATCCAGTTGCATCTTGCCGGCGGTGATGCGCGAATAATCGAGGATCTCTTCGATCAGCTGTGCCTGCAGCGTGGCATTGCGCTCAATCGCACCCAGGCCCTTCGCCAGGGTTTCGGCACCATTGTCCATCGTCAGCACCTTGGCCCAGCCCAGGATCGCATTTAGCGGATTACGCAGTTCGTGCGACACCATTGCCAGGAACTCGTCCTTTGAGCGATTGGCTTCTTCGGCTTCACCGCGCAATGCACGTTCACGTGTCAGCGACACCTGGCGTTCGGCTGCGTTCCGGTCACGTTCGATGGCCAGCGCCGCGGTTCGGGTCAGCAACAAGGCGACCCGCACATCTTCCGCGCTCGGTTCCCGTGCCTCGCGGTAGTAGACGGCGAAGGTGCCGAGCACCTGGTCCTGGTTACCAGTGATGGGAATGGAAAAACACGATTGCAGGTTGGCGGCGGCGGCCAGATCACGATATTTCGACCAGTTGGGGTGTGTCTGCAAATCCGCGGCTACGATCGTCTCGTTCAGAAAGGCGGCAGCCCCACACGAGCCAACAGTCGGGCCAGCCTCGAGACCATCAATCGCCTCACAGTACATTTGCGGCAGCTTGGGTGCAGAGCCGTGGCGCAAACGGTTGCTGCTTACATCGTAGAGCAATATCGAGGCAATGGCCCCGTCGCGTGAAAAGCGATCTATGAAGTGAGTCAGTTCGTCCAGTGTCGCCTGTAACGGCTGTTCGCTAACGATTTGCTCGAGGATTGCCCGTTGCGCGTCGAGCAGTTGCTCGGCCCGCATCCTGAGATCGACCTGGCGGCCCAGTTGCTCGACGCGCTCGGTCAGCAGATGGAAGCGTTGGGTGGCGCTGGCATGCGATACCAGTCGCATCAGCAGCCGGGCGTCACGCGGATCGGTTGGTGGCGAAAACAACCCGGTATCGGCACGAAAAGCTTGCGGCTGATCATTGATGAGCAGGTCCAGACTACCCGGCAACAGGTCGCTGGCACTGGCACATAGTCCCAGGTAGCGTTTCAGGCTGGCATGATCGCTGCACGGCAGCCCTTGCTCGCGGATCTCGCTGAGCGAGGTGCCGAGCAGTTTCAATGCCGCCGGATTAGCATCGAGTACCTGGCCGTCCGGGCTTAGCAATAACAAGCCATCCGGCAGCAGTGCCCCAAGCCCGGCGAGCCCGTTTGGCTGCGTGCTCAACGGCCCGGACTAGTCCTGGCTGAGGGTCTTGTAATAAACGCGTCCTTCAACCTGTTCTGCCTCCGCCGTTGGCTTCAGATGTACCACGATGCGGCAGCCAGGGGCGCCGGTGGCAATGGTCTCGTCGAGTTGCACCTTGGCATAGCCGAGGTTTTCGGCGGTGATCGACCCGAATACATTGGAAGTCATCATACACAGTGCGGGTCGATCTTTGACCTTGTCTCCGAAGGGGCATGCCCGGTTGCCCAGCACGATGCGCTCCTCGTTCTGCTCGATGATATAGAAGTCGCCCTCGATGCGTCTCTTCAGGTCGACCAACACGTCTGCAACCTGTTCACGGCTCAGGCTGCCCTTGGCCAGAGCCTGGCGATAGAGGCTGTCGATCTGCTTGCCGATTAACAGGCCGACGACGCTGACAAAGCCTTTCGCTTCGTCGAGCCCGACCACATCCTGCAGCGTACCTGACAGTTCGCGTATTAATGTCCGCATGAATTCATCGCGATCGAGCGGCACTGGCAGCCGCTCAAGGGACTCATCCCGATTGGTCATGATCCATTCTCATTTCAGTCACCTTCTATAAATCTACTCTCCAAAGCATCCGGACACAAAAAAGGCACGCCGTAGCGTGCCTTGCCGTGCGCGGCGCAGCGTCAGCCGCAATCCCGCTTTGTGTCCTGACTAGCGGCCATCACCGTCGGCATCCCCCGGCAGCCGGCGCTCTAAATGATGCCAGCCATCGCGGACCGCCTCGCGCGCCCGCGCCCAGGTCAATCCGGCGCGATCTTCGAAACGCTCCCAGTCACGACGCAGCTCATTCTCGATGTCGTCAAACTTCTCGCCCCAACGCGACAACCGATTGCGGTAGCCAAATCGATAGGCAGGCCGGTAAGTATCGAAGCTCGAATCCTTGTCCACGTAAGGACGCGTGCGGTAGTACTCGTCCCAGTACTCGTCTTCATCATGGAACATCCGTTCGAAGGAATCGCCAACGCGATCCCAGCCATCTTTCACGGCATCACGCGCCTGGTCCCAACGCAATTCGACCTTATCTTCAAAACTGTTCCAGCCATCACGCAACTCGTTTTCCATCTCATCGAAGTCACGATCGAGATAGGCACGGCGGCTGGTCCAGCCGTAGGCGTACGCGGGGCGGTAGGTCGTGTAGGCCGCGTTCTTCACATAGGGGCGGGTGGTGTAGTTTTTGCGCCAGTAGTTATCTTCGTCAGTCGGGTCGAGCTCTTCGGCAATCTCGTGCCCGGCCGCACCACCGGCGAATGCGCCAATAACTGCGCCAATTACACCACCGACGGGACCGCCAAGTGCAGTTCCGAGGGCGCCGGCCGCGGCGCCGCCACTCAACGCACCGACACCGGTGCCGAGCGGATGCGATTTGTCTGTTTTATAGCTGTCTGTCATAACTTGCCTCCTTGATAGGTTTGATCCCTGGCATGCGATTGCATTTCTCGCAGCGTTGTTAATACTCGATACAGTCGATGCATAATCTGTGCCACTGATTTCTTTACAGCCAGATGCAAAATTGGCCAGGTGACAACACCGGCGCACGCTTTTTTCCCGCAAAGTCCGGAGCTTTTTCAAAATGACGCAGCCTGTGATGCCTGAGCAGATCGATTGGCGACAAAGAATCGCTCTGGCGCGTGAGCGCCTCGCCGGTCAGGCGCGTGTGACACCGGTTATGCGCTCCGGGACCATGAATCGAACCGTTGGCGCCAGCGTGCTGCTGAAATGCGAGAACTTTCAACGCACCGGCGCGTTCAAGTTCCGTGGCGCCTACAATGCGCTGGCAGCCCTGGACGATGACGCTCGTGGCGCCGGGGTCATCACGCACTCATCTGGCAACCATGCACAGGCGCTGGCCCGTGCCGGCGCCCTGCTCGACATTCCGATCACCGTGGTGATGCCCGACAATGCACCGCGGGTCAAACGCGACGCAACCCTGGGTTATGGCGCCGAAGTGATCAGCTACGATCCCGGGAAACAAACACGAGAGGAACTCAGCGGCGCCATCGCGGACGAACGCGGCCTGGTCCTGATTCCACCATATGATCATCCGGACGTTATTGCCGGACAGGCGACCGCCGCCCTCGAGTTGCTGGAACAGGCTGGTGAACCCGATGTCCTGCTGGTGCCAACCGGCGGTGCCGGTTTGCTTAGCGGCACGGCACTGAGTTGTCATTTCCATGCACCGCGTTGCCGTGTAATAGGAATCGAACCGGAGGTAGCTGACGATGCTACCCGCTCGTTTCGTAGTGGCCACCTGCAAACGGTGCATAATCCGCCGACCATCGCCGACGGCGTACGCACACCGTCACTGGGTCACTGGACGTTTCCGCTGGTCACCCGTTACGTTGCTGACATGGTTACCGTCAGCGAAGAGGCCATCATCGACGCCGTGCGCTTTCTGGCCAGTCGCACAAAACTCGTGGTTGAGCCCTCTGGCGCGCTGGGCGTTGCGGCGTTGCTCAGCGGTGCCGTGCCGGGTAACGGTAGCATCGGTGTCATTCTCAGCGGCGGCAACGTTGATGCCGCCACGCTGTCGCGGTTGTTGGTCGACTAAGCTCAACCTTCCATGTGTTGGTAACCCAGCATGCGAGCTGGCAATAACGGCTGGCCATCGGTGCGACGGGCGAGGCGCATCAGCTCACCCCAGGCATCGTCAGAACCGTGAGGACGACTTTGTAACAAGCCTGGACAGGACGCTGCAATTTGGCGCAGGCGTCGTGATTCCAGTTGCAGGTACCGATCGAGGAAGGTGTCATCGACACTGAATCCGAGGCAGGCGACGAAACGGTTGTGGATTGCGATATGACGCAATAACAACAACGCACCGAGAATGAAGAGCTGGATCTCGACCAGGTCCTGACCGGCATCGATGCAGGTGCAACGATATCTCTCTGGCTCCTTGCCGTCGAAGATCGACTGCCAGAAGTCACGATCACCGAAGCGCAGGTCGAACAGAGTGACCCCGCTGCGGGCGAGACGACGCTGCGCAGTCTGGCTTAGTTGTCCCAGTTGCATGGCCTGCGCGGAAGGCATCGACAGCAGGGCGCGATCATCAGTGATAGTGCAGCTCAGCTGTTGCAACAAGCGGATGAAATCGAGATTCATGCCGGCGATGTCGGCCAGCAATTGGCGACCCTGTACGGATCCGGATTCGGTACTTGTCAGCGTTTCGTTCATACCTGTCCCTCGTTTACGCAGGTGTCGATAATGTGCCAGTTAAACTGGCGCGATTTTGTTGTTTCGCAGCAAAGCTGTTGAATTGTTGTGGATTCTATAAATAAATGAAATATCGATATATTTGTTATCCTTTGGGAAAGATAGCATAACAAAATAGCCCACTTTCCAAAGCTTTGAATTGCTCTTTTTGGCACAGTTTTTCGCTTCCCGCATACGATAACTGCTCAAATTGACACAATTGCCGGGACGACATAGCTGCCACTACCCGGTTGAATCGGACCGACACGGACTGATCCGTAAGGGGGGAAAATGAGGATCAGCGACAGTCGCTACGCGCGGGAGCGCTCGCAACTCGAACTTGCGCTGCGCATGATTGCCTATGAAGCACGCACCTGCACGATCCGCACTTGCACCGGCCTGTCGGACGACCGGATTCGCAAGATCTACACGACCTATTTCAAGAGCGAACCGCGCATTAATGTGCGACGCCAACGCGGTAAACCACCGACCCGCATATCGATCTACGTCAAGAACCCAACGCACCAGGGCGAGACGACGACACTGGCGTTGCTGTACTGCGATGCAGGGCTGCTTGCCTGTCGTCTGGACGCACCTGCCCCGCTGTTGCTGGGCAAGAGCGTGGCCTACGGTCACCGCGTATGCCAGGCCTATGACGTCTATTGCCTGCTGCATCCTCAACGCTCCATCTGCTTCGAGCGTGGCTGGTTCCTGATCGATGCCCTGGTCAATGGCGACGAGCTGCAATTTACCCGTTGTTCGGGCTGCGGCAGCGTCTATGTGCACGATGCGCTGACGCTCGACGATCACCTGTGTCCGGGTTGTCAGCGCCGCCGGCGTGGTTCGGGCAATCGCTGTAGCCGGGGACGGGGAAAACCGCGATAACAATAGCTAAGGTGGCTATCGGCCGGCCATTTTCTTGCCCGTCGCAGTCGCCTCGTGCTATACGATTGCGCTCAGAAGTTCTTGGGGCGCAGGATTGCAGCGCGCGCTTCGGCCCGGTCGATCCGGCGGTCGAACGCTGCAGCTAACGCGAAAACAATTTGCAGTCGTTTGTACTGGACCCGCATGCGATTTTTGCACTGGCCCTGACGCTGGTCGCTCTGATCCTGTTTACCCGGGATCGGATTCCGTTGGAAACCTCATGCCTGATCGTACTGGTCACCCTGGTCATGGTGTTCCAGGTGTTCCCTTACGAAGGCGTCAACGGGGTGCCCATCAGGGTTACTGATTTCTTCAGTGGCTTTGGTCACGAGGCACTGGTGACGATTGCGTCATTGATGATTATCGGTCGTGGCATGGAAACCACAGGCGCGTTGCGCCCGGTCGCGATTCTCATGTCCAAGGGGTGGAAAGAGCGGCCGGTATTCTCATTACTCGCGACCCTGATCGTCGCCGCGGCACTGAGTGCGTTTCTCAACAACACGCCAATCGTCGTGATGTTGTTGCCGATTCTGGTCAGTGTAGCGATGCGCACCAACACGGCTCCTTCGGAAATTCTGATGCCCATGGGGTTGGCGACGCTGATCGGTGGCATGGCGACCACCATCGGTACATCGACAAATCTGCTGGTTGTAGGCATTGCGGCGGATCTCGGGCTGGAACGCATGGGAATGTTTCATTTCACCTTCCCTGTGCTGATCGCCGGCAGTATCGGTATTGTCTTCCTGTGGCTGGTGGCGCCGCGGCTGATGCCGGAACGGCGCGCGCCGATGATCGACACCTCTCCGCGCATCTTCAATGCCCTGCTCTATGTCGGCGAGGACAGTTTTGCCAATGGTAAATCACTGTCCGAGGTGCTCGCCCGCACCGAGAATCGCATGGCGATCTCGCGGATCCAGCGTGGCGAAAGCCTGTTCATTGCCAAGCTTCCATCGGTCACGATCCAGACCGGCGACCGACTCTATGTCAACGATACGCCGGACAACCTCAAGGAGTTCGAGCAACTGCTCGGTGCCAAGCTGTACCAGGGCAGCGGTGAAGAAGTTGGTGACGACAAGGACTCGCTCAAGGCCGCGGAGCAACAACTGGCCGAAGTCGTCGTTACGCGCGGCTCGTTACTGCACCACCGTACGCTGCGATCGACAAGATTCACGACGCGCTTTCGCCTGGTACCGCTGGCCATCCACCGCGCCCGCAGTCATATCGTCGATACCGGCAAGGGTATCGCCGAAACCCGGCTGCGTGCCGGCGACGTGTTGCTGGTGCAGGGCTCGCCCGAGCAGATCAACAATCTCAAGCGTGGCGGCCAGATGCTGGTACTGGACGGAACGACAGACCTGCCGCATACCAAGCGCGCCAATACCGCACTGGGGATTATGGGCTTCGTTGTCGTGTCCGCTGCGACCAGTCTGCTGCCGATTTCCGTCAGCGCCATTAGCGGTGTCGCCCTGATGCTGCTGACGCGCTGTATCGACTGGCGCAACATCGCCGGTGCATTGAGTGCGCCGGTGATCCTGATCATCGTTGCCAGTCTCGGCCTGGGCACGGCACTGATGCGAACCGGTGGCGCCGACTTTCTGGCCCACCTGTTTGTTGTGCTGACCTCGGCACTACCGACGCCCTTTATCCTGAGCGGGCTAATGCTGTTGATGGCGATACTGACGAATGTGGTGTCGAACAATGCGGCTGCTGTTATAGGCACGCCGATCGCGATCAGCGTGGCGCAGGAACTGGGTGCGCCAACGGAGCCGTTCGTACTGGCGGTGCTTTTTGGTGCCAACATGAGCTTTGCCACGCCGATGGGCTACCAGACCAACCTGCTGGTCTTCAGTGCCGGCGGCTACAAGTTTTCCGACTTCATCCGCGTCGGTATTCCACTGACAATAATCATGTGGCTGGCGTTTTCGTTCCTGCTACCGATGTTGTACACCCTGTGACGCCCGACATGGGCATGTACCCATTGATTTTTCCTGACCGGTACGGTGTTTTGTCAAATCGGACGTTGACCTCTGCGTTGCGGTGCGCAATGATGAAGACGTGGATTTCGTGTCGCGACAGTCTTTCCATCTGAATCGTTGGTGGTGGTTACCACCCCAGGGGAAGGCTGTACCCGTAACCGGGTAGTCCGCAAGACAGCACGAGACGAGTGTGTAGCCCATCCCCGATCAAAAGCGGGGATGGGCTTTTTTTTCGCAAAGGAAACACAGCAAGATGCAAGGCCCGTTCGATATTGCAGCCGATCTTGATACTCCGGTGTCGGCCTTTCGTAAGCTGGCACCATTCCGGCCGCACTTCCTGCTGGAAAGTGTCGAGGGGGGTGAGCGGCTGGCCCGATACTCCTTTATCGGCTTTGGCGATGCACTGAATCTGCGTATTCGGGCTGGCGAGTTTGAGATCGATGGGCGCAAACAAGCCCTGCCCGCGACACCCGGTGGTGTCACCGACGTACTGCGCCAGGCACTTGCCGCGGCGCCACAACCGGGGGCCGGTATTCCGGGGGTTCCATTCCGTGGTGGCCTGGTCGGCGTCGGCGCCTATGACCTGGTCAGGCATTTCGAACGGCTGCCGACCAAAGCCGAACCGCTGCCACGGGTTCCCGACGCCGCCTATACGGCGACCGAGTCGCTGCTGGTGTTCGATCACCTGACCCGGCGGGTGGCGTTGCTGCATGACGGTAGCGAGGCGGAGCAGGCCAGCCTGCGCCGTGAGGTCATTGCTGCACTACGCGGCGGACTCGGCCCGCAGCATGGAACCCGTCACGTCGCCGACCGCGCAGCGAGTCTCAGTCGTGCGCGCTATGAGCAGCTCGTTGAAGAAGCCCAGCGCTACATCCATTGTGGCGATATCTACCAGATGGTCCTGTCGGTTTGTTTCAGCGGCGCCACCGATGTCGATCCTTTCGATGTTTATCGTGCGCTGCGATTGCTCAATCCATCGCCTTACATGTACTTTTTCCGTTTTGGCGAGACGGCCGTGGCGGGCTCGTCACCGGAAGCCCTGGTGCGTCTCGACGAGGATGGCAATGCCGCGCTGCGACCCATCGCCGGTACGCGGCCGCGCGGCGCCGACGAGGTCAGCGATCAGGCGCTCGAACAGGAGTTGCTGGACGATCCCAAGGAAGGCGCCGAGCACGTAATGCTGGTGGACCTGGCACGCAACGACCTCGGGCGGGTGGCAGCGGCGGGCAGTATCAAAGTCGACCCGTACCGCAATATCGAACGTTATTCCCATGTCATGCACCTGGTCAGTGGTGTGCGTGGCAGACTCGATCGCGATATGGACGCATTTGACCTGTTCGCCGCGGCATTCCCCGCCGGCACACTGGTAGGCGCGCCGAAAGTCCGGGCGATGGAGCTGATCGATCATTTCGAGCCGCAGCGACGCGGGCTGTATGGCGGTACAGTCGGTTACTTTGGACATGGCGGGGCCATGGACCAGGCTATCGCGATACGCACGCTGGTTTTCGACGAAGGGCATTACAGTTACCAGGCTGGAGCCGGTATCGTCGCCGATAGTGTGCCGGCACGGGAGTACGATGAGGTGCTGGCGAAGAGCGCGATACTGCAACGCGCACTGGCTATGGCCGGAGAGGGTTTGTGAGCGCAAAACTATTGCTGATCGATAACTACGATTCGTTTACCTACAACGTGGTGCAGGCGTTGCGCGTGCTCGGTGCCGAGGTTGACGTACATCGTAACGATTGCATCGGGCTCGACGCTATCAGCGACGGCGGCTACAGCCACCTGGTGATCTCACCGGGGCCGGGGCGACCCGCTGACGCCGGTATCTCGATTGCGGCAATCGAGGCGTGTGCGGGTCGTATACCGATACTGGGCATTTGCCTCGGTCACCAGGCCATAGTCGAGGCTTTCGGTGGCAAAGTCGATTCCGCCGCAACACTGATGCATGGCAAGGCGTCGGCGGTCACCCATGACGGCAGCGAGTTATTCAGCGGCCTCGATAATCCTTTTGACGCCGGTCGTTACCATTCGCTGGCTGCTATCGACATGCCCGACGTACTCGAGGTGACGGCACGCACCGACGATGGCGAAGTCATGGCGCTACGCCATCGTGAGTTGCCTGTTGTTGGTGTGCAGTTTCACCCCGAGAGTGTGCTGACACCGCAGGGCGATGAGCTGATGGACAATTTCCTCAAACGGGTCGGACAATGAGCGAGCCTGTAGCCACCGCCCGCGATGCTCTCAACCAACTGCTCGACGGCGCTGACCTTGACGAGTCGGCGGCTGCCGATTTGCTGCATGCCTTGACCGATGCCGACCTTGCCCCGGCGCTGGTCGCCGGCGTGCTGTGCGCGTTGCGGGCCAAGGGCGAGACCGCAGCAGAGATACGCGGTTTTGCAACGGCGATGCGTGCACTGGCCATTGATCCACAGGTGCCCGACGGCGCGCCGACTGTCGACTGTGTCGGCACCGGTGGCGATGGCTCCGGCAGCGTCAATATCTCCACCGGCGCAGCCTTGCTGGCTGCAGCCTGCGGGCTGCGCGTGGTCAAGCATGGGAATCGCGCCATCTCCAGCAACAGTGGCAGCGCCGATGTGCTCGAGCAGCTGGGTCTGTCGATGCCGATGGAAAATGCAACGGCGCTGGGTTGCCTCGAACGCACCAATTTCACTTTTCTGTTCGCCCCGTTCTACCACCCGGCAATGAAAACAGTGGCACCGGTCCGCGCCGCCATGGGGGTACGCACGGTGTTCAACCTGCTGGGACCGTTGACCAATCCGGCGCGCACCCCCTACGCGCTTATCGGTGCGTTCAGCCCGGCTGCAGCAAAACTGATGGCCGACACATTGTCAGGAATGGAAATCACGCGGGCTTTTGTCATCCATGGCGAACCGGGTTGGGACGAAGCCACCCCAATCGGTCGCTTCCTGCTCTACGATGTGCGCCCCGGCCAGGTGATCGAGGAACAACGCGATCCCGCTGACTACCGGCTTGCAGCCTGTACGGTCGAGCAACTGGCCGGTGGCGATGCAGCCAGCAATGCCGCGGCAATGAAGCGCGTCTTCGCTGGTGAGCGCGGCGCGCACTACGATGCACTGGCCCTGAATGCGGCCTTGCTGCTGGAACTCACCGGGACGGCCCGCGGACGTCGCGCTTCGCTTGCACATGTGCGCGAAGCGATAAACTCCGGCCGGGCAACCCAACTTCTGCAGGACATCGAGGAGTACGGACGATCATGACTGGATTCCTGGACGAGATGTGCAAGTCGTCAGCGCAACGTTGGCGGGAGTCTGCGCGAACCTTGCCAATTGAATCACTGGTGGCGCAATCGCGGGCGCTGCCGCATCCGCCGCCGTTGCGCCCAGACCCGACCGGTTTCGACATTATCGCCGAGGTTAAAAAATGCTCGCCGGCCGAAGGCACACTGTCTGTCGATGACGAGGCAGCGTTGATCGATCGGGCCGTTGCCTACGCCAGTGCCGGCGCGGCGGCGGTCTCGGTATTGACCGAACCGACGCGTTTTGACGGCAGTCTCAGTGACCTGCGCAATATTGCCGAGGCGCTTCGTCCGCTGGAAATTCCGGCTATGCGTAAAGATTTCATTGTCGATGTCTACCAGGTATGGGAGGCGGCGGCGGCCGGGGCCGGTGGCGTGCTGGCTATAGTCCGCGTGCTCGACGATCCGATGATTATGCAAATGCTGGAAGCGGCTTCGCAGTGTCGCATGTTCGTCCTGCTCGAGGCTTTCGATGAACAGGACTTGCGGCGCGCCTGGCCGTTCGCCAATTCGCATTCCAACGTGATTGTTGGACTCAATTCGCGTGACCTGACCACGCTCGAAGTCGATTCGGGACGTTTGCAGCAACTCGCCGGCGAGTTCCCGACAGACTGCCTGCGTGTTGCCGAAAGCGGCATAGCCACAGTAGACGATGCCGTGGCGGTACGCCGCGCCGGTTACCAGTTCGCCCTGATAGGGACGGCGTTGATGCGCGAGGCGAGTCCGCGCGGGCTGATTGCACACATGCTGGCCAGCGCGCGCGAATGAGCCGTGTCCGCATCAAGATTTGCGGTTTAACCCGGCGCGACGAGCTCGAGGCAGTTTGTGCGGCCGGTATCGACGCCGTTGGCTTCGTATTGTCGCCGTCGCCGCGTCAGCTCGATCCTGGGAGTGCGATGACATTGATGCAGCATTTGCCACCGTGGGTCGCTTCGGTCGTTGTCACGCGCCATCCTCCCGCGGATTTTGGTGCGACCGTGCTGAGCCAGCTGGTCCCGGACTGGTGGCAATCCGATGCCGGCGATTTTGACGGCCAGCAGGTACCATCCGGCACACGTCTGCTGCCGGTACTGCGCGAGAACGAACAACAGGCTACGACGCCACCGTTCTATGTTTACGAGGGCGCGCAAAGCGGCCGCGGGCAAACCGTGGACTGGCAGCGGGCCGCACGACAGGCGGGTCACGGACAAATGATACTGGCCGGCGGACTCGATCCCGACAA
>JABDKV010000111.1 GCA_013002045.1 Gammaproteobacteria bacterium
TGATAGGAATAGTCACCGCCAGCGCGGTGTACCTGTTGGCTGGAGGTGGCGCATGAAGTTCGGTCGCGAAATCGCCGGGCTGGCGGTCGGCACCGTCTTCGGATTGGGCCTGGCAGTGTCGCAAATGGCGAACCCGGAAAAAGTCCTCGCCTTTCTCACCGTCGTCGGTGACTGGGATCCAAGCCTGCTGTTCGTAATGGGCGGCGCAACCGTTGTCGCCTTTATCGGTTATCGCTGGATAATGGGGAACACACCGCTTTTTGCAGAACGCCAGTTCCTGCCCGGCAATAGCCAGATCGACGCCCGACTAATCGGTGGTGCTGCGATATTTGGTATTGGCTGGGGACTGGCGGGCTACTGCCCGGGGCCGGCCCTGACTGGACTGGGTAGCGGATCAATGGAGCCCTTTATTTTTGTCGCAGCAATGATCGCAGGCAGCCTCGTCGCGCGGATCGCGCCAGGCTAGTCCTTATTGCCGCAACCGGTATAAGCCAGACTTCTCGAACGCCACCACACCGTCGCGCACCGCCACCTCAAATTTGCTTTCGGCAACGCGAGTAACGGTGCCAGGTTCCATCGTCTGTTCACATCTGACCGGTGTTGCGCCAACAATAATTACCGGTTGCTCCCCCAGGCTGGCGAACACGCCGAGATGTCCGAACGCGCGCACCCGAACATTGATTTCGTCTACGTTGCTGTTCCAGTCGATGGTCTGGTCGGCGCGGGTCAGTTCCGGCCAGTATGAGCCAGTGCCTTGCGGCGTGGCGTTGGCATATATCTCGGTGAAGTTGTCGAGTAACTGTTGCAGCAGTCCCGGTGCCCGTGCCGACATTTTGGCCAGCAAAGTGTCGTAGGTTTCATCGTCGGCGATGTCGATCGGTTCCTGCAGCAGAATGTCGCCTTTATCCATCTCCGAGATCATCTTGTGGAAGGTGATGCCGCAGTGCTCGCCACCATGCAACAGCATATGACTCAGTGGCGTAGGTCCGCGACCCTGTGGCAACAGCGTAGGGTGAATATTGATGGTGTAGTCGATCTCCGGTGGAATGGGTATGCGCCATGGATACTCGGCGGCGAACAGTAGATTTATACCTTGCTCCACGCAAAGCTGCAGATGATCTGGCGCAGGCTTGTCGACAATCGTCGGTATGCCGTGCTGCTGCGCGAAGCCGGACACGCGATCGGTGTAGCCCGGAAAATCACCGGTAAAGACCATAGCGATCTCGTGCCCAAGCTGTTGCCAAACCGGCATGCAATCGGCGAAGGCGTCAAAGCCGAAATAGGCGATTTTCATAGACAGTTCTGATGGGCCATAACACAGCCCAAGCCTGCCTCAGGCAAACCGAAAAGGCTACCGGCGACCAGCGCCCACCGGCCAGCAGGCTGCTCTAAAGGTTGGCGTAGTAGGCTGCGAGGTCAGCTATATCTTCATCGGAAAGGTTTTTTGCCATAGGTGCCATCGTGGCATCAGTACGGTCACCATCGCGATAGCCCACCAGGGTCTTTACCAGGTAGGCCTCTTTTTGTCCGGCGAGATTGGGCCACTGTTCATTGAGGCTGACCCCGTCCGGTCCATGGCATCCGGCGCAGACCTTGGCCTTTAACCGTCCGGCCTCGGCGTCGCCGGCATGCGCAACGACAGTCGCCATCGATAACAAGAGTAGGGGCAGGTAGCGATACATGGTTTATTCCTCAGGCTGCATGCGACTGGTCGGCCACCAGTTGCTTGATTTCACGTGACTCACGTTTGCCGATAGTGACGAAGTCCCACAGTAGCAACACCAGGCCGGCTGCCATGGTCAGTCCAAAAACTTCGCGCCAGACCATGGATTGCACAAACCACGGATGGCGTTGGGCTTCGAAGTAACCGCTCCAGCTGGATCCTTCGAGGGCGCGCTCAATAAAGCTTTGTTCGTATCCCGCGATCAGCAACGCCATGGTCATGCCGACCATCCCGAGGTGCAACAGACCCAGCGACCACTTCCACTTCCACCCGTTGTCAGCGAGGTCGCCCGACATCCATACGTCGCCGCGCCATTTTTGTAGCGCGATATAGATCATCGCAATGATGATGGTGGCGTAGGCACCGAAGAAAGCGAGATGGCCATGCGATGCCGTCCACTGGGTACCGTGGGTGTAGAGATTGATTTGCGGCAGGGTATGCATGAAGCCCCAGACACCGGCACCGAAGAAGTTGCCGAAGGCATGTGCGATCAGCCAGGCCAGGGCAGGGTGATTACGGCTCTGAAAACCGTGTCGCCCGGAGTCGTAGACAGCGTGGACTACCATCGCCACCAGTGGAATGGGTTCGAGCGCCGAGAAAAAGCCACCGATCGACAGCCAGTACTCCGGTGTGCCGATCCAGAAGTAATGATGACCCAGCCCGAGAATCCCGGAGCCGAACATCAATGCAACTTCGATATAGAGCCAGGTAGTGACAATGCGACGACTGGCGCCGAGTGTCTTGATCAGCCCCCAGGCCATGATGCAGCCAACGAGTACTTCCCAGGTGGCCTCGACCCACAGGTGAATTACCCACCACCACCAGTACTGGTCGACAGACACATTGGTGGTGAAAAACATACCCGCCAGGTAGAGCCCGGCCAGCGCAACGAGATCGAGGACCAGCACGCCGGATATACCGCTCCAGCGACCCTTCATAAAGGTTGCTGCGACGTTGTAAAAGAAAACGAGGGTGCAAACGACGATACCGACGTCGGCCCAGCGTGGTGCCTCGATATATTCGCGCCCCTCGTTAATAAACCAGACTGACTCGATTTCACCAGGTCCCGCCTGTACCAGCAGGTAGACGAGCACGACGATCCCGACCGCTACGGTTAACACCCAGAAATTGATATTGGCAAGCTTCGCGCCGACCAGTTCGGTTTCAGCTTCGTCTTCGACCAGCCAGTAGACCGAGCCGATAAAGCCATACAGCATCCACACGATCATCGCATTGATATGAACCATGCGGTTGACGTTGAAGTCGAGTACGCCGTAGAGAAAATTGGGGTAGATGTACTGCATCCCGGCGAGCAGGCCGAACAGTATCTGTGCCACGAATAACACCATCGCAACGATGAAATACTTCATCGCGATACGCTGGCCGGCGTTCAGGTTCGACCAGTCCTCTACGCCGGGCGTACTCATGTTCCGCCTCCCTGTTTGATCGTTGGAAAGGCGGCAGGGAAACCGTTGGTATCGATGGCGGCTGTCCACTTCAGGAAAGCAATCAACGCCTCGGCTTCATCTTCGGTCAGGTCGAGATCCGGCATGCGACGACCGGTGCCGAAGGTGCGGGCATTGGTGTACGGGTCCATCAGGAATTCTTTCATCAGGCGCTCGCGGGCTTCCTCTGTGCCCCAGCCCGGGTCGAGCCATGCCTTGGTCAGGTCGGGCGCGTAGTAGGCGCCGTTACCGAGAATGGTGTGACAATTAATGCAGTTGCGTGCCTGGAATGTCAGCTTGCCCCGGCGCACCAGTTGCTCGGCATCAGCTTCGCTCAATACGCGTCCAAACAAAGGTGCCGGATCGCCGATAACCGGCTGCTGGCGATTACGCTCACGATCGAAGCGATAGTCGATGCGTTGATTGATAACAGAGTAAGCAGGAACCCGCGCGCTGCCGGCGGTGATCAGCGCGACGCTGTGGAAACTCAGGAAAATAAGGATGACGGCCATGATGGCTGTGATCCATATAGCCATCTTGCGCCACAGCGATTCACGTGCCCACCACGGGATATCAGCCATGACCGTCACCCTTTAACAGGCCACTATCGTGCGTATGGGTGCCAATGCATAGCCACCAGATACCATGTGGAGCAACCAGGTAACCGATGAGCATAACCACGACGATACTGGCCCAGGCGCCGCTGAGGTTGAGTACATTGGCGAGTACTAGTGTGGCGATGGCCAGGCCGATGTAGCAAAGACCACAGGCGAGAAAGAGTGCTCGACGGCGACGGAGACGCGCGAGCGCAAATAGCAGTGCGTACCCGCCGCCGAAGAGAATGACCGCAGCTCCGGCCAACGCAGCCCAGAGCAGGTCTCCTGAAGCAACCGGCTCGATCATCGTGCCAGCTCCAAAAACCTTCACCTCCCGAGCATAGGTAGCGCTGCTGCAGCGAACAATACGTATAAACCGAGACATGCATAGCGGGTCCGTATAATCTGGCGCCATGCCCAACTCGAGTGAACATGCCAGCTCATTCGCCGAGGCCCGTTTCGCGGCGCTCCTCGACGCCGCGGTCGACGCCATACTCGTTATCGACAGCAACGGCCAGATCGAGACCTTCAATCGGGCCGCGGAACGATTATTTGGCTACCAGTCTGTCGAGATTTGCGGTCAGAATGTGTCAACACTAATGCCGGACAAGTACAGTCATGCGCACGACAGCTACCTGCAGCGCTACCTGACAACCGGAGAGCGCCGCATTATCGGCATCGGTCGTGAGGTCAGTGCCATGCGACGCGATGGCAGTGTGTTCCCGGTCGAGTTGTCGGTCGGTGAGGTGGCAACCGGTGAAAAGCGACGTTTCGTCGGAATTATTCGCGATATTTCCGAGCGGCGTGCCTCGGAGCAGGAACTGCGACAACAGCAGGAGCGGCTGGAGCACGTCACCCGGCTTGGTACGCTGGGAGAGATGGCCGCCGGTATCGCGCATGAGATCAACCAGCCGCTGACCGCCATAGCCACCTATGCGCACGCCGCCAGGCGGTTATTGTCTTCGGACCGCATGGATGCGGTGCGGCTCGATGACGTCCTCGGCAAGATGGCTACCCAGGCAGAACGAGCCGGGCAGATTATCGAGCGAATTCGGGACCTGGCACGTCGCCAGAGCCCGTCACAGGAACTGTGTGACCTGAACGCGATCATGGATGAAACACTAAAGTTAGCTGAGGTCGACGCCCGCTACCACGATGCGCCAATCGTTGTGGAAATGACGCCGGGCCTGCCACATGCCTGGTTGAACTCCGTGCAGATCCAGCAAGTTGTGCTCAACTTACTGCGTAACGCAATCGAGGCAGGCGGTGCCGGCACCAAGCTCAAGCTCAGAACCTATGCCAGGAGCAAAGAGGAACTGGTCGTCGAGGTCGAGGATAATGGCCCCGGTGTGCCCGAGTCGTTGCGGACAGAGATTTTCAACCCGTTTTTTACCACCCGCACCGATGGCACCGGTATGGGACTATCAATCAGCCGATCGATAGTTGCGTCCCACGGCGGGCGTATCGAAGTCGATGCCGCCCCCACCGGTGGCGCCGTGTTTCGGGTGACGTTACCAACCGCACTTGGAGAGATCGATGAGTGAGACTGGGGGCATCGTGTTCGTTGTCGACGACGATGAGGCGGTCCGCGATTCACTTAGCCTGTTGCTGGAGTCGGCGTCGCTGCAATCGCAGTGTTTCGCTTCGGCAGACGAATTTGCCGAACATTACCAGGGGGGCATGTCGGGTTGCCTGTTACTCGATATCCGAATGCCAGGTAAAAGCGGATTGGAGTTGCGCGACTGGCTCGACCAGCAGGGCGCGCAGTTGCCGATTATTTTCATCACCGGTCACGGAGACGTGCCCATGGCTGTTGATGCGATGAAAAGAGGTGCGATCGATTTCATCCAGAAACCCTTCAGCGACGATGAGCTGCTGCAACGAGTGCAACAGGCGCTCGAGAGCGAGGCAGGCGACCGCGCCGATCGAGCCGAGGCAGATCGGGTGCGTGCTAACTTCGAGACGCTGACACCACGCGAGAGAGAAGTCATGCAACAAGTCGTCGCAGGTCGGGTGAACAAAGTCATCGCGCTCGATATGGACATAAGCCAGCGGACTGTGGAGATACATCGCGCCAGGGTCATGCACAAGATGGGTGTGCGTTCGGTTGCCGACCTGGTACGACTGGCATCGTTCCTGGATAAGTAACTTCCCTTATTGTCGTGGTTGGGTCGCGGCGTCAGTATGCCCGGACTAATGTATGTTCCGAGGCCCGACATGCCGGCACCCCAAGACGAGAACGGATTCACTATCCTGTTGCTCGGGCAGGAGGCTGTGTCTGACCCCAGGATTTGCAGCGCATTGGCCGGATTGCCATGGCCGCTGCAGTTGGTGGAGTCAGAGTCGGATCTGAGAATCGCATTGCGTACTGCACCGGCGGGCTGTGTGGTCGCCCACGTCGAAGACCCACGAGCCGGTCTTCGTCTACACGCCGATTTACGGGCCATTAGCGGCGATTGGCTATTGATTATGCTGACACCGCGCACAGGCATCCAGGCAGCGGTATCAGCACTTAAATTCGGTGCTCATGACCTGATCGAAATGCCCATCGTCGAACGTGTATTGCGGGAGCGCGTCGCCAGTGCCATGCGCAGCCTGGAAAACCCCCAATAATATTGTCAGTCGGTTTGCGCAGCCTTGACTACCAGCAGATCGCAGGGCAGCCGGTCCAGAACCCGTCGCGCCGTATGACCGATGAAACGCTGTCCCAGCTTACTGCGTGAAAGCGCACCGATAATCATGACATCGGCCCCAAGGTCGTCGGCAAAGTCGATCAGGCAATGCGGTGTGGGACCGGTACCGATGTGGACACCGTCAACTTTGTAATTGTCGACCAGTTTGTCAACGGCATTGCGGTGGGCCTGTTCGATTCCCGATTCGAACTCGTCGATGTCGAGTACGGCCAGGCCGGTGTAACCGGGAACACCTGCAGGGATGGGCAGGGGGCAGGCGTGGACGACATGTAACTGCGAACCAATCTTGTCCGCCAGGGTGCGCGCCCGGCTAAGGATGGCATGCTCGAGCACATTGTCGTCGTCTGCCTCGTGCATTGGATCAACCGCTGCGAGCATAGTGATCGGCGATGACCATGCCGCGGGTTTGACCAGCAATAAATCGATAGGGCATCGGCGGATCAGTTCCCAGTCGGTGTGAGAGAACAGGGCCCGGGTCAAAGGTGCATGGTAATGCGTATCTTTGACCAGCAGATCGGGTTCGAGCTCTGCGGCAGCATCTAGTATGGCCTGATGCAGTGGGTGGGCGAAACTGGCGTGACAGCGAATGTCGACACCGTCATCGCGGTAAGGTGTAGCGATAGTCTCGAGCCAGTCGCGACGGTTGTCGGTCATGGCATCGCGGGCACCTTCGAGGTCGATGGCATCGCCCATCCGACTGCCGGCGATATATTCGTTGTAATTGACCCCGATCAAGTCGAGTTTCGCGCCGCAGTCACGCGCCAGGCGAGCGGCCTTTTCCAGTGCCGGTTGCTGTTCGACCGTGGGGTCGGGCACAACGGCGATGCGATGATAACGCTTGTCCATATCCCGATATTAGGCTGGCGGGCAAACGCGGGGTATCCGTAGTTGTACTGATGTCAGTCGTCGTCGAGAATCCGTTTTGCCGGCGTTTCGAGATCGTCGAACTGGCCGTCGCGCACGGCCCAGAAGAATGTTGCGATGGCCACTGCAACAAGGACCAGGCCGACGGGAATCAATACAAAAACAATATTCATTTCAGCTCAGGGTTGGCTCTGCGACGATGCCATCGCGGCTTTCGCGCACGGATTGCGGTGACCTCCCGGAACGTCCGAGACGCAGCGAATTGAGTACGACCAGTATAGAGCTTGCCGACATGCCGATGGCAGCCATCCATGGTGCAACAAAGCCGGCTGCGGCCAATGGCAGTGCGACTGCATTGTAGCCAATCGCCCAGCTGATGTTTTGCCTGATGATCCGCACCGTTTTCCGTGCCGTGTCAATACTCTCGACCAGCCGGTGCAGGTTGCTACTGACCAGGACCAGGTCGGCGCTGGCATGCGCCATGGCTGCGCCCGAGCCCATTGCCAGCGAGACATCAGCCCCGGCCAAAACCGGTGCGTCGTTAATGCCGTCCCCGATCATTGCAATTGTGCCGCCGTGCCGCCGACGCGCCCGCAAAATGTCGAGTTTCTGGTCGGGCATCAATGCCGGGGTGAAATCATCGATCCCCAGTTGCGATGCAACGCTGGCTACCGGTGCTGCACTATCGCCGCTGAGTATGGCCAGTTCGACACCGCGTTGCCTCAGTGCGTCGACGGCCGCTAAGGTTTCGGGGCGGATGGCATCCTCTAACGTGAATCTTGCCAGCAGTCGATCGGCGCGACCCAGATAAACGGCGCCATAAACATTGCCGTGATCATCGAAGCCGGGATCGGCGGTGTGGCCAGTCAGTTCGGAAACGAAGTCCGCGCTGCCGATGCGATAGCGGACATTATCGACGCTGGCTTCGATGCCGCGCCCGGCATGGTCCTCGATGTCGAGCGCCTTGCCGGCGCTCGCATGTCGGCCCAGCGCCGTGGCCACCGGATGAGTCGAACCCGCCTCGAGGGAGGCGGCAATTGCCCGACATCGCGTTTCGGAAAGCTCAGGTTCCAGGCAGGCGACAGCAACGACCTCGAGTCGGCCAGTGGTTAGCGTACCGGTCTTGTCGAGGAAAAGCGTATCGACACGAGCCAGTTTTTCCAGCGCCGTCCCTCGGGTGACCAGCACACCGCGTCGCGACAGCCAGCCGGTTGCCGCGCTCAATGCAGCAGGCGTCGCCAGTGACAGGGCGCACGGGCAGGTGACCACGAGTACTGATAAAGCGACAGGCAACGCTCGCGCCGCATCGATCGACAGCCAGGCTATACCGACACTGGTGGCGAACAGCAGCACCGCTGCAACAAACCAGCCGGCGACGCGATCGGCGAGCAAGGCAATACGGGGACGCTCATCCTGCGCCCGTTCCAGCATGTGGCTGATGCCCGACAGAATCGTGTCGGCACCGGTACGCGTGACTTTAACTTCCAGCGGTGCGCCGAGATTAAGGCTGCCAGCGATAACTGTGTCACCGGGGCGCTTGCGACGGGGAACAGATTCGCCGGTCAGCAACGCCTCGTCGGTCGACGATTCGCCGCGTGTGACTACGGCATCGGCCGGGATCGTTTCACCGCTCCGGATCAGCAAGCGATCGTTCACCTGGAGAATGCGGGTCGGCACCGTGGTGGTGCCTCCGCCCGCATCGAAGCGTTGTGCAGTCGCCGGCACACTTTGCGCCAGTGCTTCTCCTGATCCAATCGAGCGATGACGTGCGACCATCTCGATGAAACGTCCACAGGACAGGAAGAAAGTAAACATCACTACCGAATCGAAATAGATCTCGGTGTGCAGTTTGCCGAACAAGACGATAAGAACGCTGGCGAGGTAAGCAAGACCGATTGCGACCGCGACAGGCACATCCATACCGGCGCGCCCGCGCACCAGGTCGCGTATAGCACCGCGGAAAAATGGTCCGGCCGAGTAGAAGACGACCGGTGTCGCAACCAGCAACGACAACAGGCGGAAGAACTCCAGGTAGGTATCGCTGATGCCATCGAAAGCGCCGGCGTAGGTAGCCACCGCATAGGTCATGAGCTGCATCATGCCCAGGCCGGCAACGAACAGGCGGCGCAATGCGGCACGTGATTGCTCGCGTTGCACCGCGGCGACGGTGTCGTCGCTGAGGGGGAGTGGTGTAAAGCCGCAGTCGGCAATGGTTTGCATGATGCGACTCAGCGACAGTTGTGCGGAATTCCACTGAATGCGGGCATGCCGGGTTGCTGGATTGACCTGAACCTCGGTGATGCCGG
This sequence comes from Gammaproteobacteria bacterium, assembly GCA_013002045.1. GTDB lineage: Bacteria > Pseudomonadota > Gammaproteobacteria > Steroidobacterales > JABDKV01 > JABDKV01. The sequence continues at coordinate 9,628 of JABDKV010000111.1, forward strand.
CGAGCGGCGCCAGTGCCTTTTCGATCGCCAGGCAGCAGGCGGTACAACGAATGTCTTCGACCAGCAATAGCACTTCGCTGGTCTGATGCTTACCTCTTCTGACGAAGGTGGCAGCGACGTCAGGCCGGTCGAATGCGAGGTAGGTGTTACTCACCAGTGCGACTCATCTTCCAGGCCGGTGCGGGGTAGGCCCAGTTGCCGTGCAGCAAAAGTGCATCCGGGTCGGGCAGTCGCACCTCAACGTCATAAGTTCCTGCTGCCAATACCGGTGGCGTCACAAGGTATCGCACCGTATCGACACGTCGCGCCTCAAGTGTCCAGCGCTGACCTGTGGCGGTGTCCAACAGGTGCACCTCGAGTTCGGCCGGCCAGCTTGCGGCGCGTTGGCCCAGCGTAAACATGACGGTGTCATCGACAAATTGCAGCGTCACTGATTCGGTACCGGGAAAATCGACACGTTCCGGTCGTGCCTCTATAGCCAGCCAGATCGTGATCATCGAGGCTATTACGACAGTCGCCGGTAGCGCTATGACGAACCAGGGCCAGAACTGGCGGTACCAGGGAGTCGTTGCATCCATAGTCGTACTCATTGTTTGTTTGCAGGCGCGAAGAAACGCGCTGGCTCCTCGGCCCCCTTATCGGGGTTTGTTGCATGGGCAACGCGCAGCACAATAGGTTGACTGCCGCTCATTGTTCCGCCCTGGGTTCGAATGCGTGCTGCGATAGCTTCGATGGCGCCGGCACCGACGACCGGCCGTGCCGGCTCGGTTTCAATAGTCATCCCGGCGGGTTCAACAACATCGACGATGAATTCGTGATCTTCATCATCGAGGTTCATGATTCGCAGGCTGTAAACATTCTCGATATCGCCACCGGAGACGATGCGGTACAGCGAATTGCGATCACGGATGACATCGAATCGCAGCACCGGCCGGTAGGCAAGCGAAACTGCGGTAATCAGCAGGACCAGCGTCAGCAACGAGGCATAAATAGCCGTACGCGGCCGTAGCACCCGGGTGGGTTTATCGTTGGCGGCATTCTCGGTGGTGTAACGGACCAGACCGCGCTCATAGCCCATGCGGTCCATGACTTCGTTACATACGTCGACGCAGGCGGCGCAGGCGATACACTCATATTGCAGGCCCTCGCGGATGTCGATCCCGGTCGGACACACCTGTACGCACTTGGTGCAGTCGATGCAGTCACCCAGACCGACGGCCTGCGGCTGCACGCCGCGCCGTCGGCCCCCACGCGGCTCACCCCGGCTCTCGTCGTAGGCGATTATTAGCGTGTCGTTGTCGAACATCGCCGACTGGAAACGCGCATAGGGGCACATGTATTTGCACACCTGTTCGCGCATGAAGCCGGCGTTGCCATAGGTGGCAAAGCCATAGAACAGTACCCAGAAAGTCTCCCAGCCACCGAGTGACAGTGTCGCGGTTTTGGTGGCTAACTCGGTGATCGGCGTAAAATAGCCGACGAAGGTAAAGCCGGTACCGAGGGAGAACACGATCCACAGGGTCTGCTTGGCGCTCTTACGCCAGATTTTCTCTGTGTTCCAGGGGCCGGCGTCGAGTTTCATACGCTTGTGGCGTTTACCCTCGGTGAGACGTTCCATCCAAAGAAAAATCTCGGTCCACACGGTCTGGGGGCAGGCGTAGCCACACCAGAGCCGGCCGGCGAGTGCGGTAAAAAAGAACAAAGCCAGTGCCGCCAGGACCAGCATGGCGGTCAGGTAGTACAGGTCTTGCGGCCAAAGCGTCAGCCCGAACAGGTGAAACTTGCGCGCCGGCAGATCGAATAGCACCGCCTGGCGACCATTCCAGTTAATCCACGGCAACAGGTAGTAAAGACCGAGGAGTACGACTACGGCGATGTTGCGCAGCCGCTGGTAGCGCCCGTCAACCTCGCGCGGATAGATCTTCCGCGCTGCGGCGTAGAGCGATTCGCCTGTGGCGTTCATTGATCTGTATTACCACCGGCGTCCGTATCGTCGTGACTCAGGCTGTAAACATAGGCGGCAACGATGCGTGCACGTTCGACGCCGAGCAGGTCGTCGTGAGCAGGCATACGATTCTGGCGACCATTGACGATACCGGCCCGTATTTCTGCTGCGCCGGAACCGTATAACCAGATGTCGTCGGTCAGGTTGGGCGCACCGATAAACTGGTTGCCACGCCCATCACTACCGTGACAGGCCGCGCAACTGCTGGTGAACTGCGATGCACCACGAGTCGACATAGCCTCATCGTGTGACAACCCGCTAAGGCTGCGCACGTATTCGACTACATCGTCGAGTGCCTGCTCGCTCATCGCGCCGGCCATCGGTGGCATCATGCCGGCGCGTCCGTTGACCACACTGATTTCGATATTCCGGGGGTCGCCCCCGTACAGCCAGTCATCGTCAGCCAGGTTGGGAAAGCCGGGTGCGCCGCGGGCGTCCGAACCATGACAAACCGAGCAGTTATTTACGTAGAGCCGATGGCCGATCGCCAGCGCCTGTTCATCCTGCGCCAGTTGCTCAATCGACAAGTCAGCCAGGCGGTCGTAGATCTCACCATAGCGGTAGCGGGCCTGGCGTAACTGTTTTTCGTACTGCCCGTCCTGGGTCCAGCCAAGCATGCCGGCGTAGTTGCCCAGGCCGGGGTAGAGCAACAGGTAACCGACGCCAAAGATGATGGTGATGTAAAACAGCATCAGCCACCACAATGGCAACGGCTGGTTGTACTCCTGCAGATCACCATCCCAGACGTGCCCCATGGTTTCGTTGGCCTGAGGGTCACCTTTGCGTCGCTTCGAATTCGTCTGCAGCAACCACCAGCAGGCCGCGATATTGACCAGCGTGAAGACAATGACACCAATACTGAGCCAGCTACTCATCGCGCTTGTCCTCTGCGTTGCTGTTTTCCTGCAGGGGTATTTGCGCCGCGGCATCGAAATCGCGCCGCCGCCGCACCACGAACAGCCATACGACTAACGCAATGAAAGCTGTCAGCAAGGCCAGTGTGATTAATCCACGAACCGTTCCCATCTCTAATCCTTCAATAGCGACCGCGTGGAAATGCCAGCCCTAGTCCCTGCAAGTAGGCGATCAGGGCGTCCATCTCAGTCTTGCCAGCCAGAGCCTCGGCTTCGCCTATAGCTTCGTCTGAGTAAGGGGTGCCAAGCATGCGCAGGCGACGCATACGCATGGCCACCGTTTCCGGGTCGAGCTCGCGCTGTTCCAGCCATGGGTACCCGGGCATATTGGATTCCGGTACCAGGTCCTGCGGGCGTATCATGTGATGACGATGCCACTCGTCGGTGTAACGACCGCCGATACGCGCGAGGTCGGGCCCGGTGCGCTTGGAGCCGAACTGGAATGGCCGGTCGTAAACGAACTCTCCGGCGACCGAATAGTGACCGTAGCGCTCGGTCTCACTTCGGAATGGACGCACCTGTTGCGAGTGACAGACATAACAACCTTCGCGTATATAGACATCGCGTCCCGCCAGTTGCAGTGCGGGGTAGGGCTCAACGCCGTCGATCGGCTGCGTAGTCTCGGCCTGGAACATCAGCGGAACGATTTCGACCAGGCCACCGATGCTGATCACGATGGCGATGGCAATGCCCATGTTGCGGATATTTTTCTCTAGCTTGGAATGATCCATCTTGTTCCCTTCAGGCAGTCGTGCTGACCGGCATGACCGGTACAGTGGCTTTGCTGTCACCAGCCTGGATCGTGCGATAGACGTTCCAGACCATGACGCCCATGCCGGCGAGGAATAAGGCGCCGCCAAGCAGTCGGATAGCGTAGTAGGGATAAGTCGCTTCCAGGCTCTCGATAAAACTGTAGGTCAGCGTGCCGTCGTCGTTGGTGGCACGCCACATAAGCCCCTGCATGACACCGGCGATCCACATCGACGCGATATAAAGCACGACCCCGATGGTCGAGATCCAGAAATGCAGGTCGATGGCCGCAGTGCTGTGCATCTTGTCGCGACCGAAGATCTTCGGTATCAGGGCGTACAGTGATCCGATGGAGATCATCGCAACCCAGCCCAGCGCCCCGGAATGGACGTGACCGATGGTCCAGTCGGTGTAGTGCGACAGTGCGTTGACGGTTTTGATCGACATCATCGGCCCCTCGAAGGTCGACATGCCATAGAACGAAACCGAGACAATCAGGAATTTTAGTATCGGGTCGGTGCGCAACTTATGCCAGGCGCCCGACAGGGTCATGATGCCGTTGATCATCCCGCCCCATGACGGTGCCAGCAGGATCAGCGAGAAGACCATGCCAAGCGACTGCGCCCAGTCGGGTAACGAGGTGTAGTGCAGGTGATGCGGGCCGGCCCACATGTAGACCGAGATCAGTGCCCAGAAGTGCACGATCGACAATCGATACGAGTAAATCGGGCGATTGGCCTGCTTGGGAATGAAGTAGTACATCATGCCAAGGAAGCCGGCGGTGAGGAAAAAGCCCACGGCGTTGTGGCCGTACCACCATTGCACCATTGCATCGACGACACCGGCGTAGATCGGGTACGACTTGGTCAGCCCTGCGGGGATAACGAGGTTATTGAAAATGTGCAGTACGGCGATGGTGATGACGAACGCAGCATAGAACCAGTTGGCCACATAGATGTGGCGTATCTTGCGTTGAGCGATGGTGCCAAAGAAGACAATCGCATAGGCAATCCAGACCACGGCGATGAGGATGTCGATAGGCCATTCTGCCTCGGCATACTCCTTACTCTGGGTGATGCCCAGGGGTAAGGTGATCGCGACAAGAACGATGACGCTTTGCCAGCCCCAGAAGCTGAAGGCGGCGAGCTTGTCGGAAAACAGGCGCACATGACAGGTGCGCTGCACGATGTAGTACGACGTGCCGATCAGGGCGGACCCACCGAAGGCGAAGATCACGGCATTGGTGTGCAGCGGGCGCAGTCGGCTATAAGTCAGCCACGGCAGATCGAAATTGAGCGCGGGCCACATCAGCTGGGCCGCGATCAGGACGCCGACCGCCATCCCGATGACACCCCAGAAGACCGTCGCCAGCACGAATTGCCTGACGACGACGTCGTTATAGGTAGTTTCGTCTGCCACGCAAACGCCCCCTCTTCCTTTGTTCAGGAAACCGGGTCGTAAAGTAACGGCACGCGTGTCTTGGGGGTATAAGGGATTCTACGGATATGCGGTGGTCGGGCGGTGGGGTCGTGGCCTTGGGCAGGCGAAGCCTCTTGGGCTAACTTTGTCGTGTACAGCGTCGTGATTCGTAGGGGTGTCGCGAGAACGGTCGGGACTGAAGTCCCTCCTACGGATCGCTGCGCGATCCATCGCGGCTGAAGCCGCTCCTACGAGGAGGCGCGCGAAGCGCGCGTAGTAGGGGCTTCAGCCCCGATTTCTTTCTAACGTTGTACCGTCACGGAGGAATCGCGGCTGAAGCCGCTCCTACGGCTGCAGGGCGGAGTGGTCGGGCCAGGTGCAGCCGTGATCGTTTTGACCGGGCTGGCAGCCGTGCGATCTACTCGACGTCGTCTTTGCCTTCGATAAGGAAGTGGTGACTGGTGGACCCCGCCGTGCGCGCTTCGAGATGAGGTGCATAATCGGCGTCTTTCATGAAAGCCAGCGCAGACTCTCTGGACGGCCATTCGATAATGACCCGCACCGCAGCGTCTTCACCCTCACCTTCGAGGCGTTCGTGGCTGGCAGTCCGGGCGAGGTACTTGCCCCCATGTCGCTCGACCAGGGCGGTCACGGCGTTGAGGTAGCCGGGGATCCAGTCGTCGACAGTCGGTGACACAAAGAGTACGGAATAAAACGACATATCACGCTCCAGGCAAAAAAATGCTGTGCCTGCCGGGTAGAATACACGACGCATCAGGATACTGAAGGTTTAACCCGTGAAATTGCCCCTCGTTTTGCTGATCTTGCTGCTGCTGCCCGCCGCTCAGGCGACATCCGTCATCAGGATCGGGCCGGCCTATCCGCAAGCCGCCATCGAGGCCTGTATCGAGGGTCACGTGCGGCTGCAATTCGTGGCCGATGCCGATGGGCGTCCGACACAGGTTTCCGTGGTTGAGTCGCTGCCTCCGGGTGTTTTCGACGCCGCGGCTGAACGCAATCTGGAAAAGATGCGCTTTGAGCCCGGCGTGGGCGAAGAGACACTGCAATTTCGCATAGCCGATCTTGAGTCTTGCCCGCTGGAGGCACGTTGCAAACGCATCGGTGCAGCGCACGCAAACCTGCTTAATAGCTGTTTCATAATTCGTCGCGATCTCGAAATCCAGCTGAACGGCAAGCTGGCCAGGCGCGAACAGGCAGCGGTCACTTACGAACGTGGGGTCGCCACGGTCGAGGTGCTCGACAGTGAGATCGTCGAAAAACGCATACAGCTCGATAGCGGCGAGGGCGATATGATCGGGGATATCGCGTTCGATTGCGGGCGATTGCATATCGCTGACGATGGTCGGTACGAGTTGCACGTGGCGGATGAGCCAGACGTGTTGCGGTTTGAATATGATCCGGCGAATCCCACACTAACGCCGGTGGAATGGCGCGCCGAAATCCGGGAGCGCTTCCTGTTCAAGAAGTTTCATATTGTGGCCAGCGCCACGTACACCGACCTGCAGACGCAGTCCTGCCCATAAGTCATGGGTCAGGTACAACGAAGAATCCCTGGCGCACCCACTCTTCAACCGGGCCGAGGTCGTTGAAAAAACGCACCATGCCGGCATAGGGATGATCCGGTGCGAGCATACGATTCAGTGTTGCTGCATTGGTCTGTCTTGTGCTGGCGCTGATGCCGCTGTCCTCCAGCGTGAGTGAGACAGTCAGCAGTTTTTCAAAGGTCATGTAGCGCAGCGTCCGCAGTTGCTGGCGATTCAATCCATAAACGTCTTCGGCGGCGGCGACACAGTCGGCCGAGATGTCGTCGTTGTCGAACGCAATCAGCTCGACCTCGCGAATGTTCATATCGGCGCGCCAGGCGAAGTAGTCCGCCGGCTCGTCAATATAAGGGTTGACCAACAGGGTCATCTCGGAGTCGTGATCGTCGAGGAAACGCTCAAGTGCTGTGTCATCCAGTGGATCTGGCGCGATCTCCACCGACAGGCGCGACAACGTGGTGTCTCGCGAATTGCGGCGCACAAGGGGTCCCCGCAAACGCCGACCGAGCAACGGGAACTTGTCGCTTTTGAACTTCTGATTGCAGATCGCACAGGACGCCAGAAAATTATCGAGGCAGTAGGCCCACCACCAGTAAACGCTCTTGGGGCGGAAATGCTCGACATCGCCGAACGCCACCACCGCGGTGGGTGACTCGCAATAAGCGCACTTGTTGTGACTTTCAAGCAGCAGTTGCGGTTTGGCCTTCTTCCACACGCTCGACTGGAATGCATGCTTTTCCAGGTCACCCTGGCGAATACTGCGTTGGTCCAGCAGCAGCTGTAGCGATTTTTCCACCAGCCGCGGCGCCAGGAATTGCCGGTCGATATCGTCGAGCAGGCGATCGAGCGCGATCACGACTGTTTCTTCCTTCTGGCCTGGGCCTGTACTGCCTGCAGGCGTTTAAGCTGGGTATCGCTGATACCAAACTGCTCGGTGCGTTCCGTCAGTGACGCATCGATATCAGTGGCGAGCTTGTTCAATTCGCGTTCCTGACGTGCCGACAGTTGGTCTGCATCGCGTAGCTTGCGATAACGCTTGCGCTTGTCCTCTAGTCCCTTGGATTCGTCGGTGCTTAATCCAAACGCTTCCGTCATTAACAACTGGCTGATCAGCAGGCTGCCCGGGTCCGGTTCAAATCGCTCCAGCCCCACGGCTTTGCCCTGGCGCTTGAGATAGTGAATCTCGAAAGGCCCGGACTGTTGCGCCGTAACTGCTGAGTGGGTCGTTACCAGCAGCTGCATATTGGGCAGCTTGGTATTCAGGAAATCATGTAAGCGACGTTGCCAGATCGGGTGCAGGTGCAGGTCGATTTCATCGACGATCAATAAGCCGCGGGTTCTCAGTGGTTCGCTGTAATCGTCAAAGGTCTGGTAGACCCGATACAGCATGTCGCCAACCCAGCAGGCGACGTTCTGATATCCATCAGACAGGTAGGACAGCGGTATTACACCGTCAGGCGTGCGAAACATGAGCGTGCGGCGCTTGCGATCAATATGGTCGAAGCGCAGTCCGGGCAGAAAGGCGCTAAGCGCTTTCTGAACTATCGCTACGCCTTCTTCACCCTGTTCGTAATCGAGCGTCATGGCCCAGGCCTCGAGCGGGTTTAGCTCGGCGTCACGATCGAAAAGCGTGGCGACATTCTGCGCGCGGGCGCTATGGAAACGAGACCCTTCTGTGCCAAGCACGGCATCACTGTAGCGACGCGAGGGTCCGTAGCCGGCGACAAAGTAATTGCGATCAGCGTGCTCGAGGGCGTCGTCGAGTAAATCGAGACCCTTGCTGGCCCGGGTGATGACCTGCGACAGCGAATCACCCTTGTTGATCACCAGTTCGATGTCGCGGTCCTCGCCCGCCTTGGTTTGTAACGTCGCGGCAAGCACCGCCCGTCGGGTACCGCGCCGCACCCAGCCGCGCGGATTGCCGATTACTTCAGCCACCGCCTCAGAGCCACAGGTCGCCAGCGCGGCGGCCCGCAACAGCGTCGATTTACCCGTGCCATTCTCGCCGAGGATGATCGTCCACTTGCGATTGCTGCCGCGGGAACGAGTCGTCGCCTGAGTGAAATCGAGCTCGATATCCTTGAAACATCGGACATTCTGTAAACGCAGGTACTTCAGGAACATGTGGCGACCGGGCCTGTTTTACTACACCGACCTCATTGTAGTAGAGCCCGAAGATTTGTAATCCTTGCAGTGCGCAACAAATCGGCCCCAGAATGCGGCCATGACCGAGCCCCTTGCTAATCGCATTCGTCCATCGAGTCTCGACGACTATGTCGGGCAAAAACACCTGGTAGGCGAGGGCAAGCCACTGCGACTGGCGATCGAGCAGGGCCACGTGTTTTCGTTCGTGCTCTGGGGTCCGCCCG
>JABDKV010000143.1 GCA_013002045.1 Gammaproteobacteria bacterium
GGTGAAGCCGCTCCTACGGGGACAGGAGGAGGCCTTCGGGGTCGGGGCGGGCGTTTACCGGGCGGTGGTCGGTTTGTCGCAGTGCGGTCAGAAACGACTGCATGGCGGCCGGGTCGGCGCTGACTGCCACGCCGATATCGCCGCCACCGGCGCCGCTGGGTTTGTAGGCAACCCCATGTTGCGACGCAAGTTCGAGTATGTCGCTGTGCCCGCCAGCGAAAATCGGCAATGTCGTTGCCCGCGCAAATGCCTGCAGCGCGACTGTGTATTCTTCGACTGCGCGCACCCAGCTGCCCGGATCATCTTTGAGATCGGCAATCACCTGGCTGGCAACTGCCATCAGGTCGTTGATGGCCTCACGGCGCGGACCGACAGCGTCGAGACCACGCAGGAAGGCCGTGGTCGAAGCAGCGCTGCCCGTCCAGACACAGCGCATCAGCAAGCCATCGGGTAACTGCAGTGGCTCGGCAACCGGCACTGGTCGGAACTGATAGCGACAGACACCTCCGATGCGCGAGGCTGCAATATCGAAGCCGCTGCCGCGGCCGTCCTGCATGTCACGATGCAGTTCGACCAGCTCCGGCAATGACAGCGCCTCACCGCTAAGCGCCGAGGCCACGGCCACCGTCACAGCCGCACTCGAGCCAAACCCGAGCTTGATGCCTTCTTCGAAAAAGGCCGAAGTGTCGGTCTCGATTTCGACCGCATCGTCGGGGGCAAAACGTTCAATCAGGTGCGTCAGCATCGCCAGTCGCTCCCGGGTCGCTTCGTCCATCGGCCCCCAGTGAACCTTGCCCTCGTCATCGCGACTGAACGGCAAATAGCGATCGCAAATCTCCGGTGCGATTACGAGATTGTGCTCAGCGCCGGTGCGCACCCGTACCCGCGCCCGCCGGTTCACTGCGATGACCACCGACGGCGAACCATCGAGTACTGCGTACTCACCGAGTAGCATTAGTTTGCCCGGCGCAGTCGCCGTCGTTTCAGACAACACGTGCTCCTTCGCCCAGACCGGATTGCAGAATCTCGACGACACCGTCGATATCGGCAAGTGCACTGGTGACCTGCCCACGATGCTCCGGCAATGAAATCGCTTTCAGCTGCGGACCGGCATCGATGGTAAAGAACACACCACAACCACTGGCGCGCAATGCCCGAACCCGGTGCATCGCCTCGAGCGTTGGCCCCTGCAGGTAAACCAGGCCAGGGCGGGCTGCCGCGGCCAGTGCATGCATTTTCAGGCACGAGTGTTCGCTGATCTCGGCAAGCTTGTCGAAATCGCGGGCCTCAATGGCACTGCGGGCTTCATCGAGGTCAGCGGACTGACCTGCTACCCAGGCATCGTAATAAGGCGAGGTATGTCGTGTCAGCTCCATGCCTTCGGTCGAACCGACCTTCTTACTGGTCTTCGATACCACGGCCACGGTGACCGTCATGGGCCAGTCCGGTGCGTCGAGCAACGGTTCGGCAAAGCAGTCGCTACCATCGCTGGCCTTACCGAGATGCATTTCGACATAGCCACCAAAGATCGAACGTGCCGCCGAGCCCGATCCCTGGCGTGCCAGGATCGAACGCGTCTGTGGCGGCAGATCGAGTGACAATGCTGCATCGGCTGCTGTCACCAGCGCAGCAAAACCACTGGCCGATGAAGCCAGCCCTGCACCGGTGGGAAAATTGTTGCTGGTGCTGACGGCAGCACGGGTATCGACACCGGCGCGCGCACGCAGCAAGTCGAGACAGGCACTGACGCGACCCAGCGATGTTTCGCTGGACTGACCGTCAAGACTCAGCGTATCGCGATCGAGGTCGCTATCGAACTGCACGCTCGTGGTTGTCGCCAGCGTGTCGAGCGTGATCGAAATCGAACCTACCGCGGGCAGGTTTAACGCAGCATCGCGCTTGCCCCAGTACTTGACCAGCGCGATATTCGGATGGGCGATGGCGGTAGCCGAACTCAAGACAGGTACCTGTTATCGGCGAACCAGCGCACAGCATCGCTCAAAGCCTGCCGTGCCGGTCGCGGCTCGTAGCCCAGCTCCTGTCGTGCGCGCTCACTTGAGAAATACATCTTTTTCCTTGCCATGCGTACGCCATCGACGGTCACACGAGGGGCCTTGCCTGTTAAACGGGCCACGGCCTCGGCGATATGAGCCAGTGGCATTACCACGCCAACCGGTATACGCAACCTCGGCGCCGCAACACCTGCAATTCCCGCAACGATGCTGCAAATATCAGCCAGACTCATGTTCTCACAACCAAGAATGTAACGTCGCCCCGATTGGCCTTTGGTCTCGGCCAGCAGGTGACCGGTAGCCACATCGTCGACATGCACGACATTGAGACCGGTATCGACCACGGCAGGCATCCTGCCACTGGCAGCATCGACGACAATTGCCCCGGTCGGTGTCGGACGGATATCGCCGGGGCCGACCGGTGCCGAAGGATTGACAATAACGACATGCTGCCCGGTCTTCGCGGCCTCGATGGCGACCTGCTCAGCAAGGTATTTCGAACGCTTGTAGTGACCGATCATGTCATCGATCGAGGCCGGTGTTTCCTCATCGGCCGGGCTGCCATCGGCGTGCAGCCCGAGTGTCGCCACACTGCTGGTGTAGACGACCCGGGCAACCCCGGCAGCAGCCGCCGCCTGCAGTAAAGCGCGCGTTCCGTCGACATTGGTGCGATAGATAGCCTCGGGCTGCGGCACCCACAAACGGTAGTCCGCAGCGACATGAAACACACTGCTGCAACCGCTGACCGCCGCATCCAGTGACGCGGGTTGGTCGAGATCACCGGTCACTGACTCGACATCCAGGCCATCGAGATTGCGTCGATTGCTGTCGCCCCTGACCAGCACACGCACATCGCGCCCGTCGCGCAACAACGCGCGTACCACTGCTGCACCAACAAACCCGGTGGCACCGGTAACCAGCGTCGTCATGAACGCCACCGGAGCAGCGGCGGTATCAGCAACAAGGTAAACAAGGTCGTCGCGATCATCCCGATGGTCAGAACCTGCCCCATACTGGCACTACCGCTATGACCCGAAAAGGCCAGGTTGCCGAACCCGGCAATGGTGGTGAGTGCGCTGAACACGATTGCCAATGCGGTGCTGCTACCTAGCACTTCCATGGTCGACTGGCGATGACGCCAGACCATGTGAATGCCGTTATCGACACCGATGCCAAGCAGCAGCGGCAATGCGATAACGTTGGCGAAATTGAACGGCATACCAAACCAGGTCATTACTGCAATGGTGGCCAGCGCTGCGATCATGAGCGGCGCCAATACGACCATGACATCCCTGGGCCGCCGCAGCACCAGCCACAGCACCAGGGCGACCATGACGATAGCGGTCAGGAAAGCCTGCTGAAAGGCATCGACAACAGCCTCCCCTGCCAGCGTCTGCACTACGGCAAGACCGGTCGCGGCGGGCGTGACAGCGCGCACCGAGTCGACGAAGTTTCGTTGTGCTGATGCGGTGGTTATGCCGGCCTGCGGCAGGATCTCAA
>JABDKV010000144.1 GCA_013002045.1 Gammaproteobacteria bacterium
GTCACAGGGGACGAGGGTTAAACCGCAGGACTGCCAGGGATGGCGGAAATCGGTTCTCAGTTCACGGACGAATTTACGACGCCAAGGATGGCGTCACCTTCTCTACGGGGAGAGCACCACGTGGAAGCAATCAGCGCGGCGCGACCGGTCGGGCCCGTCAATATTGCCGACAATACAGCGCAACCGGTGACCACACCGGAGGCCCTGACCCCACGCGCCAGTAGCGAGCCAGATGAAACTGCAGCACGCGGCCAGGGAGACAACAGCGAGCTGCGTAAGCGCCGGCCCGGTGAACTCACCGAGGCCGAACAGGCGCGGGTCGCCGAACTACGGGCTCGGGATCGCGAGGTTCGCGCCCACGAGCAGGCGCACCTGGCAGCTGCCGGACCGCATGCCCGCGGAGGCGCAAGCTACACATTCGAGACCGGACCGGATGGTCGCCGGTATGCAGTCGGAGGCGAGGTGCAGATCGACACCGCACCCGTTGCCGGTGATCCCGCCGCAACACTGGCCAAGGCACAAAAAATTCAGCGAGCAGCGCTGGCCCCGGCCGAACCATCGGCGCAGGATCGTCGGGTTGCGGCAGAAGCCAGCGCAATGGCCGCCGAGGCGCGGGCTGAACTCGCGCAGGAGAACAGCACCGCAGCCTATAGCGAGGAGCAAGTCGGCAAGTTTATCGAGGTGCTGGCGTAACTCGCTGTTCCAGCGGCACGAAAGCACTGGAGCGTTCCTTCACGATCCCGGCGGGCGTGCGACGCAGTAGCAGCACCGCCGCACCGTACTGCTCTGCCAGATCCAGCGCGCGAGCCGCACCCAGAACCATGAACGCTGTCGCCCAGGCATCGGCATCCATCGCGCTATCGGCCACCACGGTGACTGACGCGACTTCGTTACTCACGGGCCAGCCGGTCAACGGATTAATGACATGGCTGAAGCGCCTTCCGTCTAATTCGAAAAAGTTCTGGTAGTCGCCTGACGTGGCTACGCATCGATAGCCGGGCCGAACCAGGGCCGCCGGAGGACCCGCGTCTGCTGCCGCCACAGCAACCACCCACGGCTCGCCACCGGGCGCCACGCCACGAGCACACAGCTCACCGCCGATCTCGACCAGGAAATCACGTACACCGGCGGCCGATAAACGGGCTGCCATCTGATCCACGGCGTAGCCCTTGGCAATGGCGGACAGGTCTACGCTCAGCTGCGGGTGCATTTTGCGCAGCGCGGGCGGTTCTTCACGTACCTCCAGGCGATCCCACCCAACCTGCTGCATAACCGTCTGCAGCTGTTGCTCGGCCGGTCTGGCCCTTTGCGGCAGCTCCGTTCCGAATCCCCACAATTCCACCAGCGGAGCGGCTGTAATGTCGAAGGCACCACCGGTAGCCTCGCTAACGGTCATCGCTTTGCTTACCACGGCTGCCGTTGCAGCGCTTACGACTACCCATTCTGTGGATTCACCGGCGTTAAACTGGCTTAGCTCGGAATCATCACGCCACGTTGACATCGTTGCATTGATACTTTCCAAATCGTCGTCGATCTGGCGTTGCAGATTCTCGCGCACCGGTGGCGCCAGCCGCTGCCCGAACTTCTCACTGTAATGTGTACCCATGGTCTCGCCGAAAATCGGTGGCGCGACATCGCGTTGAGTACAGCTCAGTGACGTAAAGACGAGCAAAAACGAAATCAGCGTGCGTAACATGCGCGCATTGTGTACCAACCGACCCGGCGCTGGCTATAACTGCAGTGTCGGGGACTACAGTCAGCAGTGCAGATTCGATGAAAACACGAAGACTCATTTTGATACTCGGTGACCAGCTCGACAGCGGCAGCGTCGCACTGCGCAGCAGTAACAAAGACGAAGACCGCATCGTGATGATCGAAACCGGTGATGAAGCCGGGCACGTCTGGAATCACAAACATCGCATTGCAATTTTTATTGCCGCCATGCGGCATTTTGCTGCCGATCTCGGCAAGCGCGGCTGGCAGGTTCACTACCGCTCATTGGTTGACGATTGTCCGAGCATTGCCGCTGGCCTGAAAGACGCTATTACGCAATTCGACCCGGAATCGGTTCATATGCTTGAGGCAGGCGAATGGCGCCTGGAAAAGGCTATTGCCGACACCTGCAACGACAGCAATTGCGAACTGATCACCCACGAAGACCAACATTTCCTGTGTACCCGTAAGCAATTCGCACAATGGGCGGAGGGCCGCAAGAGCCTGCGCATGGAGTATTTCTATCGTGAATTGCGGCGTCAGCATGACGTGTTAATGGACGGGGACAAGCCGCTAAACGGCCAGTGGAACTTCGACAAGTCTAATCGCGAGTCGTTTGGTCGCGACGGCCCCGGGGAGCTTCCACCACGGCTACAGTTCGAACCGGATAACGTTACCCGGGAAGTTCTCGCTGAGGTTGGTGAACGTTTCGCCGATCACCCCGGCAGTCTCGAAAACTTCTTTTGGCCGGTCACGGCGCAACAGGCACAACGCGCACTCGACGATTTCATTGATAATCGACTCGCCTGCTATGGTCGTTACCAGGATGCCATGTGGCAGGGAGAGCCGTACCTTTATCACGCGCTGCTTGGCTCCAGCATCAATCTGCACCTGCTCGACCCGCGTGATGTGATCGCGGCGGCCGAACAGGCCCTGCACGATGGCAAGGCCCCGATCGAAGCGGTCGAGGGTTTTATCCGCCAGATACTGGGCTGGCGCGAGTTCATCCGCGGTATCTACTGGCTCAAAATGCCCGGCTACGCTGAGCGTAACCACTACGGGCATGAGCGCGAGTTGCCGGACTGGTTCTGGACTGGCGACACTGAGATGAATTGCCTGCAACAGACCATCGGCGACACGCTGGCGCACGGCTATGCACATCATATCCAGCGACTGATGATTGTCGGTAACTTCGCCCTGCTGGCCGGTCTGCGACCGGCCGCAGTCAGCGACTGGTTCCTGGCAGTCTATGTCGATGCCGTCGAATGGGTCGAGCTACCGAATGTACTTGGCATGGCCCTGCACGCCGATGGCGGCCTGCTCGGCAGCAAGCCTTACGTATCGACAGGCTCGTACATCAATCGCATGAGTAATTACTGCAAGGGGTGTCGTTTTGACCCCAAGGCTCGCACCGGTGAGGACGCCTGTCCGTTCACCACGCTGTATTGGGATTTCCTGGCGCGAAACCGCAAGGAACTGGAGAAAAACCCGCGCATGGCGCGCGTAATTTCGAATCTTGATCGCTGGTCGCCGCAGGAGCGCGGCGCCATCACTCGTGCAGCGCAGCAATTCCGCAAAGACAACCTATAGCAGCTTTCACGATCGCTTCACGCCGGCATTGCTGTCATGCAGTAATGATTGAACTGTCATTTACCGTTAACAATGCCTGCTGTGGTTTGTCCACGCGCAATACTGCCGCTATAAAGGAGCGGGGGTGGCAGGATGGTGTGCCTGCCCGAAGCCTGGGGGAATCATGCAGATTGCAGTAATCGGTACCGGCATTGCCGGTATGACGGCGGCCTATCGTTTGTGCCGCGCGCATGACATCACCGTTTACGAGGCCAACGATTATATTGGCGGCCACACGAATACCGTCGCTGTTCCGACGGCGAACGGCCCATTGCATATAGACACCGGGTTTATCGTCTATAACGAGCACACCTACCCCGGGTTCTGCCGTCTGCTGGACGAACTTAGCGTGACTACCCAGCCCAGCGAGATGAGTTTCAGTGTCCGCGATGACGATGCCAACCTGGAATACTGCGGTAGCACGCTGGGTAGCCTGTTCGCACAACGGCGCAACCTGCTGCGCCCCCGCTTTTACCGGATGATTGCGGACATTCTGGACTTCAACAAGCGGGCGTTGACGTTTCTCGACGGTGACGACGAGCGCATGACACTGGGCGAGTTCCTCTACCAAGGTGGGTGGGAGGCGGCATTCGTTGACCAGTACATCATCCCCATGGGCGCGGCTATCTGGTCGATGCAACCGCGGGACATGTTTGAATTTCCGGCACGCTTTTTTCTCCGATTCTTCCGCAACCATGGCCTGCTGCAGGTACGCGATCGGCCACAGTGGCGCACCATCCGCGGAGGTTCGGCGCGCTACGCGGAGAAACTGACCGCACCGTTCCGTGATCGCATTCGCCTCCAGGCACCGGTGCAGCGCGTGCGACGCCTCGGTAACAGCGTGCAGGTGCAGAGTAACGGGGACACCAGCATCTACGATGCTGTCGTGATTGCCACCCATAGCGACCAGGCGCTGGCAATGATCGAGAAGCCGTCAACAAACGAGCGTGAAATCCTGAGCGCCATGCCCTACCAGGCTAACGAAGCCGTGCTGCATACCGATACCCGACTATTGCCGGTGCGACAACGTGCCTGGGCGTCGTGGAATTATCACCTGCACCGCGAGCAGCCTGAGCTCGCCACCCTGACTTACAACATGAACATCCTGCAACGTTTGCAGACCGACCAGACCTATTGCGTCACTCTCAACCGTACCGACGCCATCGATCCGCGACAGGTGCTGGCCACGTTCAACTACGATCACCCCGTGTATTCGACCGACAGCGTCGCTGCGCAAAGGCGCTACGACGAGATCAACGGTCGCGATCGGATCTATTACTGTGGCGCCTACTGGCGTTACGGTTTTCACGAAGACGGACTACAGAGCGCCGAGCGAGCCTGTGGCCAGCTAACCCGGGATATCGCAGATGGAAAGTTGCATCTACGACGGGTGGGTTAGACATCGCCGCTACAAACCGGTGGCAAACGAGTTTCAGTACCGGTTGTTCATGATGTACCTCGACCTCGCCGAGTTACCGTCAGTGTTTGCCGGTTCGCGGACCTGGTCGAATGAGACTCGTGGGCTGGCCGTATTCAGGCGCACGGACCACGTTGGTGACCCGGAGATCAGTCTCGACGAAACGATTCGTGAACTGGTCCGCACACATTGCGGTGAACGCCCGCGGGGACCAATACGTCTGCTGACCAACCTGCGCTACTTCGGGCATTGCTTCAACCCGGTGAGCTTTTATTACTGTTTTGACGAAAGTGGCACGACAGTGCGCTATGTCGTGGCTGAGGTTACCAACACGCCCTGGCAGGAACGTCATTGCTACGTCATGGACCCGTCTACGGACCTCGGCCGGGACCAGGTCCATCGCTACCGTTACGACAAAGGCTTCCACGTGTCGCCTTTTATGACGATGGATATCGCTTACGACTGGCGCTTTCGCGAGCCGGACGATCGACTGATCGTGCACAACGACAGCGAGCAAGGCGGGGAAAAGTTTTTTGATACCACGCTGTCGTTGGAGCGCAGGGAACTGAACCCCGCCAGCCTCCGGGGAATGCTGTTCCGTTATCCCTTTATGACCCTGCGTGTGGTCTTTCTCATTCACTGGCAGGCGCTCCGGTTATTTTTCAAGCGTGTGCCGTTTGTAACCCACCCGCGTAAATCACAGTTACACAAGACCAGCCAGACATGAACGAAAAAACCATTAGCCGCCTGGAGCGCAAGAACCTGACGACCGGCGTAAAGCTGGTGCGTAAAGGCCTGCTCGATAAACTCGCCACCATCGAACAGGGTCGCCTGGTCGTCACCGATGGCTTTGGCCAGTATGAATTTGGCC
>JABDKV010000187.1 GCA_013002045.1 Gammaproteobacteria bacterium
GACGACAAAACGTGCGACGCGAATCCCGCGACGTTCGCTGCGCACGCTACCGTAGATGACTGCCGTATTGAGTTTGTCCACGTCGCTCCACCCCAACATCAAAAGCCGCAGCATATCCCGCCGCACAACATCGCCGCCATCGCATCCCCGTAGGAGTAGCATCAGCCGCGATCCCCCGTAGGAGCGGCTTCAGCCGCGATGGATCGCGCAGCGATCCGTAGGAGGGACTTCAGTCCCGACTGATCTTGCAATGCACATGCCGATTACGTCGTTATAAAGAATCGGGGCTGAAGCCCCTCCTACGGCGGCTTGGGCCGCCTGAAGAATCGCGGCTGAAGCCGCTCCTACGGGGAGGGAGGGAATCGCGGCTGAAGCCGCTCCTACGGGGAAGCGGGGTGGGTTGTGGTGTAAGGTTTGCGGTATGGGTGGGATGGCTTATGCGATACGGACGCCGAGGCTGCTGCTGCGTTGCTGGTCGCCGGAGGATGCGCCGCGGCGGCGGGCTTTGATCGATAGCTCAGATGCGCACCTGCGGCCGTACATTCCGTGGATGCGCGACGAGCCGTTGTCATTATCGGAAACGGCCCAACGACTGCGTGAATATCGGGCTGATTTTGATCTCGACCAGACCTGGCGTTACGCCGTCCTGCATGAGGACACGCTGGTCGGGGATGTCGGGTTGTTTCCGCGTGTCGGTATCGGGGCACTGGAAGTCGGATATCTGCTCGGTGTAGGCCACACCGGCCAGGGATTTGCGACCGAAGCGGTTAGCGCTATGTTGCGAATTGCCTTCGAGGTCGCAGGTGTTGATCGGGTCGAGATTCGTTGCGACCCGGGTAACGAGGCCAGTGTGCGCATGGCAAAGCGGCTCGGCTTCAAACACGAAGCCTGCCTGCCACGCCGTTATCGAGATGAGCATGAAAACTTCGTCGATCTCGACCTGTGGTCGTTGTTTGCCAGCAATTACCCGACAACGGTCGCGTCGACCTCAGCTGTTTATGCAACCGACTGCATGGGTATGCCATTGCTGGGTTCGACTGATAACCTGACAGCATGACTGACTACACACCAATAGACTGCAGGCTCCATGATCACCTCGAGCTGGCTTGTATGCGCCGCTATCGGCTACGCATTCGCGCCAGTGGAGGACGCATTATTGTTGGTACGGCCTGTCACACCGTGACCACACCAGAGAAGGCGGAGTTCCTGGAACTCGAGGTCGATGGACAGTCGGTGCGGCTGCGCCTGGATGAGATTATCCAGATTGAGCCACTGGATGAAGGCGCCGAGTTCGGACCGATCCGGTTCCAGCCGGCGGAATAAGACCGGCGCCGGCCCGCCGTCATACCTGGCCGAAATGGTATGCTTAGGGCTATATAGGGGCGATCAACCCCACTTATGTAAATTCGGTCTGCGCACAAGAACCGAATCCGGGTCATCGAGGAGAGTTCTGTGAAGCTATATCTGCGACCGGGCGTCGTCGCCAGCGCTGTGTTGTGGCTGATTGTCGCCACGCCGGCGGCCGCTGTTGGTAGCTGGATTGAGGCGAATGCCGGGCAGGCAAACGGCGACGTGCAGGCTATCGCCCGCGATGGTCAGTTGACCATGCTGCTGCAATCGCACCGGGCAACGCTGTTGCTCCCGCTCGCCAGCGAAATTGCCATTGCCGATGGTGAGGCTCCGATCAAACGGATGCGGGCACAGCGGCTTGAACTCGTGCTCGAAGACGCCCGGCCAGACGCGGAAGCGAGTTTCTCGTCGCCCCGTACCGCGGTAAGTCGTTACTTTCGCGATGTCAGTGACGATGGCGCTGTCGCTGAGATACGGCACTACGATGTTGTGCGCTTCAACGAGGTCTATCCCGGTATCGACCTGGTTTACCGTTTTCGCGACGGTCGTATCGAATACGATTTTGAAGTGGAAGCGAATGCCGATCCGTCTGTGGTCCGCCTGCGACTGGATGGTTCGGATAACCTGGTGCTCGATGCCAATGGCAACCTGGTTGCGTCGGTCGGTGATGCCACGCTGACTCAGCGGGCACCCGAGATTTTCACTATAGAAGCAGGTCAGCGTCAGCCTTTGGCAGGCGAGTTTGTGCTGACGGAGAATACCTTCGGGTTCGCACTGGCAGCGCATGATGAAGACAAAGCGCTGGTGATCGATCCGGTGATCGAGTTCTCCGGCTATCTTGGCGGTAGTGGTTTTGACAGCGGCAAAGACATCGCACGCAACCCGGCCGGGAATCTGGTGATCACCGGCGAGAGCGCCTCACTCGACATCCCGGGTGCCGGCAACCTGACCGGTGGGCAGGACATTTATATTGCCGAGATCGATCGTAACAACGGATCCCTGTTATGGATCAATTTCATCGGTGGCAGCCACGATGATTTTTCGGATGCGATGACGCTGGACAGCCAGGGGAACATCGTTGCAGTCGGCTATACGAGTTCGCCTGATTTTCCTACGCTGAACGCGTTCCAATCCAATCACGTCGGAAGCGAAGATCCCGCAGAGGGCTTCGACTGGGATGGGTTGGTATTCAAATTTGCGGCCGATGGCAGCCAACTTATTTTCTCGACTTACTACGGTG
>JABDKV010000189.1 GCA_013002045.1 Gammaproteobacteria bacterium
CTGCGCGGACGAATCCTGCGTTCTCCGGGTGTACGCCGGGCGATAGAACGCCATGCGGCACGCGAAGGAATCAGTACCGATGATGCTTACCGCAAGGCGGCGTCGTATGTCGACGAAATCGCGGCAGACTACTCCTATGGCTTCGTGCGTTTTATGGATGGCGTGCTGAAATGGGTCTGGAACCGTATTTATGACGGTATCGAGGTTAACCATATAGAGCAGGTCAAGCGTGTAGCGGAAGGCGCCGAGGTGATTTACGTGCCATGCCACCGTAGCCACATGGACTACCTGTTGCTGTCTTACGTGCTGTACAACGCAGGACTGGTACCACCGCATATCGCTGCCGGGATCAATCTGAATATACCCATCGTCGGCCCCTTCCTGCGGCGTGGTGGTGCTTTCTTCCTGCGTCGCCGATTCGCGGGCAACAAACTTTATGCTGCTGTATTCGAGAAGTACCTGGCACTCAACCTGGCCAAGGGTGTGCCAATCGAGTATTTCATTGAGGGCACCCGCAGCAGAACCGGACGCCTGTTGTCGCCGCGGTCGGGCATGCTGGCCATGACGGTCAGGACTTTCGGGCGCCACCCGGAGCGGCCGATCGTGTTCGTCCCGGTCTACTTCGGTTACGAGAAGCTGCTCGAAGGTCGCAGCTATATCGGTGAGCTTAGCGGTAGCAGCAAGCGCAAGGAGAGCCTGTTCGGTTTCATTCGTTCGTTACGGGCCTTGCGTCGCCGTTTCGGTAAAGTCTATGTCAATTTCGGCGAGCCGCTGTTGTTGCATGAACTGCTTGACAGCCGTGCGCCCGGCTGGCGCGATACCGACGAGGCCGATGACAAGCCTGCCTGGCTGAACCCGGTCGTCGATGAGCTGGCAGCTACCATCATGCGTCGGATCAATATGGCGGCAGCAGTAACGCCGATTAACCTGCTGGCATTACCGTTGCTGTCGGCGCCGCGGCAGGCGATGCTCGAGGAGGTGCTTGTGACGCACCTCGACATGAGTCTCGCTTTGCTGCGAGAAGCACCCTACGCAGAGCTGATTACGATTCCTGAAACGAGTGGTCACGGTATTCTCAGGTATGCCATCGAAATGGACCTGGTAAGGCGACGGGAGCACCCGCTTGGCGATGTCATTGTCGCTGAAGGAGACGACGCGATACTGATGACATACAACCGCAACAATGTCATGCACCTGTTCGCACTGCCGTCGATGGTGGCCTGTTGCTTTCTCAACAACCGGCAAATGCGCGTGGACAAGATCGTCGACCTCGGTCGCATGGTGTACCGCTATATTCGTGCTGAGCTGTTCCTGCACTGGAGTGGCTCCGAATTCGACGAGCGTATCAGGCGCATACTGGGTGTACTTGTAGATCACGACTTGCTCGAGTGGGTCGACGATGGTGATGGCTGTCGACGACCACCCGCGGACAGCGGTAAGGCGGTGCAATTGTCCCTTTTGGCGCAGGGGGCGCTGCAGACGCTCGAGCGCTATTACATGACTATCGCCCTGTTGCTCAAGCATGGCTCCGGGCGCGTCAGCCAGAGTGACCTGGAAAACCTGTGCCAGTTGATGGCGCAGCGTATGTCGATGCTGTACCAGTTTGATGCACCGGAGTTTTTCGCGAAGCCCCTGTTTCGCGATTTTATCGACAGCCTGCGTGATACTGGCGTCGTCTGGACAAACGACAACGGGCTACTGGAGTTCGATGATCGCATCCGCGGTGTCGACGAGGATGCAAAGCTCGTGCTCGGCGAGCAAATCCGGCACAGCATCCTGCAGGTCACTCATATGTAAGGAGATGCTGCGATGCAGCGTTGTCGATGGCGGCAATGGGGTTATAGTCTCGCAAGCGGAAATTCACAGTTGTTTGCCAACTTGCCGAGGCGATGACCGTCACAATACATGTGCGAAATCATTTGCGGCATCACCAGTGCCCAACCAGGAGCTATCCCGATCATGCGCAAGTACCTTATTAGCATTCCGTTGTACCTGTTGGCAGGTGCCGTCATCGCAGCAGTTTCGCCTGAGCAGGCGGAAAGACTTGGCAAAGACCTGACCCCGATGGGTGCCGAACGCGCCGGGAATGCCGATGGCACGATACCGGCCTGGGAGGGTGGCATTACTGAAGCGCCGGAGGGTTACCAGCCTGGTGACCATCACCCGGACCCGTTTGCCGACGATGACATCCTGTTCACGATCACGGCGGCCAATTACAAGGACTACGCCGACAAGCTATCGGCTGGGCACATTGCACTGTTTGAAGCCTACCCTGATACCTACAAGATGCACATTTACCCGACGCGCCGCAGCTTCTCGGCACCGCAGGCGGTGTATGACGCGACCAGGCGTATCGCAACGACAGCGGAACTTGCAGAAGGTGGCAACGGTGTTCGTAATGCCACCGTCGGTGTGCCATTTCCGATTCCCGCCAGCGGGGTCGAGGTGATCTGGAATCATATCCTGCGTTGGCGGGCGACTTCCGGCGAACGCTTTTATGGCCAGGCGGCTGTCACCCGCAATGGCAAGTTTACCCTGGTGCAGTTCTCCGACCAGATCTCAGTGCCGTACGCGACTCCGGGTATTAGCCCGGAAGAACTCGACAATGTCATCATTTTCTTCAAGGAGAAAACGGTAGCGCCGGCACGACTGGCGGGTCGGGTTTTGCTGGTACATGAGACTCTCGACCAGGCCAAAGAGAATCGCAAGGCATGGGTTTATAACCCGGGGCAACGCCGCGTGCGCCGTGCGCCGAATGTCGCTTTCGACAACCCGCGCAGTGGTTCTGACGGACTCATGACCTCCGACCAGTACGACATGTATAACGGCAGCCCGCAGCGTTACAACTGGGAAATGATTGGCAAGCGCGAAATTTTCGTGCCGTACAACGCTTATAAGGTCCACAGCGATCAGCTGAAGTACGAAGACTACATCGATCCTTTGCACGTCGATCCGGAGCAACTGCGGTACGAACTGCATCGCGTGTGGGTCATCGATTCGACGCTGAAGGACAACATGCGTCACGTCTACAAGCGCCGGACCTTCTATATCGATGAAGATTCATGGCAGATACTGGTCGTCGATATCTACGACAACCGTGACCAGTTATGGCGGGTGTCGGAAGGCCACGGGATCAATTACTACGACGTCAAGAATTTCTGGACCACGCTGGAACTGCATTACGATCTGCAGTCCGGGCGCTACCTGGCATTTGGTCTCGATAACGAGGCTGGCATGTATAATCTGAGCAAGACGATACCAAAGGAAGAATTCACGACCGGTGCATTGCGTCGCGCCGGGACGCGGTAAACCAGAATATTGGCGAGATAACAGTCCCTGTCGTTTTAGGGGAGCGGCAGGGACTGCACTTGTTTAAGCGGGGAATCAATGCGTAGCTGGCTTGTACTGGTCTTGTATTTCTGTGTCGTGACTCTAGCTCGCGCCGGCGGCCACCCGGCGATTCCAGAGCCGGGTCAGACCTTCATAGCACCGCTTGCCACCGAGGCAATGCTGCTCGATGCAATTAACGTCGATGAGCGCATCGTGGTTGTCGGTGAAAAAGGCATTGTGCTCATCAGTGACGATGCCGGTCTTAGCTGGCGTCAGCCGCAAACCGGTACGCGGATCACGCTGACGGGAGTTCATTTCAGCGACCGCGATAACGGCTGGGTGGTCGGCCATGACTCACTGATCCTGCGCACTACTGATGGCGGCGCCACCTGGCAGGAAGTGTACTCGGATCCGGACGATCAACGACCGCTGTTTGACGTTTGGTTTGCAGACTCCGAGACGGGAATTGCCGTTGGTGCCTATGGGCTGATGCTGCTGACAGGCGATGGTGGTGAAACCTGGGAACTGACGGAGTTAATTCCGGAGCCGTGGCCGGACCTGCAAAGCCTGGCTGACACGCCGGATGAGGGTGGCGACGAGTTCGATTTTGAAGATGACGAGTTCTACGATTTTCATCTCAATCACATCGTTCCGGCCCCCAGTGGCGATCTCTATGTGGCCGCTGAAGCGGGCCATTTTTTCCGGTCACCCGATAGTGGCGCGACCTGGTATTCGATGCCGACAATTTACGAGGGGTCGTTTTTTAATTCGATCCCACTCAGTGGCGAGCAACTGCTCCTGATCGGTTTGCGTGGCAATATCTTCCGCTCCAACGATGGGGGTCAGAACTGGCTGCCGATCGACTCACCGGTGACAGTCCTGCTCAACGATGGCTTACTGCTTGATGATGGCACCATCCTGATCGGGGGTATGGCCGGTGCGGTGCTGGAGAGTCGTGATGGTGGCCGTAGCTTCTCCCTGCTGCAGCAGAGCGACCGCAAGGCCATCTCAGTGATCCTGCCGATTGCCGATGGCTTGTTGACCGTAGGTGAGGCTGGCGTGCAAAGAACCGACTTACCAACCTTACGCCAGGGAGGCAGTTCATGAGCAAGCCGCAGGCTAACGCCGTAGTGCGGGCGCTGGAAGCGCTGGTATTCACGAACAGGCCACTCGTGATCGGTGTTTTCGTCGTGGTCACGCTGGTCATGATGTGGTTTGCGCGCGGTCTGCATGTCGATGCCGGCTTTGAAAAGATGCTGCCCACACAGCACGAGTACATGCAAACCTACCTCGAGTATCAACAGGAATTCGGTGGGGCAAACCGGGTGCTGGTGGCGCTGGTATCGCGCGACGGCGACATGTTCAATGAGCAATTCTTTGCCGCGCTCAAGCAGGCCACCGACGAAGTGTTCTTTATCCCGGGTGTTGAGCGGGCACGTGTCAGTTCGTTGTTTACCCCCGATACCCGCTATATCGAAGTGATCGAAGGCGGTATCGCGGCCGGCAATGTTGTGCCGGCAGATTTCCAGCCAACACAAGCCGGGCTCGAGAAAGTACGCGAGAATATTCTGAAGTCCAACGTAGTGGGACGACTGGTCGCCAATGATTTCAGTGGCGCGATCATCAGCGCCCAGTTGCTGGAAGTCGATCCCAATACCGGTGAGCGCCTCGACTATGTACGGGTTTCGCACGACCTCGAAGATAAGATTCGTGATCGTTTCGCAACGCCCGAGTTCGAGAACGTCGATGTCCACATGATTGGCTTTGCCAAGGTGATCGGCGACGTTACCGACGGCGCGCGCATGGTTGTGTTGTTTTTCCTGACGGCATTTATCGTGACTGCATTGCTGGTCTACTTTTATACGCAGTCAGTCAAGCTGTCAGTGATCCCGCTGAGTTGTTCGCTGGTCGCGGTGGTATGGCAGCTGGGTCTGTTGACGGCTCTCGGGTTTGGTATCGACCCCATGGGCATCCTGGTGCCGTTTCTCGTCTTCGCCATCGGTGTAAGCCACGGCGTACAGATGGTCAGCGCGGCCCGTGCCGAGATCTTCGAGGGCCTGTCCAGTCTCGATGCAGCCCGGGCCAGTTTCAGGCGCTTGCTGGTGCCAGGGTCGATCGCGCTCGCCAGTGACACCATCGGCTTTATCACGATTTATTTCATCGAGATACGCATGATCCAGGAGATGGCGATAACCGCCAGTCTCGGTGTGGCGGTCATCATCCTGACCAACCTGGTGCTGTTGCCAGTGCTGATGTCGTATGTCTCGTTTGGCGAGGCATACAAGCAGAAACTGATCAAGCGCGCCCGGCAGCTGATGCCGGCATGGGACCTGATCGCAAAAGTCTCCTACCGCAAGCCCGCGGCCATTGTCATCGGTGTCTGCCTGGTTCTGTTTGCCTTTGGTGTCTGGAAAGGCGCCGAGGTCAAAGTTGGCGACCTGCACCAGGGTGTCCCTGAGCTACGTGCAGATTCGCGATATAACGTCGACACAGAAATTATCACTGACCGCTTTTCTATCGGTGTCGATATTCTCACGGTGATTGTCGAGACTCAGCCGGAGGGCTGCATCGATTACGAAGTGATGAGCTCCATTGACGATTTCGCCTGGTACATGGCCAATGTTCCGGGCGTGCAGAGTGTCGTCACCCTGCCAAGGATCGCAAAGATCGTAAACGCGGGTTGGAACGAGGGCACACTAAAGTGGCGGGTGTTGTCACGTAATTCCGATAACCTGGTGCAGTCGATCAGCTCGATCGACACCAGCAGTGGCTTATTGAATGCTGATTGCAGCGTCATGCCGGTAATGATGTTTACCGAGGATCACAAGGCCGAAACAATCGAGACCATCGTCCAGGCTGTGAAGGATTACCGGGATGTCTATGACGGTGAGCTGATTACCTTGCGCCTGGCTACCGGCAATGTCGGTGTCATGGCGGCTACAAACGAAGAGGTCGAGGCGGCGCAGTTTCCAATTCTCCTGGGCGTGTTCTCGGCCGTCATCCTGTTGTGCATGATGACCTTTGCGACTGCGCGGGCAACGCTGGCGTTTATCGTGCCGGCCGCGGTCGCCGCTGCAATCGCCTGGTTCGTGCCCCAGGGGCGAACCATAGTTGCGGTGTTGATGCTGCTGTACACGTTGTTCTGGCTGGTGCGTTTCCCGTCCTCGAGGTCGGTGCTCTGCATCATCATGCCACTGGGCCTGGTATCGCTACTGGCCTATGCGCTGATGGCGATGCTGGAGATCGGACTCAAGGTTTCGACACTACCGGTGGTGGCGCTGGGCGTTGGTATCGGTGTCGACTATGGCATTTATATCTATAGCCGCTTCAAGGGCTTCCTCAGCGACGGCCTGTCAGTGCACGATGCCTATCATTCGACGCTGCGCGTAACCGGTGCCGGTGTCATCTTCACGGGAATCACACTGGGTATAGGCGTGGTCACGTGGATATTGTCACCTCTCAAATTCCAGGCCGACATGGGATTGCTGCTCACCTTCATGTTCGTGGTGAATATGCTCGGTGCGATTTTGTTATTGCCAGCACTGGCCAGTTGGCTACTGCCGCGGCGGATGCACAATCAATCGTGACGCCCGGGTCGACCACGTAGCTGCTTGACCCGACTTCGTCGTCGCTTGTCATCGAGTCGCCGTTTTTTGGCAGCGCGTGACGGCCGCGTCTTGCGGCGTTTCTTCGGTGCTGTAGCCGCCCGGGCTACAAGACGCCCAATACGTTCCAGCCCGTCACGATAGTTCTGTTCGCGACTACGGAATCGCTGTGCGGTGACGATCAGCTCACCGTCCTTGTTAACACGATTACCTGCCAGCCGTCTCAGGCGCGCCCGTATCGCTTCGTCCAGCGTACTTGCATTATCAATATCAAATCGCAGCTGAACGGCCGTCGAACTCTTGTTGACATGCTGACCGCCTGGTCCAGACGCACGTATGTAGCTGGCGGCGATCTCGCTTAGTGGAATGGAGATGCCATCATCGATGACGAGGTATTTTTCGGTGACACAGGTAGGCAAAGGGACAGGAGTCCGCGTTGAAGACGCAGCTGATACCGAACTCAGGCGTTGAGGTCGGGTATCAACTCGCTTTCCAGCTTCAGGATCGTATCCTTCAGCATCAGCTTGCGTTTCTTAAGTCGCTTCAATTCCAACTGGTCGACCAGCGGGTCATCGGCAAGACGCGAAATCACGTCATCGAGGTCCCGGTGTTCGACACGCAGCCGCTTGAGCCGCTCGATGTCTTTGAAAACTTCGGTTTCGATTTTTTTCTGATCCATCAAGGTGGAATTGATCGCGTTGTGAAAGCGCTCATCCATAGACGTGCAACCCGATCTTAAGGTCTGAGTTCCTAGCTTAGCCAAACGAGGGCCCATACGCGAGCATGATGCATCGCAACATCAGGATAACAGGGTCAGCCAGTCGCGTTGGTCACCGCCAATGGCAAGAAAGTGCGGGTTGAGCAGCTCATCGCGCGCGTTATAGCGCAGGCTCTCTCCTGCGACATTGGTCAGTTGCCCACCCGCTGCAACGAGGACGGCATGCGCAGCGGCGGTATCCCACTCGGAGGTCGGCCCGAGCCGGGGATAGACATCGGCGCTGCCATCGGCCACGAGACAGATCTTGAGAGAGCTACCCATCGGTACCATTTCGTGTTCGCCGACACGCGCCAGAAAGCGCTCCAGGGAATCACCGCGATGCGAACGACTACCGACGATGCGAACGGGCCCATCATGCGCAGCGGCCACCCTGATGCCGCGTGCGACGCCGTTGCCATCACGACGAAATGCGCCGTGATCGCAGGCGCCAAAAAACTCAATTTGTTTCGCTGGCGCAAACACGACACCCAGTACAGGTTCGTGATGGTCGATTAGTGCGATGTTGACCGTGAACTCGCCGTTGCGCTTGATGAATTCCTTGGTGCCGTCGAGCGGATCAACCAGCCAGAAACGCTGCCACTGCCGCCGTTCTGCCGGCGTGATCGCGGCGGACTCTTCCGATAACACCGGCCAGTCCGGGGTCAACTGGCGCAGTGAATCGACTATATGGCGATGCGCAGCGAGATCAGCCTCGGTCAGGGGTGAGTTGTCTTCTTTGTGCTCCACATCGAATTCGCGCTCATAGATGCTCATGATGCGGTCACCGGCCTGGCGTGCAATTGTGCGAATACCGGGCAGGATTTCCTGGAGAAGCTGCATTGTAGTCAGTCCTTGTTTCTGGGTTTGCCCTGGCGCCGTCGCCGGTTACGCGGCCGGTTGTTACCGCCACTTTTGTTGCGCGGCGGCGGCCCGTCTCGGTTGCGTCTTTTTCTGGGGCCGGGTCGGGTTACCTCGGACAGTGTTCCCGGCTCGATCGTGGCCACCGGAATCTTGTAGCCGACATAGTCCTCGATGGCAGGCAAATTGTGAGCATAGTCCTCACAGCCCAGGCTGATGGCATCACCCTCGGCGCCGGCCCGCGCTGTACGACCGATACGGTGCACATAGTCTTCCGGGTCGTCGGGTAGGTCGAAGTTGAAGACGTGACTGACGTCGGGGATATGTAAGCCACGCGACGCCACATCGGTGCCAATCAGCACAGGTAGCTCGCCCGACTGGAAGTCGCGCAGCAGGCGCAGGCGCTTTTTCTGTGCAACGTCACCGGAGATGGCCTCAGCATGGATCTTATTGGCCTCGAGGTAACGTTGCAGTTCCTCGGCATCGCGCTTGCGATTGACAAAGATCATCGTACGTCGTGGATCGATGCGCCGCAGCAGCCCAATCAACAGTGGCACCTTTTCATGATTGGCCGGGAAATAGATTTCCTGGCGGACCTTTTCCGGTGTCGTCTGCTCGGGATCGATCCGGACCAGCCCGGGATCGTTCATGTGCTCGTATGCCAATTCGAGCACCCGGTGCGATAAGGTAGCCGAGAACAACAGGTTCATGCGCTCGGTCGGTTCAGGCATCCGCCGCAACACGAAGCGTATGTCCTTTATAAACCCGAGATCGAACATGCGATCGGCTTCGTCCAGCACCGCGACCTGGGTATAGCGAAAGTCGAATACCTTCTGTTTGAAGTAGTCGATGATGCGCCCGGGTGTACCGATCAGTACATCGGTGCCAGAGGCAATCTGCTGGCGCTGCTTATCGTAGTCAGTGCCACCAAATGCCAGAGACAGCGCGAAACCGGTGTCATGATTGAGGTTAACGGCGTCCTGGTGAATCTGGACGGCAAGTTCGCGGGTGGGCGCGAGGATCACGGCTCGTGGGTCCTGGGGGCGGCGTCCCCGCATCTGCGGGTGCCGTTTCAGGTGGTTGAACGTTGCGATCAGGAATGCCGCGGTCTTGCCCGTGCCGGTTTGTGCCTGGCCGGCCACGTCGTCGCCAGCCAGCGCCAGCGGCAAAGTTTCCGCCTGGATGGGCGTACAACTTTCGAAGCCGGCGCGCTTAATACCCGCAAGCACTGCGGCATCGAGTGGGAGACTGTCAAATCTGACCTCTGTGAGGTGCTTTTCCGCCATTTCGTTTTCCAGCGTCTTGTGCTATAAAAGTGGTGCAGTTGCGATATCACTGCCGGTTGGAGCCGCCGTAGGGGCGATCCGACAAACCAACCCTGACTGGAAGTCCAGCTCTATTCCCAGACAATAACCGTGCGCGGCCCGAGTCCGCACGAGCTAAAGGCCAATCCACCTTAGCCCGTATTTCCAGACCTGATGGCCCCAGCGCGCGGCACAGTGTAACCGATGTATCGATCCGGAGGAGAACGTTGAGCGATCAAATTATTCACACCAGTGATGACAGTTTCGAGGATGATGTCCTGAAGTCGGACCTTCCGGTGCTGCTCGATTTCTGGGCTGAGTGGTGCGGCCCCTGTAAGGCGATCGCACCGGCACTGGACCAACTCGCCGATGAATACAACGGTCGTCTGCGAATCGCCAAACTCAATATCGACGAAAATCCGGCGACACCGCCAAAATTCCAGGTGCGTGGTATCCCGACCCTGATCCTGTTCAAGAACGGGGTGGTCGAGAGTCAGACTGTTGGTAATAAATCAAAAGCAGACCTTGCGAAGTTTCTGGAAGAAAATCTATGAGAGGTTACCTCGGTAGCTCGGCCCGTGGCGGTCGTTCAAAATCACCAAACCGTTCCAAGCGGTCCGGTGGCAACAAGAAATCACGGTCGAGAAAACGGCCACAAAAAGACGAATTTCCCGATAACGACGAGGGTTTGGAGACGATTGACGGCGAGCTGAGCGAAAACGTCATGAACCTCTCCGAGCTAAAGCAGAAGCCTGTTTCCGAGCTGGTCGAGATGGCCCTTGAATTGGGCCTGGAGAATGCAGCACGCCTGCGTAAGCAGGACATCATTTTCGGTCTGCTAAAGGCGCATGCCGCCAATGGCGAAGACATCTACGGCGATGGTGTACTGGAGATCCTGCAGGATGGATTTGGGTTCCTGCGTTCAGCCGACGCATCGTACCTGGCAGGGCCCGACGACATCTATGTGTCGCCGAGCCAGATCCGGCGTTTCAACCTGCGTACCGGTGACACCGTTTCGGGTCTGATCCGGCCACCGAAAGACAGCGAGCGTTACTTCGCATTGCTGAAAGTCGGCAACATCAACATGGATGCGCCGGAAAATGCCAAGAACAAGGTCCTGTTTGAGAACCTGACGCCGCTGTTTCCACGCGACCGGCTCAAGCTGGAAGCGGGTAATGGCAGTACCGAGGACCTTACCGCGCGTATTATCGATATGGTCGCGCCGATCGGTAAGGGACAGCGTGGTCTGATCGTCTCCCCACCCAAGGCGGGTAAGACGATGTTGCTGCAGAATATCGCGCACTCGATTACCAATAATTGCCCAGAGTGTTGCCTGATCGTCCTGTTGATCGACGAACGACCCGAGGAAGTGACCGAGATGGCTCGTTCAGTGCGTGGCGAGGTCGTGTCGAGTACTTTCGACGAGCCGGCCAGTCGGCATGTCCAGGTGGCCGAAATGGTTATCGAAAAAGCCAAGCGCCTGGTTGAGCACAAGAAGGATGTCGTTATCCTGCTGGATTCGATCACCCGGCTGGCGCGCGCCTACAACACTGTGGTGCCGTCGTCCGGCAAGGTGCTCACCGGTGGTGTCGACGCCAATGCCCTGCATCGACCGAAGCGTTTTTTCGGTGCCGCACGCAACATCGAAGAAGGTGGCAGTCTTACCATAATTGCGACGGCGTTGATCGACACCGGTTCGCGCATGGATGATGTTATCTACGAAGAGTTCAAGGGTACCGGCAACCTCGAGATTCATCTCGATCGACGTATCGCTGAGAAGCGCGTCTTCCCGGCTATCAACATCAATCGGTCGGGTACACGCAAGGAAGAACTGCTGACCGCGCCGGATGAGCTGGCGAAGATCTGGGTATTGCGTAAGCTGCTGCATCCGATGGACGAAATTGCGGCCATCGAGTTCCTGCTCGGCAAACTCAAAGACACCAAGCTCAACAGTGACTTCTTTGATGCAATGAAGCGTTAAGGCACGGGCCCGGTCATCGGGCCCTGCTGATTTTCCATAATTCGCTGAAACCTGCTAAATCCCTCATTTCTGTGTGATTCCCGTCACGGCAGGCGGGCTCCGATTCGTTTTTACTTAGTCCTGCCGGGCCTTCTTTAAAGCCCGCTGAACGAAACACACGAATCGGGTTCCACGAATGAGCACACTTAACCTGGGCAAATACAGGACGATCGTCATATCGATCGCGCTGTTTATTGTCTTCGATGCGGGTGTGCTCATACTCAATTTTTACATCGCCAACCAGTTCGCCCGCGATGCCGTCCAGGTCAACCTGGCCGGACGCCAAAGAACAGAATCGCAACTGGTGATCAAGGCCTTATTGCAGACCGACAATGCGCTGGGTAGTGGAAATTTCATCGATCATCCACTGCACGAGCTGAAGGAAAGCTACCGGACCTTCGACGAGACCCTCGGTGCATTCGCTAAAGGTGGAACCATACTCGGTGCCAATGGCGAGATGGTAGATATACCGGCCATCACCAATGCTTACGGGCGCCGCGTTTTGACACAAACCTACGAGACCTGGCTACCACTGCGTGAGGCGCTGCAGCCGATTATTGGTTTCGAGGCGCAGATCGACCGCAGCGCCGAGTTGATAATGACCGATGACGGGGCCGAACTGGAAGGCGACCTGTTCCACGCCATCATGGTGGCGACCGACGATAACCGCGATTCGCGACTACTGGATCTGGCGAATTCGCTAACGGTGCACATGGAAGATGAGGCGTCGCGTCGTGCCATGCGGCTGCGTGTCATCCAGGTGACAGGCATCTGCTTTGCACTGATAAATTTCTTCATCATCCTGTTTCATTTTATTCGTAACCTGAGCAACTCCGATGCAGAGGTAGAGAAGGCTCGTCGCGAAACAGACGAGATCCTGGAAACGGTCAATGAGGGTCTGTTCCTGCTGGACGAGGAGTTCCGGATAGGTACGCAGCATTCTGCTGCTCTCAATCGGATATTCAGGCGCGAGTCACTGGCTGGGGTCAACCTGATTGAGCTGCTGCGGGGTATCGTTCCGGACACGACAGTGACGGTAGCGCGCGACTACATCAGCCTGTTTTTCGGCCGCCGCGTCAACCAGAACCTGGTTGACGACCTGAACCCCCTGAACGAGGTCGAGGTGCATTTCGACACCGGCAGCAGCAGCTACCTGGTGCGGCACCTTGGCTTCGATTTCCGCCGTGTCATCGTTAACAATAAGTTGTCACACCTGCTGGTGACGGTTAATGACATTACGGAAACGGTCGCACTGGAACGCGAACTGCAGGAGTCCAGGGTCAAGTCGTCTGAGCAGCTCGATATGCTCATGGATATCCTGCATATCGAACCAGAAATGCTAACGGACTTCCTGTGCAGTGCCGAGCGCGCGCTTGGCAAAGTTAATTCCATCCTGCGGCGCTCGGCCAAGGGTGAAGACGTCTATCGTGCGAAGCTCGACCAGATTTTCCGCGAGGTGCACTCGGTCAAGGGTGAATCGTCGGCTTTGGGGCTGAGCTCGGTCGAGGCGCAAGCTCACGAACTGGAGGACCTGATCGCCGATGTTCGTGGACGCAATTACATCGGTGGTGAAGATTTCCTGCCACTGACGATCAAGCTCGACGAACTGCTCAGCCATGTGCATGGGGTACGTGAACTGGTCGGGCGCCTGATTGAGTTCCGCACGGCGTTCGATAAAGCGCAACTCGAGGTTGTGGAGGACGATAGACGCAACGTCCCGCGCACTGGCATCACTGCGGTGCTACACAATCTCGCCGACCGCATGGCGTCCGAACAAGGCAAGCGGGTGAACCTGAATTGTGTCGGCCTCAATGGCAAAGATATCCCTGAGCTGTATCGAGGGCCGGTCAAGGACATTACCGTACAGTTTGTACGCAACGGTATCGTGCACGGTATAGAAACACCTGAGGAACGGCTTTCCAGCCAGAAAGGACAGGTTGGCCGGATATCCATTAGCTTTACGCCTCTGGGTAACAAGGGCTTTGAGTTGTCGTATCGCGATGACGGTCGTGGGTTAGACCTCGATGCCATCAAGTCGGCCGCGTTACAGCGCGGATTTGTCAGCGCCGACCAGATCGGGACGATGGACGAGCGTGCCGTAATGGGTTTGATTTTTCAGCGCGGCTTCTCGACCAGCGAAAGCGTTTCAACCGACGCCGGTCGCGGAGTAGGCATGGACCTGGTTCGGAACCTGGTCAATGAGTTGGACGGCAAGGTGCGGGTATCGACTGCACGTGGCGAGTTCACACAGTTCAAGATTACGTTGCCAGCATTGTATGGCGATGTGGATAAGGCGGCCTGACAGGGTGTCGGGGCAGTTAAGTTATGAGGGAAAAGGTGAAACCGATGAAACTGATGATTGTCGATGATTCGAACATCATCCGGCGCAAGATCGAACGTTCGAATGAGATTGACGGGCTCGAAGTCGTTGCAACCGCCGGTAACGGTGTTGAGGCCCTGGAAAAATTCCGCGAGGTGCGTCCGGATATCGTAACCATGGACCTGACGATGCCGGAAATGGGTGGCATCGAATGTGTCGAACGCATGGTAGAGATTAATCCCGATATCATAGTGCTGGTTATATCCGCCCTGGCCGACAAGGCGACCGCTATCGAGGCACTGAAGAAGGGCGCCAACGGCTTTTTGTGCAAACCGTTCAGTGAGGAAGAACTGAATAAGGCTTTCCGAGAGCTGATGCAGGAGGCCAGCTATGGATGAGCTGGACCTGCAGGTCTTCATCGATGGCACTACAGATTTCTTTGCCCAGATGGGTGGGGAAAAAGCTGACGTCGGTACGCCGTACCTGGTGAGTAACTGCAACAGCGAGATCAAGGGCTTTACCGGCATCATAGGTGTCTCGGGAAAGCGTCGCGGTAGTGTCTACTTCACCGCCCCACCAGTGTTGCTCAAGGTGCTGTTGATGAGTATCGGTGAGGAGGACACCAGTCACGAAAACCTGTGTGACATGGTTGGTGAGGTCGCCAATGTCATATCGGGTAGCGCGCGCAAGGAATTTGGACAGGATTTCCTGATTTCTGTTCCGGTCGTTGTAGTTGGGCGACTGGACAAGATTGTTGTACCGGCGGAGTTGCGCTCGTTCGTGGTGCCGATCAGCTGGAAGAGCTACGACGCTGCACTGGTTATCAGCCTGGAGTGACCGTCCTGAGGTGAGACTTCCGTCGATTCATCTAACGTCCAGTTGGGTGATTGAAAGAACCACCAGGAAAGAAATCGCGGCTGAAGGCGCTCCTACGTGGCGCGATGGCCGATATCGGTGCGGTAGTAGGCGTTG
Organism: Gammaproteobacteria bacterium; assembly: GCA_013002045.1. GTDB lineage: Bacteria > Pseudomonadota > Gammaproteobacteria > Steroidobacterales > JABDKV01 > JABDKV01. The sequence goes on from JABDKV010000189.1 coordinate 15,167, forward strand.
TCCCAGTGGATTCGACTGCAGCGTTGGTAGGCGCGGGCCTGGGCAGCAGCAACGGTTGTGCCGAGTGCAACCACGCACAGCACCCGACCTCCGGCAGTGACAATATTGCCTCGCTCATCCTCCGCCGTACCCGCATGGAAGACCTTGGTATCGTCGATATCGTAATCTAGTCCGCTGATGACGGCGCCTTTGGCATAGGATTCGGGATAACCTCCGGCAGCCATGACTACACCGAGCGCGGCGCGACTATCCCACTCTGCATTGTGTTGCTCAAGTCGGCCTTCGAGAGCGGCGACGCACAGTTCGACCAGGTCGCTTTGCAGGCGCATCATGATTGGCTGGGTTTCGGGATCGCCGAATCGGCAGTTGAATTCGAGCACCCGTGGCGCGCCATCGTCGCCGACCATAATTCCCGCATAGAGGAAACCGGTGTAAGGCGTTCCCGCTGCGGCCAGGGCGTCGACTGTGGGCTGCATGACTTCTGTCATGATGCGCTCATGCAACTCGGGTGTGACCACCGGAGCAGGGGAATATGCACCCATTCCGCCGGTGTTGGGTCCGCTATCGCCGTTGTCGCGTGCCTTGTGATCCTGTGACGATGCCAGTGGCAGGATATTGCGGCCGTCAACCATGGCGATGAAACTGGCTTCCTCGCCACTGAGGAATTCCTCGATTACGACGCGTTTTCCTGCCGCACCAAAGCGTTGCTCACTCATCATGCCACGCACCGCTGCCACTGCCGTGGCATGGTCGTTGGCCACAATGACGCCTTTGCCGGCAGCCAGGCCATCAGCCTTGATCACCACCGGTAGCGGGTGATTGTCGAGATACGACAACGCTGCATCCAGATCGGCAAATACAGCATAGCGCGCTGTGGGGATGCTATTGCGCTGCAGAAAGTCCTTCATGAACGCCTTGGAGCCTTCGAGTTGGGCTGCGGCTGCGATCGGTCCGAAGCAGGGCACGCCTGCGGCGATGAAACAATCGACGATGCCGGCGACCAGCGGGGCTTCAGGCCCGACGATGGTGAGTTCGATCCCTTCCTTACGTGCAAGATTCAGCAGCGCCTCGACGTCGTCGCTGGCGATGTCGACATTACGTATGCCGGGTTCGGATGCTGTACCGGCGTTGCCTGGCGCGCACAGGACTTCGGTTACCGCCGCAGACTGTCTGGCCTTCCACGCAAGTGCGTGCTCGCGACCACCGCTTCCGACGACCAGTACCTTCATGCCTAGTGCCGGAAATGCCGCATTCCGGTAAACACCATCGACATCTGGTGTTCATCAACGGCCGCAATGACTTCGTTATCGCGTTTCGACCCGCCTGGCTGAATGACCGCGATGACCTCATGCTCGGCGGCGGCTTCGATGCTGTCGCGAAACGGAAAGAATGCATCTGAGGCCATGACAGAGCCCTTGACTGCCAGCCCGGCATCGGCGGCCTTGATCGTACCCAGCCGCGCACTATGCACACGGGATGTCTGGCCGGCCCCGATACCGATTGTCATCAGGTCTTTGGCAAACACAATCGCATTCGACTTGACGAACTTGCAAACTTTCCAGGCGAATAACAGGTCACGCAATTCATGTTCCGTCGGCGAACGCTGCGACACGACATTGAGATCCTGCGGGTTTACCAGTGCTATGTCGCGCTCTTGCGCCAGCAAGCCGCCATTGACGCTGCGGTATTCGACAGAGCCAACACGCTCCATGTCCCACCATCCGGTTACCAGTACACGGATATTGCGCTTCCTCGCAAGCAATTTTTTCGCATCATCCTGCACTTCGGGAACAATGATCACCTCGACGAACTGTCCCAGGATTGCTTCGGCAGTCGCGCCGTCGAGACTACGGTTCAGTGCAATGATGCCGCCGAATGCGGAGGTACTGTCGGCTGAATGTGCCCGCCGGTAGGCCGCAAGACAATCATCGTCAACGGCAACGCCACAGGGATTGGCATGCTTGACGATGACGCAGGCGGGTTCGTAGAACTGACGTACGCACTCCAGTGCCGTATCTGCATCGGCAATGTTGTTGTAGGACATGGCTTTGCCCTGCAGCAACTCCGCATCGGCGATACAGGCTTCCTTGCCGCGATCGTGTATGTAGAGCGCAGCGGCCTGGTGTGGATTCTCGCCATAGCGTAGTGGCTGACAATCTCGCAGCGACAGAGCACGGGTTGCCGCGAAGCGCTGCTCACCGGGTAGTTCCAGTCGCTGGTGCAGGTAACCGGTTATTGCGGCGTCGTATGCTGAAGTATGGCCGAATGCCTTGGCTGCGAGTCGATAGCGCAGGTCATCATCGATGCCGCCGGCTTTAATTGCCGTAAGGATATCGCCATAGTCCGCCGGCTCCGTGGCAACTGCTACGGCGCGGTAATTCTTGGCAGCTGCGCGAATCATTGCGGGACCACCGATGTCGATGTTTTCGATGGCCAGTTCGAGGCTGCAGTGCGGATCTTCGATGGTCTGTTCGAACGGGTACAGGTTGACGACGAGCAAATCGATTCGTTCGATATCGAATTCGGCCAGTACAGGGTCGTCGACACCGGGCCTGGCCAGCAGGCCGGCATGAATCCGCGGGTGCAGGGTCTTGACCCGGCCCTCCATGATCTCCGGGAATCCGGTGTACTGCGCTACATCCAGCGCATCGATATCGTGCCTGCGCAGTAGTGCCGCGGTGCCCCCAGTGGAAAGTATTTCGACACCCTGAGCTTCGAGGCTGCGGGCGAACTCTACGATTCCGGTCTTGTCAGAGACGCTCAGCAGCGCACGCATGTTGGCTCCAGGTCAGCGGCGGTTTGCGAGTCCGTATATACGGAGTTTTTTGCGTAGGGTGCCCCGGTTGATTCCGAGCACTTCAGCTGCACGACTCTGGTTACCCTCGGTGTAATCCATTACTGAACGCAATAGTGGCTCCTCGACTTCACGAATTACCAGATCGTAAAGATCTGCAGCCTTGTGACCATTGAGTTTCGTAAAGTAACCACGGACCGCTTCCTCGGTCAGATCACGTAGGGGTTTGCCACCACCGATTTTGGTTGCAGCCACGATACGGCTGCCATTGACTGGTTTCTTAGACACCTGCGAAGTTCCCCAACTTTGTTTATGCCGCCACACTGTCCATGTAGGCGTTGTCAAAATATTCGCGCGTGAGACGAAGTTGATCGGCTGCAGTTTCCACCCTGACAACAGTGCGCTTGTAGTTACCAGCGTCACTGTGATTTTTGCAGTACCACCCGAGATGTTTTCTCGCCACACGCACCCCGGTGTGTTCTCCGTAAAAACGGTAAAGCGCATCGAGGTGAGTCAGCATAATATCACGGAGTTCATCGCGGTTCGGTGTGTGAACGATGTCAAACTTCGTGCCACTTTTCAGAGCCGCGTCGATCTCACGGAAAATCCAAGGTCTTCCCTGAGCGGCGCGGCCGATCATCAGTGCGTCAGCACCGGTCTGCTCAAGCACTTGACAAGCGCGTTCCGCGCAATCGATGTCACCATTTGCGAATACGGGGATGGATACCGATCGCTTGACAGCCGCGATCGAATCGTAGTCGACGGTACCGGTAAACTTGCACGCTCGTGTTCGGCCGTGCACGGCGAGGGCCGCGATACCGCTGTCTTCGGCGATCCGTGCAACGCGGACGCAGTTGCGATTGTCTGGTGACCAGCCGGTCCGAATCTTTAAAGTTACTGGCGCGTCGACGGCGTTTACGGCGGCATCGAGGATGCGCTTTACCAGATCTTCGTCACGCAGCAGCGCCGAGCCAGCCGCCTTGTTGCAAACTTTCTTTGCCGGACACCCCATATTGATATCGATAATCTGGGCCCCGCGATCGACGTTGAGTCGTGCCGCTTGCGCAATCATCTGCGGGTCGCCGCCGGCAATTTGCACGATGCGTGGCTCGGGTTCGCCTTGGTGGTCGAGGCGCAAGCGTGTCTTCCGGGTATGCCACAAACGAGTATCGGCGGTAATCATTTCGCTGGCAGCAATGCCGGCTCCGAGTCTTCTGCACAACTGCCGGAACGGCTTGTCAGTGACACCCGCCATCGGCGCGAGAGCCAGGTTATTCGCGAATTGATAAGGGCCTATTTTCATTTAAAAACAGAAGCTTGGGTGTGGGTCGCTAGCCGGAGGGCTCGGTTGAGCAGCGCAGTGTACCACTGGCATCGGGCAGGCACATGTCGAAGTCGAAGCCGACAACCTCGGTACCAGGATCCTGCAGGTTCAGCACCACGCGCAATCTCTGGCCGGGTTCCAGCAAACTGTCGATCATGGTGCGGTCGGCGAGATATTCAGGTGGTGCGAAATCACGCACTCCGGTGGCGTCACCCCAACGGTCACGAAGCGTCAGCCGAACCATTGGTGGAGGCTGTGGCCTTTCGGCGCGATTGGCAATGATCGCGACGAATCGCAATGCATCCTCGCCGCCTTCGTCGTCGTCTGGCATTTGCATTAGCCGCGCCTGCCCGACAACCCGATAATCATCGACACGCCAGTTTGGCCTTACGTCCAGTCCGAGCACGCCGTACGCACCCGCAATCGCACCGCCGAAACGAGGATGCAGGACCAGGTCGCCGCGATGTTGATGGACGAACTGCGCGACCAGCAGCAGGATCATGAAGAGACTGCCTGCAATCCAGCCAATCGTGACCCAGCGGCTGGGCCGACCAGCCTGCAGGTAATTACTCAGGTCGCGCGCATCTTCGGCATCGACAGCGTCGTTCGGACGCAACGCGGGCGAGGGCTGGGCGGTTGTATCGGGTGCGACCTGGTTGACTTGCTCTGTTGCAGCGGGGGCAATGAGTTGTACCGCGCCAGCGCCACCTTCGAGTTTCTCAGGAACACTGGCAATGGTCGTCGCGCCGACACTGCGTAGTTCCGGTACCGGTTGTGGCAGGAACTCCGCTGAGTCTGCCGCCGCAATCGCCTCGTCGTCGGCTTCCCAATCTTCTTCGTCTATAAAGGACTCGTCGTCATCGTCGCCGGCGGGAGGCATATAGTGCTCATCCAGCACAATCTCCTCATCGTCGTCCGTTGTCGCCTCAGCGGCAGCAGTTGTGTCGACCGAATCTCGCTGATCGTTGGTATCGATAAGGCGTTCGTTATCGCTTGACTCGTCGCCCTCAGCGTCCCCGGCATCGCGTTCGTCGTCGTCGACGTCGTGCTCGTCGTCTCCGGCGTCGTGCTCGTCGTCTCCGGCGTCGCGTTCGTCGTCGTCAGTGTTGTGTTCGTCGTCGTCA
>JABDKV010000192.1 GCA_013002045.1 Gammaproteobacteria bacterium
CTGAGAATTTTCATCAGTGCGTAGGCGTCGGTTATCGAGGCGGGTTCGTCACAGACGACGACGACGACATTCTGAGAGGCCTGGCTGAAACTGATCACGCTGTTGGCAATACCGGCAGCGGTGTCGACGATGAGAGTGTCGAAACTAATGGCCAGCTCACCGAAGGCGCTGATCAGGCCGGCATGTTCAGCTGCCGCCAGATCGGCCATGCGGCGTCGGCCCGATGCTGCCGGCACGATCTTTATTCCTGCAGGACCGTCGACGATGATGTCTTCGAGCGCACAGGAAGAGTTCAGTACATGGGACAGGTTATAGCGCGGGTGTACACCGAGCATCACGTCGACATTGGCAAGGCCCAGGTCGGCGTCGAGCAGTAACACTCGCTGCTTTTCCTGTGCCAGGGCAACGGCAAGATTAACTGAGGTGCAGGTCTTGCCAACACCGCCTTTGCCGCCGGTGACGGCAATGACATTGACCGGGTTTCCCGAGGCTATCTGGCGCAGTCCCTGCGCCTGGTCGTGCTTCCGTGCTTCAGGCATGAGCGGGTACCTCGCTGAAGTCGGTCATCGCCGCCGCAGGCACCGCATCGGGTTCGCTATCCGCCAGTGCCGCGGCACGCGTTACCAGGTCGAGTCGTTTGCTGCGGGCCCAGTGCAGGTCCTCGGGTACATTCTGACCGTCAGTCGCATAAGCCAGCGGCAGTCCGTGTCGTACCAGTGCAGCGATGGCACCGCCCAGTGAGGCCGCTTCGTCGAGCTTGGTCAGGATGCAGCCACAGGGATCGAGATCGGCGAAGGCGCCAATGGCTTCGTCCAGCACCCCGGGTTGGGCATGCGATGACAGGGTCAGCAGCACGCGGATATCGTCCCGCGCTTCGCGTAATGCAGCCAGCTCCTGCTCGATGCGCTTGTCCCGTTGGCTGATGCCTGCCGAGTCAATTAGCACCAGTCGTTTGTCACGCAGTGCTTCGAGGGCGTTGTGCAGTTCGTCCGCATCGCGTACCAGCTGTACCGGTACACCGAGTATGCGACCGAATGTGACCAGTTGCTCATGGGCCCCGATACGGAAGCCATCGGTAGTCACCAGTCCAAGCGCATCAGCGCCATGTTTCAGTACGAAACGTGCCGCCAGCTTGGCTATCGTCGTCGTTTTACCGACACCGGTCGGGCCAACCAGCGCAACCGCGCCGGTTTCATCGATGATCTCCCTGTCATGCGTTGGCAAACTGGCATCGAGGAAGCGTAGTGCGTATTCGAAGGCGCTATCGATGTCGGCGCCGTCGGCCTGTTCCGCAACCATGCAAGCCAGTTCCTGCGGCAGACCCAGGCTACTGAGACGACGCAGCACACCGGCACGCACCGGGTGGCGCCGTACGGTGTCGTTCCACGCAAGCGAGGCGAGTTGCGATTCGAGCAACTTACGCAGCGACGCGACTTCCTGTTTCATACCCAGTAGCGTTGGTTCCCGCGACCAGTCAACTACGGGTGGATCGATCGGCGTCACCTGGCTTACCGCTGCCGCCGGTTTGGGTTCCGGTTTTGACACCGGGCTGAGCAGGCTCTCGTCATAATCGATCGCCGTGACCACCTCGATACCACCGTCGACCCGACGGTTGGAGAGAATGACAGCGTCGGGCCCTTGCTCTTCTCGGACCATGCGCATGGCCCGTCGCATATCAGGCGCAACAAAACGTTTGATTTTCATTCGAGTTTTATCCCTTCATCTTTTCCATTCAAGCTGTTGTTGCCCTTCTCTCAATTTCTGTGTCCTGTTGACCCACCGCAGCGACGAGTCTCAGTTTTTTATCGTCTGGCACCTCGTTGTAGGCAAGTACGTGCAGGTTTGGTACACCATGGCGCGCCAGTCGCGCCAGCCATGGCCGTAGTGCCGGTGCGGCAAGTAACACTGCCGGTTCTCCGGCAATTTCTTGCCGCTCAGCGACACCGTGTAAGGCCTGTTGCACTCTTTCCGTCAGTCCGGGTTCCAATCCGGGGCCTTCACCGGCCCCCTGCATGGACTCTTGCAATATGCGTTCCAACCCGGGGTCGAGGGTAAATACCGGCAACTCCTGGTCGGCCTCGACAATGTTCTGCACGATGCTGCGTGACAATCCGACACGAACGGCTGCCACCAGGGCCTGCGGATCCTGGGTGCGTGGCGCGTTTTCAGCGAGTGTTTCGGCGATGCGACGGATATTCCGCACCGGTACACCTTCGACCAGCAACTCCTGCAGTACCCGTACCACGACACCCAGTGACAGTGCTTTGGGTACCAGGTCTTCGACCAGTTTCGGTGCGCTGCTGCCCAGCCGATCGAGCAGTTGCTGTGTTTCCTCGTAGCCGAGTAGTTCATGCGCCTGTCGCTTGAGTATCTGGCTCATGTGTGTGGCGACGACGGTGCTTGGGTCGACTACGCTGTAGCCGACGGTCTGCGCGTGTTCACGCTGGGCGCCCTCGATCCAGTAAGCGTCGAGGCCAAACGCCGGCTCGGTTGTCTCGATACCCTGTATTTCGCCAAATACCCGACCCGG
>JABDKV010000220.1 GCA_013002045.1 Gammaproteobacteria bacterium
TTGAGAACGCAACCACTAACCCGCGCGCCTACGTGCACTACATCGATGCCGAGGATGGGACGGTCTGGATGCGCAAGGACATCGTCGAGCAGTCTCACCCGACGGCCGACACCTACAGCGGCACGCTGCCGGCGACAGATGGCGCCTGTGAGTCGAACGGCCCCTGGACGATTGATGCCGGCGAAACTGTCGGATCCATCGCGGCCTCCGTTGCGCCAACGCTACTGGTTAATGACTCGGTCATCAACCTGCTTCGCGATGGCGCTATCGTTGCAAGCCAGGACACGGGTACCAGCCCGGAAGTGGTTGCCTACTCGCCCGCTGGTGGCGTACCGGCAGGTGACTACACCGTTGAAGTCTGCGACTACGTCGACGGTGCTGGCTGGAGCATTAACAACGACTACACCGGCCAGATCGTATTCAGCGAGGCAGGCGCACCTGCCGCCGGTCTGCCGTATCCGCCGAAGTGGAACGTGTTTCCGGCGAATCCGGTTTATGGATCGAGCACTGATACCCGTGATCTCTGGTGCTGGGAAAACCTGGGTGATGCGAGCTGCGTTATGGAGCTGATCAATACGGCGTCGCGATCACCATGGGATTACAGCGTCACCGCGGACTTCCCGACGTTCACTACAATCGGCAACAATGCACAAGCCGCGGAAGCCTGGGTCAGCCCCCTGACCCCCGGTGGCTCATTCCATCGGCCGATCGCTTACGACCGCGTCTACAACCCTGCCTGGAACAACGAGTGGGCTGAGTCAAAGTGTTTCGCTCCGTTCGTTGCGGGCGAGTCCCACGATATTTCTGCAGCAGTCACCAACCTGTTCGCCATGCACAATCGTATGCATGACTTCTCCTACGAACTCGGCTTCACCGAGCGCCGCTGGAACGCGCAGGAAGATAATTTCGGCAATAGCGGTCCGGGCACACTCGATGGCGATCCGGTCATCGGTAATGCCCAGGCTGGCGCATTGGGCGGCGGCGCACCGAGCTATCTCGGCCGCGACAACGCCAACATGATCACACTGCAGGACGGCATTCCCCCGATCACCAACATGTACCTGTGGCAGCCGCTCGCCGGCGCATTCTACGCACCGTGCGCGGATGGCGACTACGACATGGCAATTATCGGCCACGAATACGGCCACATGATCGAGAACCGCATGATCGGTAAAGGCGATGGCCGCAGCGGACACCACGCGGGTGCCATGGGCGAAAGCTTTGGCGATCTCGTCGGCATGGAAATCCTCAACGAGTACGATTTCGCCGGCGCTAGTGGCGAGAACGTGTTCTCGGTTGGTGGTTTTGCAACCGGTAACGGCGAGCGCGCGATTCGTAACTACAACATGAGCTACCCGCGCACCGGAGCGTTTCCGGAACCGGGCCTCTCGACCACCGGTAGCGGCGCCTGGACGGGCACGCCTGTCAACCCGCTTAATTTCAGCAACATGGGTTACGACCTTACGGGCCCACAGGTCCACGCCGACGGCGAGATCTGGAGTGCAGCAAACTTCACCATTCGCGAGTACCTGACCGACAAGTACGAAGCGACTCATCCGTATGCCGATGTAGCACTGCAAAAGGCCTGCGCCGACGGCTCCTACAACCCGGCCAATTGCCCGGGTAACCGCCGCTGGATGCAGATCGTGTTTGACGCAATGCTGCTGATGCCGACAGCGCCCTCAATGCTTGAAGCACGGGATGCCTACCTGGCTGCCGACATGATGCGCTTCGGTGGCGCCAACCAGGCTGAGCTCTGGCTTGCGTTCGCACATCGCGGCATGGGCATCAACGCGTCGAGTGACAACACCATTGGTGACCCGATTGCCGATTTTGAAGCACTGCTCGCAGACAATGCGACCGTCACTTTCGAGATAGTCGACGAAGCCGACATGCCGATCGCGGCAAATGTTTTCGTCGGTCATTTCGAGAACGGTACAACGCAAATTGCAGACACTAACGGCAATACCAGCGGCGCGATCAACCTCGACAATGAAGCCGGGTTTGCACCAGGTGACTACGAGTTTGTCGCCCGGGCTGACGGGTTCGGACATTTCCGCTTTGCGCAAACCTTTGCGGCCGGCGAGACGAAAACGATCAAGGTCAAGATGCCGAGGAACTTTGCGTCCAGCGGCAGCGGCGGCCAGATTGTTGCTGGCAGCAGTGACGGTGAAGTAGCAAGCCTGACAGACCTGATCGACGACACGGAATCGACAGATTGGGATAAGACGGCTGACGGTGTGGCTATCGATGATGCAATACTGGGACAGCCCTCTGTCACCGTCGATCTTGGCGGCATGTCGGCGGTCTCGATCAATCGTGTGCAGGTGAGCGCGATGATCGTTGGCCATAATCGCTTCACGGCCTTGCGGAAATTCAAGGTACAGACGGCGGTCAATCCGATGTCGGAACTTGACTTCAGCGACTGGATCACGAGCGGCGACGATGCGTTCCCGGGCCACAACCCGCGTCCCGTATCGCCGGAAATGATCCTGCGTAGCTTCGATGGCCCGGAAGTCATGGCGACACACGTACGTATCGTTGCGCTGGAAAATCAGTGCACCGGTAACACGGCGTTCCAAGACCCGTCACCTCTGGACCCGTCGGAGGATCATGACCTGGATCCAGCTAACCCGACTGACTGCCGGGACACCAGCATTACCGGTGAAACCCTGCCGATTTTTGGTGATCCTTCACAAGTGCTTGCACCCCGTCACGACGAAGTGCATATCGCGGAGCTGCAGGTGTTCGGTGATACCGGCGAAGTTGTATGCACAGTTGGCTGCAATAACCCGGTAAATCAGGACCCGATCGCCCAGGACGATGCAGCAACAACCGTGGAAGACACTCCGGTTTCTATCGACGTCCTCGCCGATAACGGTAACGGCGCCGATACGGATCCGGACAGCGACCCGCTGACCGTGACTGCGGTTTCGACTCCGGCTAACGGCACGGCAGAAAATAACGGCGACGGTACGGTGACCTACACACCGAACACCGGATTCGTTGGGGTGGACACGTTCACCTACACGGTAAGTGATGGCAACGGCGGAACAGGCACTGCAACAGTTACTGTAACGGTCAATGCCGATGGCACCGGTGGTGGCGACAACGACTGCGCCGACGATACTGACAGCGACTATCACGACTGCCGCGTGAAGGGCGAAGGTGAAATCAACGATGGCAGCAGTGATGAAGTCAAGTTCAAGATCGAAACCAAGCAGAAGTATGGTGAGGTCGACGGCAAGCTGTACCTCGACACCGAGGGTCCTTACCGAAAGGTGAGAGGAACGCCAAACGCCCAGACCATCGACGGCGCCAACGCCGAAGTCACCGGTAGCTGTGAGTACGAGTTTGGCGATGATGACAGCAGTAGTGATGATGACAAGGTCGACTGCACCTTCAAGGTAAACGTCACGGACCCCGATCAATTCTCGATCGAGATCTACGACCTCAGCGGCAGCCTGCTGTACTCGGCTGGCGGAACTGTCTTCAAGGGTGACGTCGAAGTCACAGACGACGACTAGGGGTTGAATGAATCGGTTGGTGCTACGCCAGGTGGCGTGGCATCAACCGAGTTCATTGGGCAGTACACGTCCGAAACGACAAGGCCGGTATTTTTCCGGCCTTTTCTGTGTCGCCGCAACAAGGTATCAGCATAAATTGACAAACTCGATTCGATTCAGAAATACTGGTTGCGGGGAAACCAGTGCCCGGCTGCTCCTGAACACGCACACACTACGCGAGGAGCGCAGTCAACGCTTTCACACTGAATCACTCAGCGTCTGAACCTATGCGGATATCTTCTGACAAGATCAATTGGCGTGTCGCTGCAGGCGAGGTCCTGCTGATTGTTGTCGGCATTCTATTAGCTTTGGCCATCGACTCCTGGGCCGAGCGTCGGAAAGACCTCGCACAAGCCGATGTGTATCTAAACGACATCGCGTTAGAGCTTACGGCTGAATTGCAGCGTATCGAAGCGAACCGGGAGCAATTGGGCCAGCTGGTTGAGTCGGCGCGGCGCCTCCTAAATACCTTGAACACCCCCGAAACGCAGGAACCAGACCCCGGCGGCCTGCTAATTGGTTCGGTATTCGGAGAGGGTGTCACACGGCAGTCTGCAATATGGCAAGAGCTTCAGATGACCGGGGCCCTTCGACTGATCCCCAATCCAGATCTTCGTTCGGCGATTGTCAGCCATTACCTGGGCCAGGCCGGTCGTTACAATGTTATCGACGCTAATTTCATGCCCGCCGTACGCGATCTTCGCGCACTGGCATGGGATCTGATGCCGATTGACAGCTTCCAGCACTATTGGAAAACCAGAGAATCTGGCGTACCGGCGCAGGCCGTTCTGGAAAAACTGCGGGCACGAAACGATGCCGTTTATTTGCTGAAGCGGCTGATCATGACTGCCACCGTCGCACAAAGTAATCTTGAACGAGCATCGGAGAGCACGACCCAA
>JABDKV010000223.1 GCA_013002045.1 Gammaproteobacteria bacterium
TGACGACCATCCGCGGTCAAATAACGCTCGCTGACATCGGATGGCAGATCGGCGGCGCCGAATCCGCGTGCCTGCAATCCCGCAGACAGCGCACGCAGCCGGTAAGCCAGTGTTCCGGTCAGCGCCCGATCCAGTTGCCCGTACTGATCCGGCGTAATCCGCGCCAGCGCCGCATCGAGTTTGCCTGCCGCGGGAAGATCCTGCGTAGCCAATACCGGGCGCAGGCGCGCGATTGCTGCCGCCACCTGTGCGCTGTCACTTTTGCTTTCAGCGACTGCGACTGGCGCACCGAGAATCCAGTTGAGCTCATCTACCAGCGCCAGCTTTTCCTGCTGCTGTGACGCAATCAGGTCATCGAGGCCACGCACCTCGCTGACCTGCGGCAAACGCTCCAGCCGCCGACTGGTACGGGCTGCCTCATCCGCTTCGACAAGCAGCGACAATGCGCGCGGGGCATGATCAGGATCACGCATCAGGTCGCGATAGGTTGATACCGACTCGGCCGCCGGATCACGCAGGTTTAACGGATCGCTGTCGAACGACACCCATGGCAATGTCAGCGCGCACGCCATAAGAAACACAATAGCCCAAAGCCAGAAGGCGCGGCTGTAGGCCAGCGGCGCGAGGAAGCCAACCTGCATACCAGTGGCCCGCACCCTGACTGGCAGAAAGCGCAGCATGGCCGGCAACAGGCTCAGGGTCACGATGAGACTGAGGTACATGCCAACACCGGAGATCAGGCCAAGCTCCGCCACCCCCCGGAATGTTGTCGGAAAGAAAGCGAAAAACCCCAGCGAGGTTGTAATCGCACAAATAATCAATGACGCACCGACGTCACCGGCACTGTCGCTCAATGCATCAATCTTTGATACGCCACCGGCCACCGCTTCACGTACTCGCATCAGGTAGTGAATGGCGAAATCGACACCCAGCCCGATATACAGCACAGCGAACGCCACTGAGATCAGGTTGAGCCGTCCAACCGCCAGCGCGGCAAACCCGGCCGTCAACACCAGCCCGGCGATCAGCGTGACCAGTGTCGCCAGCACCAGCCACGGTGAGCGCAAAGCGATGCTCAACACCAGCAATACCATCAGGAAGGCACCGATAGCCGACCGCTGTACCCCGGAGGCCACACTGGCGAGCTCTTCGTATTCCAGCGCCACCGGACCGGTCAGACGCACCGTTACCGGCTCGACTGTGACATCGATTGCCGTCGCCGTCTCACGCACCAGTCGAATGGCACTGGCCGCCGCTGCAAATCCCTCGGGAACCGTTGCCACAACGACATGGCGTGCGGGCTGCTCATCCTCACCCAGCATCAGCGCCTGCCACGACAATGCCTGCGGCTGGCCATCGGCAACGGCCGCGGTAACCGCAGCAACCCGTTGCAACAATACCCCGGTGCGGTCGGCCGGTGGCTGCGCCAGTGCATCCGCAATCAACCCAAACAATCCTGCGCTACCGGGATCGTTACTGAGCCGACCGATGAACGGCTGCGCCTCGACCAGCTGCCCTGACAATTGCTGCAGCTGTGCGAGATCGCGATACAGCAAGCCTTCACGCTGGAAAAACGGATCTGCACCCGGCGCATAGACCTGCTGCAGCAGTTCCGATTGCACCTGCAGTCGGCTGACCAGCTCATCGCGAAACAAATCGGCCTGGTCGCGATCAGCGCCATCGATGACGATTACCAGCGTGCGTTCGAGTTGCGGAAACGCCTCGCGGTAGTCGATGAATGACTGCCGCCATGGCAGTCGCTCGGCGATCATATCGGCGGTACTGGTGTCGATACCGAGGTGCCCTGATGCATACCAGCCGGCCGCCCCCACCAACAGCAGTGCACCCGCCAATACCAGCGCTGCGAAGCGGGTGCTGAACTGCACCCATGCAACCGCGAGCCGGGTTATAAGACCAGCAACCGCACTCACGGACACATCAGTCTGGGACCGGCATCACGAAACACGCGTGACAGCGAGAATCGCGCTTTACCGTAGTCATGCAGCAACCGTGGCACTGTAACCAGGTCAGCCGGGTGCTTGACCAGGTGCCAGGTTATACGGCCGAGGTTGGTAAACCCCTGCTCATCGAGCGTGCGCCAGGTGAAGTCGGGCAGCGTGCTGCCTGCATCGTCCATGACCACCCGCACTGCGATCCACGGCAGGCCATGCGCGCGCGCAGCGGCGGCAATAGCGGCCGACTCGTTGTCCACAATCAGAGCACCTGTCTGGCTGAATAGCCGTTGCTTTGCCTGGGCCGACGGCACTACTTCATCGACTGAACAGGACACACCCCGGTACAAGGTCACATGGCTGTCGAGTCGCTCGGCAATTCGCTGTGACCAGGCTGCATCGGCGTCATAAGATTCGCCATTGGCCTGTACTCGTTGTGGCAACACGCAGTCACCGGCAGTCAGGCGCGGATCGAGGGCGCCGGCAGTACCCCAGCTGACCAGGCCGGCAACACCGGCCGAGGCCAGTATGTCCACCGCACGGCGAGCGTTGTCGGGACCGACACCACAAACAAACAGCAGGCTGTAGCCACCGAGGCTGGCGACCGAGTTGCATGGCAGGCGCGCACCAAAGGTTCGCGCTTCAGCCGGTAAGGCCGCGATGACCCCGATTGGCGGTAGCTCGCTCACTTATTCAAAACGAATCAGGCTCTCGACCGGGTATTCGCCAAGACGGTCACGGCCGTTGAGGAACCCAAGTTCAATGACGAAGGCATAACAGGCAAGCACACCGCCATTATCACGCAATAACTGGCTGGTCGCCGCGGCTGTTCCGCCGGTGGCGATGACATCATCGACGATGGCATAGCGGCGAGCGGGATCGATGACATCGGCATGAACTTCGAGTCTGTCGGATCCATATTCGAGTTCATATTCGATTCCGACTGTACGGTGCGGCAACTTGCCGGCCTTACGCACCAGGTGCAATGGCAGCCCCAGTTGTGCCGCTACGGGCGCCGCAAAGATAAAACCGCGCGATTCTACAGCGAGCAGGCTGTCGGATTCGTGCTGACTGACCCGGGCGGCCAGTGCCTCTACGGCCGCAGCAAAACCGGTGGGGTGTGCCAGCAATGGCGAGATGTCTTTGAAAACGATACCCGGCCTGGGGAAATCAGGCACATCGCGCACCAGGTCTCGCAGCTGTTCGATGGTCATCGGGCATTCCGGCGTTAGACTACGGCGCTCGCACCGTAACGAACGCAAGCATGACTGGCAATACGTTCAGACACAGACCTTGGCCACTGGGACTGGCAAATCGACTGGCGGGAAGCCTGCGTCTCGATCAGCGGGTTCGCCTCGATCCCGATGAGCTGGTCAGTTGTGTCGGTGCCGCCGATCTCGGTGACGGCGACTGGCGTGACCGGCTTGAGCGCTTGTGTGTTGCACTGAACGAACAGGCGCGCCTGAACCTGGTCGGACGCCTGTCGGCGCGCAGCCACCTGCTGCAACTGCTGCGCAATCGGCTGACGCTGGCACAGGCGCGCGCGCAGGATCCACAGATCAGCGCCGGGAGCATCGCCGCCCCCCTGTTTATTACCGGCCTGCCGCGCACTGGCAGTACGCTGCTGCACGGCCTGCTGTCGCAGGACCCGGCGCTGGCCACCCCGTTGACCTGGGAAGTCATGCTCCCTCCCCGTAGGAGCGGCTTCAGCCGCGATCCCAACGCCACGAATGTTGCCAGGCCGCAGGTTGGGGG
>JABDKV010000231.1 GCA_013002045.1 Gammaproteobacteria bacterium
TGAAGGTCGCGATAGTGGACGATGTGCTGACTACCGGCAGCACCATTAGCGAAATTGCTGCATTACTGCAGAAAAACGGGGTTAAACGTATCGAGGCCTGGTGCCTGGCCCGCGCTGCAGCATAAAAACTCAGGAAAAATTACCCGCAAATTAGGGTTTTTTCCCTACCTCATCTGGGTGTTTTACCGGTATACGAACCCCCATCTAAGGCGCAGTATTCGCGGCTGCTCTGTTTTGTGCACAACACAACACAGACGCCCGGTGGCCCTGGCGACGCAAAAAAAAGGAGTGTCTATATGCCTTCACTGACAAAAGGTCTGCTTGCAGCGGCGGTGGCTGCAACCTTCGGCCTCGCCGGTGCTGCCAACAGCGCTGAACTCAATAATCGCATCATCGTCAAGTTCGCTGATCAACAACAACGCAGCAGCACGCTCGCCAGCATCGAGCGTAACTTTGCGACTGATTTACGCGAACTACGTTCTATCGCCACCGGTGGCGAAGTCCTGATCGCGAAGGGTGTTGCCAACGAGAAAGCGCGTGACGCGCTGATCGCCGCGTTGAATAACGCGCCCGGCGTCGAATACGCCGAACTGGATGCCATGCTACAGCCGCTGGCGGTGCCCAACGACACTCGCTACAACGAGCAGTGGCACTATTTTGAGGCCACAGCGGGCCTCAACCTCGAGCCAGCGTGGGATACCCACACCGGCGCCGGCGTCACCGTCGCAGTTATCGACACAGGCTACCGCCCGCATGTGGATCTCGACAGCAAGATTGTCGGTGGTTACGACTTCATCGGTGACCTGTCCGTCGCCAACGACGGCAACGGTCGCGACAGCGATGCCAGTGATCCCGGTGACTGGGTCGCGGCAGGCGAATGTGGCTTCGGCAGCTCGGCAAGCAACTCCAGCTGGCACGGCACACATGTCGCCGGCACCATCGCTGCAGAATCCAATAACAGCCAGGGTGTGGCGGGCGCTGCATGGGATGCCAATATTCTCCCCGTTCGCGTACTCGGCAAATGTGGTGGCTACACCTCTGACATCGCCGACGGCATCATCTGGTCAGCTGGCGGCTCGGTCTCGGGTGTGCCAACCAACAGCAACCCGGCACAGGTTCTGAACCTGAGCCTCGGTGGTGGTGGCAGCTGTGCTTCGACCACGCAGTCGGCAATCAACTCGGCCCGGGCCAACGGCGCGACCGTCATAGTCGCCGCCGGCAACTCCAACGCCAATGCTGCAAATTACAATCCGGCATCCTGTGACGGTGTAATCACGGTAGCGTCAGTCGATCGTGGTGGTAACCGTGCTTACTATTCCAATTACGGTTCGGTCGTCGATGTTGCTGCACCCGGTGGTGAAACAGCTACGCAGGCCAACGGCGTTCTGTCGACGTTGAATAGCGGTTCGCAAGGGCCCGGATCTGACAACTATGCTTTCTATCAGGGCACCAGCATGGCGACACCCCATGTTGCCGGTGCAGCGGCGCTGCTTTATGAAGCAGACCCGTCTGCAACACCCGACGACATCGAGGCGGCCCTGGTCAACTCGGCCCGTGCATTCCCCGGTAGCTGCAGCCAGTGCGGTTCCGGCATAGTCGATGCCGATGCCGCCATTGACGAACTGCTGAACCCCGGTGGTGGTGGTAATCCTCCGCCCCCACCAGCCGGTTGCCCGACCGGCTACGACTCGTACAACGGTACCCTGACCGGTAGCGGTGACTACGAATACCAGCCGAACGGCACCTACTACTACAGTGGTAGCGGCACCCACTCCGGTGAACTCAGTGGCGCAGCCGGTACGGACTTCGACCTGTACCTGTGGAAGTGGAATGGCAATAGCTGGAGCACTGTCGCCAGTTCACTGTCGTCGAGCTCGGAAGAATCGATCACCTACAGCGGATCATCCGGCTATTACGTGTGGCGTATCTATAGCTACAGCGGGAGCGGTAGCTACGATTTCTGCATGGATCGTCCGTAAAACCACCTTCGTCTCGATATTCCCCTGAGACCTGCCCCCTCCCGCCTACGGTGGGAGGGGGCTTTTTATTGGGCACAGTACGCAACTTCGTACGACGTGGTTGTCTACACTTAAACGGGCAATCGAGCCGAGGACCAATGATGCGGAGCAGACAACAACACCGGCGCGATGCCCTGCGGGGCCTGCCTGCCGGTGTGGTGGTGGCAGCAGCACTTTTCCTGACAGGACTGGCCAGGGCAGCGGGGCTCGAGATAGTTCACGTCGCGAACGAGGGCTTTCTGCTCGCGCATGGCGACGATAAAGTATTGATCGATGCCTTCGTCGCACAACCGTACTCGATATACCCGGCTGCGCCCGACCTCGTGCAGGCGATGATCGACGCCGAATCGCCTTTCGATGGCGTCGATGTCGCACTGGCCAGCCATTTTCACCAGGACCATTTCCAGCGCGCCGCGGCCAGGGCTGTGCTGAAGGCACAACCGGGCATCGATTTCATTTCATCGCCACAGGTTACCGGCCAATTGCCACCGGCGCCGCAATTACATACCCGACTGCCGGCTGCTGGTGAAACAGAGACCTGGAGTCGGGACGGAATCACGATTGAAGTTCTGCGACTGTCGCATGGCACAGGCCGCTTTGCCGGGGTGCAGAATCTCGGTCACATCATCCACCTGGGCAATTACCGCATTCTCCACATTGGCGATGCTGCGATGGCAGAAGACAACTTCGCAATCTACGACCTTGATCAGCGCAGGATCGATGTCGCGCTGATTCCCTACTGGTATTTCGGTAGCGACAGCGGCCGCCGCATTATCGATCGTTACCTCGATGCCGAACTGCAAATCGCGGTGCACCTGCCTCGTGACGGCGAAGACCCCGACGGTGTTAATCCGTTACGCAAACTCGACATGGAACTCGCACAGTCACCGCTGCAGACCTGGCGCCTCGGCGAAACTGCATCGGATAACCAACCGTAGGAGCGGCTTCAGCCGCGATTCTTCTGTGCCTCGAGACTATTACTGCCTTCGACGACGCAGACAACCGATGCCTGCCAAAGCGGAGGCCAAAAGCCACACACCGGCCGGTAACGGTACCTGCGACACGCTGGCGGTAAACCCGATGTTCTGGAAATCAACCTGACCGTTGCTGCCCGTCAGGAATGCAGTGACTGAGGTTACGTTCAGCGGTGCGTCCAGCAAGATGTCCTGCGCAGTAATACCGGGAGAGGTTCCCAGATCCGGCTGGATCTCGAGTGATCCTACGAGGTTGGCACCGTTGAAGAAATCGAAAGCGATGTTATCGACATCGAAGCCCTCGGACGTGTAA
>JABDKV010000239.1 GCA_013002045.1 Gammaproteobacteria bacterium
GACTCCTGAGTGTATCGCTGTCGGGCAGTATGTCGCCCCACACTTCACGCTCGAGCTGCTCCCGGGTGACGACCTTGGGCGACTCGCGCATCAACACGGTCAGCAGTTTGAGACCGATGGGTGGCAAGCGCACCTCCGTATCTCCTCTTCGCACCTCAAGCGAACCGGTATCAAGGGACAGGTCGCCCACCTGGTAGACCTCATCAGCCACGGTGCCACGCACGCGACGCAGCAGCGCCCGGATACGTGCTTCGAGTTCGCGAATCTCAAACGGCTTGACCAGGTAGTCATCGGCGCCCACATCGAGCCCCGTCAGCTTATCGTCGAGCGTGTCGCGGGCGGTCAGCATCAATATAGGTGTGTCACGACGCGCGTCCTCGCGCACCTTGCGACACACTTCGATACCATCGAGCCCAGGCAACATCAGGTCGAGAACAATCACATCGTACTGGTTGGTAACGGCCAGGTTCAGACCACTGACACCGTCAGCGGCGTAGTCGACCAGGTAGCCCCGGGTCGCGAGGTAGTCGTAGATCATCTCAGCGATATCACGATGATCTTCGACCAGCAGGATACTGGCGTTTTGTATTCCCATGCTGCTAGTTTAGCGCGGTCCGACGTCAAGTCCGCGTGAAAACGCCAGCTACGGCCCTCGTCTCAGAATTTGAGCCGCAAACCGGCCTCGATCGTCCGCCCCGGCAGCGGCACCGTGTCCTTGATGAACGAGGTGTGATTGCGCTGCTCGTCATCGGTCAGATTGCGGCCCTGCACAAACAGCTTCAACTCGTTCTCGCCCAATGGCAGCGTCGTGCCAAGATAGAGCCGCAGATCGTTGTAGCTGTCGGTCGGTAGCTCCAGCTCTGCTGCATCGCCGGCACCGACCGGACTGACATAGTAATAGTCGATACGCGTCTCGACCCGTGGCCACTGCAGCACCAGCCCAAGGCCAAGGCGCGACGCCGGGATCCGTGGCAGGTTGTCATTACCATCGGTATCGATCCGGGCATCGACCGTGTCGAAAGCCGCACGCACACGCGCACGGCCGCCATCCCACTGCTTAACCGTGCCGATCACCTCGGCATCGATACCAAAGAAGCGAACGTCGTCCTGCGTATAGACCAACACCGGCAGGTCATCTTCAATCGCGCCGGTGGCACGCTGGTAGATAAAATCGACGAACTGAGTGAAATAGGCGGTCGCCGTCCAGTCCACCAGATCATCACTGTAGTCCAGCGTGGCAGACAGATTAAGCGCCGTCTCTTCATCGAGGTCGGGATTGCCAACTTCGAAGCTTTGCGTCGCCAGGTGGGGACCGTCGGAATACAGCTCTTCGGCCACCGGCGCTCGTGCGGCGTAGTCTCCCAGTACGCGAAGCTGCCAGCCGTTAGCGAACTGCCGGATCATGCCAAGCGAAGCACCGTAAGCGCGGAAGTTTTCGTTACCGCCTATTGACGGGTCATGCCCAACAGAGTCGACACGAAAACCGGTCTCAAGCTGGGTATCTCCGAGGTAGCGTTCGCCAACCCAGAAAAGCCCGATCGTCCGCGTATCAACCGGTGGAATAAACGCCTCTTCACCCGACGCTGCAAACTCTCGCTGACCGAACTGCAATCCAAATGCACCGTTCCATTCGCCTGCATTTTCGTAATTGAATTCGAAGCGGGTCTCGATAGCCTTGTTGGTGAATTGCGTGGCAGGCTCCCCGTTGGGCTCGATTTCCTGGTGCTCGTAATCGTTGTAGGCCGAACGAAGATTCAGGCTCGATACGCCGGCGAAGGGGTTGCGCCAGCCAGCTTCAAAATCGATCCGGGTCTGTTCCATGTCCAGGGTCGGGTTGCCTTCCTCTTCTTCTCCGGATTCGTGTGCGTGGCTACCCGGCAGGCCGTAGGCGCTTTCATTGCGGCTGACCGCAAAACCGGCGAACATGTCGTCGTCGACGAAAGAGAGGCCAACCGCGCCGCCATTGCTTTCGAGCTGGCTGCCAGGGACCCGGCCGAAGACTTCCTCTTCCTCACCCTCCTCCTCACCAACCTCAGAGGCGCGCAGGGCCGCGGACTCGGCAAAGCCCGGGATCTCGTATTCATCGGCGTCGCGTGTGTAGCCATCGACATGCCATGCGAACTGTCCACTGTGACCGTCGAGTCGCGCTGCAGCTACCTGGCGATCGGCATTGTCCGCGACTCGCACTTCGGCACGACCTCGCAATGGCGCCTGGTCGGTAGAATGGGGAATACGACCGGTGTGGACATCAACCACACCGCCAATAGCACCCGCACCGTAGAGCAGCGTGCTGGGTCCTTTCAACACCTCGATGCGATCGGCAATGAACGACTCCACCGTGACCGCGTGGTCGGCACTGGTGACTGACGCATCGAGTGTGTCGATGCGGTCTTCCATGACGCGTACCCGCGCTCCGCTTAAACCATGAATAACCGGCCGGCTCGAGGCCTGCCCAAAAGATGAGGAGTGCACGCCGGGCTGGGTCGCCAGCGTCTCACCCAGTGAGCTGCCGGATTCGAGCAACAATTCGTCG
>JABDKV010000252.1 GCA_013002045.1 Gammaproteobacteria bacterium
ATCCGTAGGAGGGACTTCAGTCCCGACCTCTTTTTCGCGTTGGACTAACCCCTTCGTTAGAAAGAATCGGGGCTGAAGCCCCTCCTACGGCGGCTGCGCCGCCATCGCGGCTGAAGCCGCTCCTACAGGGGAGGGAGGCCGCCGTCGAAATCAGGGGGGCAGGCGTGACCCGCGTCAGGCGACGTCGGGCCAGCCGAACGGGTCGAACCGGTATATGGGGCGCTGCGGACGATCGCGGCGCTGTGGCCGCCTGGCGTCATGCCGGGCCGCATGTTGAAACGGGTAAACGGCTACCACACTCCCGGCCAGCGGGATGGACATTGGATACCGACCATAGGCATCCAGGTAGGCCTTCAGCAGGGCCTTCAGATGCTTCTTCATGACTATTTACTCTCCGTATTCGCGTCTCTGTGGACGTCTCATCGCCGGCACCATTGCCGACTACACCAGAATAGGGTCAGGAGCGCACTGCATCAAACGAAAAAAACTAGGGTTTTCAATGAGAAAAATTCAATGCCCGGCGAAAGCATCGAGTATCCACTGCCGTGGCGCCTGCAACAACGGGTCATCGGCGCGGTCAGCGGCGGAGAGCATGTAATAGCTGAAATTGGTGCGTAGCTCCTGGTCGAACAACGCCACCAGGCGACCCGACTCGAACCACTCGTTGCCAAGCGGTACCGGCATCATGCAGGCGCCAACCCCACGCTCTGCTGCCCGCGCAACCGCGATCATCGAATCGAAACGCAACTCGGTTGCGTCCTCAGGTAGCTTTATGCCGGTTCGTTCCGACCAGCGTTCCCAGGCTTTTGGTTGAGTCTCGTGCACGATCAACGGGAAGTCGCTGACGATCGCATTGTTCTTTACGACCAGTTTCTTGGCGAAAGCGGGCGCAGCGGCCGGTGCCAGTCGCAGCGGAAACAGCAGGTCTGAGGCCAGGTCGGCAGGTGGCGAGCGAAACAGCCGGATCGACAGGTCGGCGTCCGCCGGGTGCTTGTCCGACGACTCGTCGCTGGTACCGATCTGGATATCAAATTCAGAATGCTGGTCGGTAAATTCCGTTAACCGCGGCACGAAATACTCGCTGGCGAAGAATGGCTGTACCGAGATACGGATGGGCGTGCGCTGCTTGTCCTGCCGGTAACGTGCCATGACATGATCGAGTTGCTCGATCAACGGATTCGCTTCTGCGAACAGCGACTTTCCGGTCTCGGTCAGTTCCAGCGTGCGGCCACCGCGTTCGAATAGCTGCTCGCCCAGTTCTTCTTCAAGGCTTTTCACCTGGTGGCTGACGGCCGACGGGGTAATGAACAATTCGTCCGCAGCGGTGCGAAAGCTCTCGTGGCTGGCCGCGACGCAGAAAGTGCGTAGCGCTCGCAGCGAGGTTCTGGATTTCTTGCTCATATTTCTCAGCGCGTGGGTGGATCAGCTGAGGCGGGCCTGCCCTATTATGCGACAGCGGCAGCCGATCTGCTCGTTGCGGATTGTTAGCGCAACCAGGCGTTGCCGGTTCTATACGATGTCCGGCCAGCCTGAAGGATCAAAGATTTTACTGCGACGAGCCTTTTGCATCTGGCGATCGAGTCGATCCTGCAGCGGGCGTCGAAAAGGGACTGACGCCGATGCTACTGAGCCGAACAGCGGATCTATCACCGGGTAACGCCCGGCGTTCTCCAGGAAGGCTTTTAATGCAGCCAACAGCTGCTTTTTCATGACATTCTCCAAATTGTGTAGTGAAAATGCCCCCAACGTCGGATTGTTTTTTCCGTTGACAACAGGCTAGGGAGTCGTGCACCAGACGACAAACGAAAAAAATTAACCGCGCTGATGAGAAAAATTCAGGTCCGGAGATGAGTCAGTCTGCATCCGGCGCGCGCAGCGCGCGTAGGAGGGGCTTTAGCCCCGATTGGATTGCGTTGCAGATTGGTGGTGAATCGCACCCACGGTCGGGACTGAAGTCCCTCCTACGGATCGCTGCGCGATCCCAGCCGCGATTCTTTCCCGCGCAAGTGTCCGATGCGATAAAGAAAGACGGATCGCTGCGCGATCCATCGCGGCTGAAGCCGCTCCTACGGGGAGGTGGCGCGGCTGGTGCTGCTGCTGCGTGTTCGGGGCGGGGTGGCGATGCGGGTGAAGAGTGACTCGTAGGCGTTGACGGCGTGGGTGCGGTCGTAGCGCTCGACGATGGCGGCCCGGCCATTGCGGCCGTAACGGCGGCAGCGGTCGCGGTCGGCATGCAATTGGCGTATCGCCGCGATTACAGCGTCGGTATCGCCGGGTGCGACCACGATACCGGCGTTTTCGTTGACTACGACATCGGCGACTTCAGAGTCCGCCGGTACCGCCGCGATGGTGGCGCGACCGCTGGCCATGACGCCATACACTTTCGATGGCACTACCAGGCCGCGAGTCGGCTCGCGTTGCAGGACAATCGCTACGTCGGCAGCCGATAATGATTCATGCAGTCGGCTCTTGTCCTGGTAGGGCAACAACGTGACATTGCGCAATTGCTGACGCGCAACTTCATCCTCGACTATGGCCTTGCCGGGACCGGCGCCAATAATCACCAGTTCGATATCGTCGAGGTCGGCCACGCCCGCGGCGATCTGCGGCAGTATTTCGCAGTCATGCGCACGCCCGAGATTCCCCGAGTACATGACGACAAACTTGCCGCGCAATCCATGCTGGCGAAGAAAGGCATTGTCTGCCGGCGCGACTGGAAAAACAGCCTCAGCATCAGCCCAGTTGTTTTGCACGACAATGTTATTGAGACCTGGATCGGCATCGAGACAACGCGCCCGCATGTCATCCGAGATCACGGCGAGTACATCGGCGCTGCGACGCAAGCGGCGTTCGACCCAGGCGGTGGCACGCAATAACGGGCCGTCCTCCAACACACCCAGCGCCTGCCCCAGTTCGGGGTAGACATCCTGCAGGTTGTAGACGAACTGCCGGCGTGAACCTAGCGATAGCAAACGCGCCAGCAAACCGGCCAGTAACGGTGGTGTCGATTGGGCAAAGACGACATCGACATTTCGTATAAAGAGCCCGCGTAGAGCAGCACCAAACAGGTAACCGGCAAACGGCAGCAACCGGGTCCACAAGCCACGCCGTCCGTAATTCGGTATACCGAGCCAGTGAATCGTGACGCCATTGCGGCGCTCGGTCGTCAATAACCTGTACGGCGGACGTTCCTCGTCTGCGTAGCCTGGGCGCGATGCGATCACAATCGGTTCGTGTCCGGCTGCAGCCAGGTCTTCGGCGAGTTCCTCGACCAGTTGGCCGGTAGAAGCGAGGTCGGGTGGGTAATGCGGTGACAGGATGAGGAGGCGTAACGGCCTGTGGTGCAGCTTCAACCGCGCCGAAGCGGCAGACACTGGCGCTACAGCCTCTGCCTGACCGCGATCCGGGGCGTCGATGACACGTGCGTGGTTAGCTTGCAATAGTTGCTGCGCCGTTTGCGCCTGGTTACCGGTGTATTACCTTGGGATATGTTCGGGGCTGGCCTCACGACCGCCGGGAAATCAGGCTAACATAACGTCGTCTTATTACATAACGAGGCTTAACTATTGGACATCGTTCTCTCCAGCTTGCGTGACAAATGGGAGAGCCTGCTGGGGGCGCTCCCGCAAATTGCTATCGCCCTGGTGGTGTTTATTATTGTTGCGCTTATCGGCCAGGCAGTCAGCCGCGCTATTTTTGCCTTGCTTCAGCGCGGCAATTTCGCCGACACCCATCGTGATTTCTTTCGCCGCCTGGTGGCGTGGTTGTTTTACCTGGCGGGCTTCACGCTGGCGCTGGGTGTGCTGGGTTTTTCCGGTGTGGCGGCGAGCATACTCACCGGTGGTGGTGTCACTGCGGTGGTGCTCGGGTTTGCGTTTCGCGAAATCGGGGAGAATTTTCTTGCCGGGTTTTTCCTGGCGTTCAACCGGCCGTTCAATCATGGCGACCTGATCCAGTCCGGCGACCTGGAAGGGGTGGTGCGGGGCATCACATTGCGCTCGACACATATTCGTACCGCTGATGGTAAAGATGTGTTTATTCCGAGCAGCCAGATATTCAAGAATCCGCTGGTCAATTACACCATCGATGGGTTGCGCCGGTTCCGGTTTGTTGTTGGCGTCGACTATGGTGATGACCCGGTGGCCGCGGCGGACTTGTTGCGGCAAACGATAGGCCAGTTTGAGAAGGTGCTGGACGAACCGCCACCCTATGCCGGGGTTGTGAACCTGGCAGCTGCGTATGTCGAGATTGAGGGCCAGTACTGGATCGATACATTCGATCCGACCATTAACGGCGCGGCGTTGCGCTCGAAGATCCTCGCAGCCAGTCGCGAAGCATTGCGTGGCGCAGGGTTCACGTTGAGCAACGACGCTACGACAAACCTGCACCTCAGCGGCGCCGTCACACAACCCTGACAGCGCGGGACCGGCGCGCGTAGCGCGCGTAGGAGGGGCTTTAGCCCCGATCAGGCCATCACGCCGTACTGCAGCCACGTCGTCAGAAAGAGTCGGGACTGAAGTCCCTCCTACGGATCGCTGCGCGATCCATCGCGGCTGAAGCCGCTCCTACGGGGAGGGACGGGGGACGTAGAAGCCTTCGAACCAGGGGGACCAGGTTTCGCCGCCGTCGTAGGATTCTTCGAAAAACTGGCGTACGCGGCCGTCTTCGAGCAGCGTCCATAGGCCGCGGAATGCGTTTTGTTTGCCGGTTGTTGTGTAGTAGCTGGTGCCGGTCATTGCCATGGAACCGTCGTCGTCGAGGCCGCCCTCGATATTGATGATCAGTCCGCCGGAACTGACCCATTGCTGCACCCAGCGGTCTTTCGCCGGATCGTAATAGTTCAGGCTGCGTCCGGTGCCACCGGCACTGCCGGTCCACAACTCTTCCAGCACACACCCTTTTTCGACGATTTCGATGCGATTCTCACCGGCCTTGTTGCCATTGGCCATGAACACATCCCAGTTTCCGGCCCAGAAATCGAACTGGCGGTGCCGCGGATCGGTCTCACAAGGGAAAACCCGCTTACGCACCTGCATGACCATCGACTTGAACTGCGGATCGTCGCGCAACGGATCGAGCGCCTTGTCGTTGTACAACTGCCCCAAGCCGTTGAATCCGGCATCGACGGCCTTGCGCAGAGCCGCCACGGCCTCACGCTGTCGCCCCTCGGCGGCAAGTTCAGTCGCCTGGCCATAGAGTTCGGCCGGTGTCGGCTGCTTCGCCGGTGACTGCGCACATGCGCTGCCAAAGAGCATGACGAGCGAGGCCGTCAGTACGGCCATTAGCGATGATTTGCTGAAGCCCATTCCGTTTCCCCTGTGCGGTATTCTTCGGTTGTTGGAGTCACTACGCCGGTGGAAGTTCGCCGGCTGTCGTCACCGGGGGCACGCGATGAAAAAAGCACTGAGGACCGAGAGCCTCGCCATTCATGCCGGTCGTCGTGTCGATCCCGGCACCGGTGCCGTTCTCGTGCCAGTCTATCTCAACACGACATTCGAACGCGCCGCTGATGGCAGTTACCCGACCGGCTACGAATACATCCGCGATGGCCACCCCAACACAGTGGCGCTGGAAACCACACTCGCCAGTCTCGAACAGGGCAGCGATGCGGTGGTTTTCTCGTCGGGCTCGGCCGCCATCATGGCCGTGCTGTTCAGTTGTGGTCAACGCCATATCGTCGCCGGTTACGATTGCTACAACGGTACGCTGCGGCAGCTACGCGAAATCGCACCACAATGGGGTGCCCAGGTCGA
>JABDKV010000040.1 GCA_013002045.1 Gammaproteobacteria bacterium
GGCTCGATACAAGGCGCGGTTTCCTTGCCGATAAACGATGAGCCAAAACCCACCACACTACCCTCAGACAGCTATCGCTGGGTATTGACCGAGCAGGCCGACATGCTGGTCACGGCCGAGGGCCATCTGGAGGAAACGCTGCGGCTGCAGTACGAAGGGCCGTACGCAGCCTCATTGCGAGCCAACCTGTCCGGCCTGGTGGAAAGCGAGCTGGTTGACTGGGCCGAGGAGACCTACGCAGATGTCGTCAGTACCATGACGACTCCGAGCTTCGAGTTTGCCGGGCTTGATGAGATCGAACCGACCTTGCAGGTCAATTCCGAAGCATCCTATAAAAAACTCGTCGCGCCGGACGAGGATCTTAATTACCGCGAAGATCTGCCGTGGCTGGATCGCCTGCTCGGTTATTTCATAACTAATAACGAACACTACTACTATGACTTTCCTGGCGTGCGTTACGAGAGCGAAGTCCGTTTCAAAATAGCCAGGACCTGGACCCCTGACCGCACTGGTCCGCGTGTCGAGTTTCGCGGAGAGTTTGGCAATCTGGCACGACGCTATGAAATCGACGGCAATCTCGTCACTATTAAAACAATGGTAGGTATGCCGAAACGGCGTATTGAGGTCGAGGAGATGGAGGCATTCAACGATTTCATCAGCAAGCTGCGCGAGCACAATCACTTTCGCATACTGGCGACACTCGATTGAACGCGGCGACTGACACCCCGGCGGTGTATCGCTTCAATCGCGCCATTGTGCGTCAGCCCGGTACGTCGGTTGGCGATGGTATTCGCCTGGTCGACCGCGGTACGCCGGCCTACGACGACGTGCGTTCCGAGCACAGCGCCTACGTGGCGGCGCTGCAGGCGGTGGGTGTCGATGTGACGGTGCTGCCGCCCCTGGATAATTTGGCCGATTCGTTGTTCGTCGAAGATCCGGCGCTGGTGTTTACCAACGGCGCGATAGTCCTGCGTAGTGCAGTGCCGGCGCGGGCCGCGGAAGCGGCATTCCTGACGTTGGAGTTGCAGGAATGCTTTCCGCGCGTGCTGTATTTGCCCGAACCGGGATGCGCCGATGGTGGCGACGTACTGGTCACGCCAACGCAAGTCCTGATCGGCTTGTCAGCAAGAACCGACCGGCATGGCGCTGCAGGACTGGAAGCCTGTCTCAACGAGCTGGGTTACGACACGGCAATTGTGCAGACGCCGACCGATGTGCTGCACCTCAAATCTGACTGTTCGCTGCTTGATGACGAAACCGTCTTGTCGACTCACCGACTCGCCCGTTCGGGGATCTTTAGCGACTACAAAGTCATTGAGACGCCTGCCGGGGAGGAAGCGGCGGCTAATGCGCTGCGGGTAAACGACGTAGTGCTGGTCGCCGACGGTTTTCCCGCGACTATCAAGCTGCTGCAGCAGGGCGGATTCGATGTATGCCCGCTACCCACGAGCGCCATCGGCTTGCTAGATGCCGGCCTGTCTTGCATGTCGTTACGCTGGCACAGCATGTGAGTAATGACCCGACTGCCAGGCCGATGGGTTTCTGGCGCTGCTGGTCCATGTCGGTCGGGGTCATGATTGGTTCGGGCATTTTCCTGCTACCCGCCGTACTGGCGCCTTATGGTTCGATCAGTTTTCTGGGTTGGCTGTTTACCAGTGCCGGCGCCATCGTCGTAGCTTTGGTTCTTGGTCGGTTGGCCAGCCGCACGACACAAAGTGGCGGTCTGTATATTTATGCGCGCGATAATTTTGGACCGATGGCCGGTTTCATCGTCGCCTGCAGTTACTGGATCAGTATCCTGTTCGGTGTCGCTGCCATCAGCGTTGCTTTTGCCGGCTATGCTGGCGCTGTCGTCCCGCAGCTGGCGAATAATCCGATCGGCCAGGCGTTGGTTGCCGTCGCAATTGTCTGGATACTGACCGCGATAAACCTCGTTGGTGTTGCCCAGGCAGCCATCGTGCAACTGATCATGACACTGCTCAAGATCGTGCCATTGCTGATCGTGATTGCACTGGGCCTGGTGCTTGGTTCAGCGGACAACCTGCCGACATTTAATCCGCAGCAGCTTCCTGTACCGCAGGCGCTGGCGGCAACGGCGCTACTGACAATGTGGGCATTTGTCGGTATGGAGGCCGGTGTGATTCCGGCAGCAGAGGTCAGTAATGCCCGCCGTACCATTCCGCGTGCCGTCTTCGTCGCAACGCTATCCGTGACGGTGCTCTATATTGCATCGACGGCGGCCGTCATGACCTTGTTACCCGCAGCCACACTGGCCACATCCGAGGCGCCATTTGCCGATGCTGCCTGGGCGCTGGGAGCTGTTGGAGCACCGCTGATTGCGATAGGTGCACTGGTTTCCACCGCGGGTTCGCTCAATGGCAATATCCTCGTGAGCGGGCAAATGCCAAGTGCCGTGGCCCGTGACCGGTTGCTGCCGTCAGTGTTGGGCCAGACCAATCGCGGTCATGCACCGACTCGTTCATTGTTATTGTCGTCGCTGCTGGCGACAGGACTGATTGCGCTTAACTACAGTGCCGGACTGGTGGCCGCGTTCACGTTCCTGATATCAATGTCGACCCTGGCGGTACTGATGCCGTACACCG
>JABDKV010000277.1 GCA_013002045.1 Gammaproteobacteria bacterium
TTACACCACCCGTAACCAATCGAGCTATCCAGCCAGGATCAAACGGGTACCACGGCTATTGGGGAGTAGATTTTGTCAACGTTGATCCGCACCTCGGGACAAATGCCGAGTACGCGGCGTTTATCGATGCCGCGCATGAACGGGGGATCAAGGTATATCAGGATATCGTCGTAAATCATACCGCCGACGTTATTACCTATGCTGAAAACGAATTCGATTACCGTCCTTTGACTCAGCCTCCGTACACACCTGTCGTGCCCGCCGAATTCGCCGACGCCAAGCATCCTCCCTGGCTCAACGATCCGCAGTACTACCATAACCGGGGCAACAGCAATTTCAGCGGTGGCGAGGATTCCATTTACGGTGATTTCGTCGGTCTCGACGACATCGCCACGGACTTGCCCTTCGTACGCGAGCAACTGATCGATATTTACCAGGGATGGGTTGGTAATTTTGGTGTCGACGGGTTCCGCCTCGATACGGCGCAACACGTCCAGA
Source organism: Gammaproteobacteria bacterium (assembly GCA_013002045.1). Lineage (GTDB taxonomy): Bacteria > Pseudomonadota > Gammaproteobacteria > Steroidobacterales > JABDKV01 > JABDKV01. The sequence continues at coordinate 499 of JABDKV010000277.1, forward strand.
TCGATTTCTGGACCGACTTTGCGCCGGCGCTACTGGGTTACGCACAGAGTATTGGCAAAAATCACCTGACCCTGTTCGGTGAAGCGTTTACTGGCGATACCATTTTTCTGAGTCGGTTAATGACCGAGGGTGAATTACCGTCGTTGCTCAATTTCCCGCTGCAGTTCCGTTTGAATGACATCTTCAACGGCGCCGGGACAGATGGGCTGGAAGCGCTATTTGCCGAGGATGATCGCTTTATCGATAGCGATTCTGATGCCCGTGACCTGGTTAATTTTTTTGGCAACCACGATATCGGACGAGCGGGCGGACTGTTGCGGGATGCACTGCCCACGCTAACGGATGAACAGCGCCTTGCGGTGCATAAACTGAGCCATGCGATGCTGTTCTTCCTGCGTGGCGTACCGACTATCTACTACGGTGACGAGCAGGGCTTTGTCAGTGACGCTGGTGACCAGGGTGCGCGAGAAGACATGATGCCTTCGCTGGTCCCTTCCTATAACGACAATGACCTGGTCGGTACCGAGGCCACCACAGCGGCCAGTAATTTCGACCAGTCACATCCGCTGTACCGCGCCTTCGCCCATTATGCACGGGTATTTCGTCAGCATAAGGCTCTGCGCCATGGTGTGCAGATAGAAAGGCTAAGTCGCGCCACACCGGGTTTATATGTTGTTTCGCGCATCGATCCGGTGGAGCGGGTCGAGTACCTGGTCGCGTTCAATACCAGTGCCAGTCTGGATTCCGCCGCGGTGCCAACTGCGACACCCGCTACATCCTGGTACGCGGTGTGGCCACCCGGTGATGAGCCGGTGCAAAGCGACGTTAACGCTGATGTAGCGGTAAGCGTACCTGGCTATGGTTTTGCGATATACCGCGCTGCAGCGACCATCGCCGACGCACCCGCGGTTGCATCGGTTGGTCTGGGTGGGGTCAACCCGGGGCAGGCCGTGACCGACATAGTCCAGCTCATGACCGACGTTCCAGACAACGGTTTTCGCCGTGTTTACTTCGAGCATAGCGTCGATGGGGCGCCATTCGAGTTCGCTGGTGAGGATTACACTTATCCCTATCGTCTGTACTGGAATACCCATGGCATCGATGATGGCAGCAATGTCACGCTCAGGGCGGTCGTGGGCAACCCGGCAGGAGACGATGTCAGTACCAGTGTCGAGCTTGTCGTAGACCACACCATCGATCCACCCAGCGGCGATAATCCGTATGGAGTTCCGGTTTTCGTACGTGGTTCATTCAACGGCTGGGGTTTGTCTGATCCGCTGCTTTTTGAAGAATCCACCGCAACGATGAATGCGCAACTGAATCTCGCCGCCGGCAGCTATCAGTTCAAGATTGCTTCCGAGGACTGGGCTACTGCGGACTTTGGCAGTGACGGGCTCGATCCCGAGGTCGTGCCGGGCACACCCAAGACGCTGGTCACATCTTCCAACAACCTGGTTATCGAAATTTCCCAGTCGGGTGCGTTCTTATTCTCGGTTGATGTAACCGAGCCACAAACGCCGGTGTTAACAGTTCAGTGAACAGATACCCGTTTTGCTGCATTGCAAGCAACGGGGCAGGGTGTTGGGATCGGTTGTAAGTGCCGATATCTGCAAGCTGAATACGTTTGCAGCAACTTGTGGTGACACAGTCGTCCGAGTACGCTGGCACAGATACCTTGGGCGCAACGCCCGGTCGCGGGGATACTGCTGTAAAAACGCCGGAAACACCGGCATCAGCGGGAATAGTGTAGGTTCGGCAGGGGGATCGAATGTCCGCAAATTATCGCGCACGCCTGGCGCAGTTTGGGCCATTACTGGCTATCGTTGTTTTCCTGGCAGGTTGCCCGAATTCACCTGATATCGGTGAAGTCCGGCCGCCGGCACCTCCACCTGATTTCTCGATCAAGGTCGACTTCGGCTTTGAAGCGGGTGAGGTCACGCCAGATGCAAACGGCGACTTTACTGTCGGTGATCCACCCGTAACCGCGACTTTCAAGGGCGGCGAGATTATTGAACCGGCTAACCCGGACCTGGTTCGGGAACGCTCTCAAATCTGGTCGATCGCTGAGGGGCAGTCTGGCGAGATTACCTTTGCTTCACCGGCCAAGTCATTCGAGTTTTTCTTCCGCAATGAATTTGAGCCACCGACTCCGACTACCGGCAAGGCCAGCCGGCAGGTGGAGTGCGGAGTATTTGATCTCGGTCTGAACAATGGCGAAGCCTTCGGTTCCGAAGTCTTTGTTCGTGGTGCGTTTAACAGCTGGGCCGGTGCCTCGTCAGAACCACCGACCAACTTTGTCAACAACGGCGATGGGACTTACACGGCCGAGTTCGAGATCGTTGCCAGCGCGCTGACCAACAACAGCTCGCCCTTCAAGATTGCATCCGAAGACTGGGCACTCGAATACTCAAACGAAGGCGCCGAGACTATTGTCGTCGATACGCCGATAGCGATCGCGCTGAGCGGCGCGGGCAGTGACAACAGCACTTTTACCGTACCGAATGACGGTTGCTATACGTGGACTATTAGCAATATCGATACGTCGGCGACCCCGACCACGCTATTCGATGTGTTGGTCACCGAGAAGCTCGAGTCGGGCGGGGGTGCGGAAGCCGGTTCAGAGATCAAGGTCTACGACACCTTTGGTGAGGAAATAGCTGCCTTTCCGGGTACCACCTTGTACCGGCCAATCAGTGTGACCCGGGTCCCGGGTGAGACACTGATCTCCCGTATTGAAATCCAGAATATCGCGGGCGCCGCCACCAGGTCCGCCAAGGACGGCAAAGAAGGCGCCTCACGCATGGAATGCGGTATCGAGGACCAGGGTCTCGATAACGCCGAGGCCTTTGGCGAAGAGTTCTATTTGCGAGGCGGCTTCAATGACTGGGCCGGTGTGTCATCGACGATCCCGAACAAGCTGACTAACTTCGGCAACAACAACTACCAGGCCGAGTTCGAACTGACAGTGGGTACTTACGAGTTCAAGATCGCCAGCGAGGGCTGGAGCAATGAATACTCGGCCGGAGCGGTGGTCGCTCTGCAGACGCCGACCGAAATCGCGGTCAATAGCGGTGCCGGCAACACGTCATTCGAAGTGCTCGAGGACGGTTGCTTCAATTTCAACGTCGATATCACCGACGACAGTTCGGTTCCAGCGCCGCTTATTGAATTGACCATCGCACCGAAGGTCGATGGTGGCGAAACCGGCGCCAATGGTGTCGGCATGGTCGCGATCGACGACTTCGAGTTTCGTGCCGATGCACAGGCCGATCGTGTCGTACGACTGATATACCTCAAGCCGGACGGCGACTTCTCGGGTACCACGATCAGTGTCTCCGGTGATGTGGTTGGTGGCGAGCAGGAACTGGCGTGTGAACCCTTTGTCGGTGTTCCCGGCGTGTGTTCGGCCGTAGTCCGCCTGAACCCGGGTGGCGACCTTACTTACTCCATTTCGAACAATGGCGAGCCCGATCCTGCTGGTGAAATTACAGTCAGCTCGGTCGACATTACACCTGATGATGCTGTAATCACGTTCGCCGGCAGTGGTGTACCAGTAACCCGTGCCATACCAGTAGCGCCAGCAGAGAATGAAGTCATCCTGTTCTACAAGCGCGATGACGACAATTACGATGGCTGGGGCCTGCACCTGTTCCCGGCTGGCAGCACAGACTGGACCTTTTTCACTGAAGGCGAATACCCGCCGGCGGGGGTCGATCCCGATCTCGGCGCCTATTTCATCATAGCGTTGCCCGGCAGCGACCGGCTGAGCGAGCCTTATAGTCGTTGTGCGACTGCGACCACCGAGCCGGGCTGCGACCTGGCCGAGTTCCCGGAAACCCTTGGATTCATAATCCACAAAGGTGACAACAAGGATCCCGGTCCGGATCAGTTCATTCGCATCGCCGAGGACGGCAACTTCGTCTTTGTCCGTTCCGGTGTCGCCACAGTGTCGACCACACCGCCGGTAGAGGGTGGCGTCGTAGTGGCAGAAGCGGCTGCCCACTGGGTGACTGCCGATACACTCGTATGGAGCCATGGACCGGGTGTTGCCACTGTGCAACTGGTCTATTCGGCCGATGCCAAAATCAAGGAGGCCGGTGGTCGCCTGATCGGTATCGACGAAACCTACGACCTGACACCGGGGACCCGACCGGACCTGCCAAATGCTCGTCATATCGAAGGTCGTACACCGTACACCGTACCGATCGAAGCCTTCGATGCGGCCAAAGAGCTGGTCAGGGGTCAGTTGTTCGCATTGGCCCTCGATGAGGAGGGCAACCAGGTCAAGGCTACTGCCGTGCAGATGCCATTGCTGCTGGATGTGCTTTACGCCGAAGCAGCCGCCGATGCCACACTCGGGGTGAGCTACAACGGCTCCGCGCCGTCGCTGGCACTTTGGGCGCCGACGTCCACCAATGTCATGGTCAACGTTTACGACACAGCAACGGACGATACTGCGTCAGAAACGCTGCCGCTGAGCTACGACGATGCGACCGGCATATGGAGCATCGCCGGGACCGCCGATTGGGATCGCAAGTATTACACCTACTCGGTTACCAACTATGCACCAACGGCGGGTCGCATTATCGATCACCTCGTAACCGATCCACACTCGGTCAACCTGTCGATGGGCAGTGACGGTCGCCTGGTCAAGAGCCAGTTCGTCAATCTCGATGATGTCGATCTCAAACCGGCCAACTGGGACAGCATGGTCAAGCCCGATCTTGATGCGCCGGAAGATATTTCGATTTACGAGCTACACATTCGTGACTTTAGTGCGCTGGATGCCTCAGTGCCCGAAGCCCAGCGTGGCAAGTACGGGGCATTTGCCTCCAGCGGCAGCGATGGCACCAACCATCTTGCAGCGCTGGCCGCTGCGGGCCTGACTCACGTGCATATCCTGCCGGCATTCGATATCG
>JABDKV010000021.1 GCA_013002045.1 Gammaproteobacteria bacterium
ATGACGAGCGCTACCAGCAGTTCATCGGTACCGAGATCGATCTGCCACTGACCGGTCGCACGATCCCCGTTATTGCCGATGATTACGTCGATGCCGAATTCGGTAGTGGTTGCGTCAAGATCACCCCCGCGCATGATTTCAATGACTACGACATCGGCCAGCGCCACACCCTGCCGATGATTAACATCATGAATCCGGAAGGGACGCTCAACAACGAAGTACCGGAACAATACCGCGGACTCGACCGCTTCGAAGCACGCAAGCAAGTCGTCGCCGATCTCGATGAACTCGGCCTGCTGGAGAAAACCGAGCCTCACAAACTCAAGGTGCCGCGAGGCGATCGCAGCAACGCCGTGGTCGAACCGTTATTAACTGACCAGTGGTACGTCAAAGCCGAACCGCTTGCCAAACCGGCCATTGAAGCGGTCGAATCCGGTCGCATTCGCTTTATCCCCGAGAACTGGAGCCGCACCTATTACGAGTGGATGTACAACATCCAGGACTGGTGTATCAGCCGGCAGCTGTGGTGGGGTCACCGCATCCCGGCGTGGTACGACGACGCGGGCAACTGCTACGTCGGTCGCAGCGAGGACGAAGTCCGGAAACAGAACGATATCGCTACCACGACAACACTGCGCCAGGACGAGGACGTACTCGACACCTGGTTCTCCTCAGCGTTATGGCCATTCTCTACCCTCGGCTGGCCCGAGCAGACCGATGCGCTAAAAACTTTTTATCCGACCACGGCCCTTGTTACCGGCTTCGACATCATTTTCTTCTGGGTGGCACGCATGATCATGATGGGACTGCGGTTCACCGGTGAGGTGCCATTTCGCGATATTTACATCCATGGGCTGATCCGGGACGAAGACGGGCAAAAAATGTCCAAAGCCAAGGGCAACGTACTCGACCCGCTCGACCTGATCGACGGCATCGATCTCGAAGCGCTGGTCGAGAAGCGCACTGCCAATCTCATGCAACCGCACATCCGCAAGCGCATCGAGAAAGCTACGCGCAAACAATTCAAAGACGGTATACCCGCCTTTGGCACCGATGCTCTGCGCTTCACTTATGCATCGATGGCTACAACAGGACGTGACATCCGTTTCGACCTCGGTCGGGTTGAGGGCTACCGGAACTTCTGCAACAAGATCTGGAATGCATCCCGCTATGTGTTGATGAACACCGAGGACGCCGATTGCCAGCCGACTGACGAACAACACTATGGTCTTGCCGATCACTGGATTCGCTCGCGCCTGGCTGCGACCATTCACAGCGTCCGTGAGCAGATAGCCATTTATCGCTTCGACCTGGCCGCACGCGCCCTCTATGAATTCACCTGGCACGAATTCTGTGACTGGTACCTGGAGCTGTCGAAACCCGTGCTACACGGGGATGACCAGGACCCGCAACGACAGCAGGCCACTCGTCACACGCTGGTGACCGTGCTCGAGGCCCTGATGCGCGCACTGCACCCAATCATGCCTTTCATCACCGAGGCAATCTGGCAACGGTTGGCACCGCTGGCGGGTCGCAGCGGCGACACCATCATGTTGCAGCCCTACCCCGCACAGGATGATTTTGCCCGCGATTCCCAGGCCGAGGCACAAATCGACTGGATCCGCGACTTCATCCTTGGTATTCGCCAGATACGCGGGGAGATGGATATCAGCCCGGTCAAACCGTTGACGGTGCTGTTGCAGGATGCCAGCGACACCGATCGCGAACTGGCCCAGACCCACGCGGTCTATCTGCATAGCCTGGCCCGGGTCGAGAGCCTCGATTACGTGGCAGACGGTGACGATATTCCGCCCGCCGCGACGGCCTTGCATGGGCGCATGAAAATCCTCGTGCCGATGGCCGGATTGATCGATCCGGCGGCCGAACACGAGCGATTGTTGCGTAAGCGGCAGAAAATCGAGATTGACCTGAAACGCAGTGAGGGCAAGCTGTCTAACCAGAGGTTCGTCGACAATGCCCCCGCCGAAGTCGTGGCCACCGAGCGCGAGCGTGTGGCCACCTCGCGGGCAGCGATCGACGAATTAGAGACCCAGATCACACGGGTGACCGCGCTGCTCGATCAGAATTGAGTGTTCAGCAGGGCACTGACGGCCCTGTGAGCAGCCAGCGGAGACCTGTATGACCATGACTGCCTTGCCCGACTCGCAAACCGGCGCTGCGCTCGCCGACGTACTCGCGGCCCTCGATGAGATTATCCTGGGCAAGCCCCGGCAACTGCGGCTGGCGATCGCCTGCGTGCTGGCCCGTGGGCATTTGCTGATTGAAGATATCCCCGGTGTCGGCAAGACCACCCTGGCCCATGCGCTCGCAGCCACCCTTGGGCTGAGCTACCAGCGCATCCAGTTCACCAGTGACCTGTTGCCGGCCGACATTATCGGTGTATCGATATTCGATCGCGAAAGTAGCAGTTTCCAATTCCATCGCGGCCCGGTCTTTGCCCAGCTGGTCCTCGCCGATGAGGTCAATCGCGCTACCCCAAAAACGCAAAGCGCGCTCCTCGAAGCGATGGAAGAGAACCAGGTAACCGCCGATGGAGTCACACACCCGTTGCCGGAACCTTTTTTCGTTGTGGCCACGCAGAACCCGACCTATCAGATCGGTACGTTCCCACTACCCGAGTCACAGCTGGATCGTTTCCTGATGCGCATTGAACTCGGCTACCCGGACCCGGCAGTCGAAAAGACACTGCTCACCGGTGCCGACCGACGTGACCTGGTTGCCAACCTGCAACCAGTCATGACACCAGAGCAACTGACACAGTGGCAGCAACGCGTCCCGAATGTGCCGGTTACCGACGCCCTGGTCGCTTACGTTCAGGAGATTATTCGCTACACCCGCGAATCAGCGGAGTTTGCAGCAGGTCTGTCACCCCGCGCCGGTATCGTCCTGCTGCGTGCGGCACAGGCATGGGCGTTGATGGCCGGACATCGTGGCGTGCTGCCTGAAGATGTGCAGGCTGTAGCGCCGTCCGTCATTGGCCACCGGCTGCGACCTGCCGACGAAGAGGCGCCGCAGTCGTCCACCGAAATCGGCCAGTACGTTATCGACAACGTCGCCATACCCTGATCACCCCCGTGGCCTGGCTACGATCAATATTTTCCCGCTTACGTGCTCGCCTGCGCGGTTGGGCGCGCAAACGACAGGGACCCGATAGCGGTGATATCACGCTCAATAGCGGTCGTATCTATATCCTGCCGAATACACAGGGCATCGCCTTCGGTTTTTTACTGCTGGCCATGCTGATCGGCGGTCTCAATTACAACAACAGCCTTGGATTGGCGCTGGCGTTTCTGCTGGCCGGCCTCGCTGTCGTAACCATGCATCACTGTCATCGCAACCTGTCACGGCTGCGCCTGCGCCTCGGCGCGACCGGCTCTGCGTTTGCCGGGCACCCGGCACAATTCTCGGTGACGCTGATCAACGATGCGCGTGCTGCCCGTTTCGGACTGACCTTGCGACAACAATCGACATCTGAATGCATTCATCTCGAACCGGGTGAACACCAGGCATTGTCATTGACCGTCAATACCAGCCGTCGTGGCTGGCAATCCATCGATCGTTTCACCGTATTCTCGACCTTCCCTCTCGGACTGTTTCATTGCTGGGCCTGGATACACCCGGACTGGCGTGTGCTCGTATACCCACGACCGGCACCGCCTGGTCTGGAACCACCCGCAGTCGAGACCGATACCGCCGGCAGCGCCGATCGCCGCCACGGAGACGCCGACTTCAGTGGCCTGCGCAATTTCCGCGATGGCGACTCGCCACGGCATATTGCCTGGAAAGCGTTCGCCCGGGACGAGTCCCTGGTGGTTCGCCAGTACACCGGAGCCGATGTCACAACGCATGTTTTCGACTACGACAGTCTCGACCAGATGACCGGTGAGGCACGTATCTCGCAACTAACTCGCTGGATACTCGACGCTGATCAGCGCGGTCATGCCTACGGCCTGCGCTTGCCGGAACAGGTCATTGGCGCCGATCTCGGACCCATACACCGCGAGCGCTGCCTGCGCGCGCTGGCACTGTTGTGAAAGCGGCAACACAGGTCGTCGATACACCGCGTTTGCTGTGGACGCTGGCGGCGCTTGTTCTGACATCGTTGCCGCATGTCATGCACCTGCCGTGGTGGCCGTTTGTACTGATGGCGTTCACGGTTAGCTGGCGCCTCGCCGCCATCACCGGGCGTTACCGGCTGCCTGGCGTTGTGGTGCGCCTGCTATTGGCCGCTGCCGGTTTCGCCGGGGTATTGCTGAGTTATCGCAGTATCAATGGTCTCGAAGCCGGTAGCGCATTGTTGCTCGTCATGTCGGCATTGAAACTGACCGAAACGCGCTATGTCCGTGACCTGGTCGTACTGATACTGATCAGCTACTTCCTGATCGTTACGCAATTCCTGTTTGCCCAGTCAGTATTTACCGCGCTGGCTGCAATACCGGCTGTATGGCTGGTGACCACGGCGCTGATGCAAACGGCAAGCGCTGCACCACCACTGGCCTGGCGTCGCGCTTTGTCACGCAGTGGAATCCTGCTGGCACAGGCAGTACCACTGATGATTATCGCGTTCGTCCTGTTCCCGCGATTTTCCGGTCCGTTCTGGGCCATCCCACGTGCCGAAAATGCAGCCGTTACAGGCTTGTCCGACAGCATGAGCCCGGGATCTATAACTGAACTGCTGGAGTCCGAAGCGGTGGCCTTCCGTGTCAAATTCGATGGCACACCGCCGCCACGCAAGGATCGATACTGGCGCGGACTGGTATTGAGTAATTTCGATGGCCGCACCTGGAGTGTATTCAAGGCCCGCGACCGCAATCTCAATCCCGACACACTACAGCCGCTCAGCAACGCAATCGGATACGAAATCATGCTCGAGCCACACCACCAGCACTGGCTGTTTGCGCTCGAGCAGGCAGATCCTGCCAGTCTGCCACGCGGCAGCTACCTGACTAACGATCGTCGCCTGACGCGTAACAAACCGGTCACCCAGCTCTACCAGTACCGGGTGGAATCGTGGCCCGAGTACAGCGCCAGTCTGACAGCCGCTGACTGGGAAATGCGTCGTGACACCCAATTCGATACCCGGTTGAACCCGCGCACGCAGGAACTGGCACAGCAATGGCGCAGCGAGTTGAGCAGCGATGCCGAGATCGTCAACCGGGCGCTGTACCTGTTTCGCAACGAACAATTTTTCTACACCTTGTCGCCACCGGCACTGAACCGTGATGATGCCGTCGACGAATTCCTGTTCCAGTCACGCCGTGGCTTCTGCGAACACTACGCATCGTCCTTCTCGTTACTGATGCGCGCCGCTGGAGTTCCCGCCCGCGTTGTAGTCGGTTACCAGGGTGGTGAGGTCAATCCCTATACCGGCCACATGACCATTCGCCAGTCAGATGCCCATGCCTGGTCAGAAGTCTGGCTGCCCGATCGTGGCTGGGTGCGAGTCGATCCGACCGCGGCTGTCGCCCCTGCCCGCGTCGAACTCGGTGTAGCCGGATCGGTACCCGACGGCGAAACCCTGCCATCGCTGTTCCGTGCCAGCCAGTTGCTCTACAACCTGCAACTGGGCTGGGATGCCTTCAACAACGGCTGGAATGAATGGGTACTCGGATTCAGTCGCAACAAGCAGATCGATTTTCTGAAACTGCTTGGCATGCGGGATCCAAGCCTGCGCAAGATGCTACTGACCATGTTGGCGCTGATCGGCATCGTCGTCGGCCTGTTGTCCGTCCACCTGTTATGGCAGTCACGACCACGACGCGCCGATGCGCTGACACGACTCTATGACCGATTCTGTCGCAACATAGCACCCGCCGAAGGTGGCCGCCGCCCCGCCGAGGCGCCATTGCATTTCGCTGCCCGGGTCAGCGCAGCACACCCCGAACGCGCCGACCTGATCCATCTGGTAACAAACCTGTACCTTGACCTGCGTTACACCCCCAACCCCCAAACCAGCCTTAGCGAACTCCGCCGCGCCATCCGATCCGCCTGACCCCTCCCACACCACACCAGCCTGCCGCTGACCCACGAAGCATTCTTCCAACGACAAAACTCAACCAACCCGACACACCGTCGGCAGAAAGAATCGGGGCTGAAGCCCCTCCTACGGATCGCTGCGCGATCCATCGCGGCTGAAGCCGCTCCTACGAAGAAAGAGCCGCAACCCCAATCTGGCGAGAGCTGGCTTTGTGGGCGCAGGCCTTTCGCGGCGTCGTGCGCGGCGAGTGAAGCAGGACGCCCGAGCAAGACGCGCCCGATTCCGGCAGGCCATGGATGGCCTGACGGATTTAGCGGCGAAAGGCCTGTGCCCACAAAGCCAGCTCCCTCACGAAGCGTTCTTCCAACACCAAAACTCGACCGATCAGACAGACCGTCGTTAGAAAGAATCGGGGCTGAAGCCGCTCCTACGAAGAAAGAGCCGCAGCCAGCCCGACAGACCGTCGTTAGGAAGAATCGCGGCTGAAGCCGCTCCTACGGGGGATTAGCGCGACCAGCTGAAGTACGCACCAGCGCGAATAAGCCGCCACCGATAATAAACAGCGGCAGGATTGCAATAATCTCCAGTCGTGGATTACCACCCACAATCACAACCGTGCCCGCCAGTATCGGCCCGATGATGGCTGCAAACCGACCAACCATATTGAACAAACCAAAGAACTCACCCGGCTTGTCCGCTGGAATAAGCCGCGCGTAATACGAACGACTCAGACTCTGCACTGCACCCTGGACCA
>JABDKV010000029.1 GCA_013002045.1 Gammaproteobacteria bacterium
ACAGGTTGGTGGCGACGACAGCGCTGGAATCGGTCCTGGCAGATATACGCGAGGACCTGGCCGAATTTGGTATCGAGTACGATCGCTTTTTTTCCGAGCGCCAGCTGGTCGAAGACAAGCTCATAGAAAAAGCGCTGGCTGTACTTGAACGCAACGACGATCTGTACCAGCAGGATGGGGCCACCTGGTTCCGTTCAAGCAGGTACGGCGACGAGAAGGATCGGGTCGTAATCCGTGACAACGGCCAGCACACCTACGTTGCACCCGATATCGCATATCACTATGACAAGCGTCAGCGCGGCATGGATATCCTGCTTGACGTGCTCGGCTCGGATCATCACGGTTACGTTGCGCGCATCCGGGCGGGACTGCAGGCATTGGGTGAGCCCGCGGACGCGCTCGAAGTCCAGTTGATGCAGTTCGTCACGCTATACCGCGGTGGTGAAAAAGCCCAGATGTCGACCCGCTCCGGGCAGTTCATCACCTTGCGTGAGCTACGCAACGATGTCGGCAACGACGCCGCGCGTCTGTTCTACGTTATGCGGTCAAACGACCAGCACCTGAATTTCGATGTCGACCTGGCACGCTCGCGTACCGAGGAAAACCCGGTCTATTACATCCAGTACGCTCACGCCCGGATCTGTAACGTGTTCGGCAAGCTCGACAATGAGGGGCAGCAGTGGAATCGCGGGCGTGGCCTGGCCAACCTGGTGCGACTGGACCACGATGGCGAGACGGCACTGGTGGGCAAACTGAGTCGCTTTCCCGAAGTCATCGAACTGGCCGCCCACAAACGCGCGCCACACCATGTCGTGCACTACCTGCGCGAGCTGGCCAGCGATCTCAACAGCTATTACAACGACGACTCGTTGCCACCGATCATTCGCGACACCGAAGCCGAACGACGCGATGCACGACTGGCCCTGTTTGCCGCAACCCGCCAGGTGCTGGCAAACGGCCTGGCCTTGCTGGGTGTCTCGGCACCCGCCTCGATGTAAATGCCACGCGACTATAAGAACAGCCGCAGGCGCAAGAAAGAATCGACACCGGGTTGGGTCTGGGGTCTTGGTGGTCTCGGGCTGGGGCTGGCAGTTGCGCTGGCGGTTCACCTGCGCCAGTCAACCGCGGTCGAACCCGCGTTGCCGGCGCCTGACACATCGGCTATCCCGTCCTCGGCGCGCGAGGTACCGGCCGACGAAGAACCCGAGTCGCGATTTGATTTCTATGACATGCTGCCGCGGTTCGAGGTCGTCATTCCCGAAACTGAGCGTGAAGTCGGTAGTAACGACGAAGGAACCGCGCGCGCGGAGGACCAGGCCGGCGACAGCGTCTATATACTGCAGGCCGGGTCGTTTCGTAATTTCAACGATGCCGATCGGATGAAGGCGCAACTGGCGCTGCTCGGCATGGAATCACAGATCCAGAATGTCACCATAGACGACAATCGCTGGCATCGTGTCCGGCTTGGACCTTTCGCCAGCTTTACCGAGGCGCAGCGGGCGCGACGTCGCTTGCGCGAATCCCGTGTCGACGCACTTATCCTGCGAGTAGCTGAATAACTAGTCGTCCGACGACGACCCGAACTCGACTCCGAGGGTACGCAGCTTGCGGTACAAGTGGGTGCGTTCCATGCCGACACGCTTGGCCAGTCTTCCTACCTTGCCACCACAAAGTTCGAGTTGCTGCTGCAGGTAAGTGCGCTCGAATTGCTCGCGGGCCTCACGCAACGGCAATGCCAGCAGGTCACGCTTGACCAGAGATTCCTGCGCCGGCGTTTCCACCGACAGCGCCTCCTCGACCTCGGTCAGCGAGATGTCTTCGTCACCACCAAGCACCAGCAGCCGGTGCACCATGTTCTTCAGATCACGAATGTTGCCCGGCCACGGGTAGTTGCGTAACCGGTTCTGCGCAGCCACGCTGAAACGGCGTAATGGCAGCCCCTGGTCGTCTACCAGCTTTTCGACGTAATAGCGCAACAGGTCCGGTACATCTTCGTTGTATTCACGTAGCGGCGGAATACGCAGCCGAATGACATTGAGATGGGCAACCAGGTCGCGGCGCAACGCGTCACGATCCATGGCGCGGTCGACACTGGGCTTGGCGGAGGTGATGAAACGCACGTCCATATTGTGTTCGACGTGGCCACCGCGGCGGCGATAGGCCGACATTTCCAATGCACTAAGCAACAACGTCTGTGCCACCTCGGGCAAATCCTCGATCTCGTTGAGGAACAACGTCCCGCCATTGGCGCGCTCGAGGTAGCCGGCTGTGATCTCGTCACCCGATTCGCTCCCGAATAACTGTTCCTCGGCGTTGTCGGCAGTAATCGAGCCTGCGACCAACGTAATCATCGGTGCTTCCGCGCGACGGCTGAGCTTATGTATGTAACGGGCGAAGGCTTCACGCCCGGTGCCGACCTCACCGACGAACAGGACATTGCTATCGTGTTTTGCAGCGCGCTTGACCTGTTCGCGCAAGGTGCGAATCACTTCGCTCTTTCCAAGCGGTGTGATGGTGCGTGCCCCGATCTGTCGCGAACGCTGTTTTGGTTGCTGCGTGAGGGCACGCTCGACCATATGCAGCAACTTGGCCAGCGACACCGGCTTCTCGATGAAATCAAACGCACCCAGGCGGGTCGCCTCCACTGCCGTCTCGACCGTGCCATGACCCGACATCATGACTACCGGTGGTGCATTGCCAGCCTCGGCCCACTCACGCAACAGCGTGATGCCGTCGGTGTCGGGCATCCAGATATCGAGCAGCACCAGGTCGGGCTCGGAGCTGGCCCGGGCCTCGCGGGCAGCAACCGCATCCGCAGCAGTTACAACCGAGTAGCCCTCCTCTGACAGGATTTCCTGTAACAGCTCGCGAATATCGACCTCATCATCGACGACCAGTATGTTTGCGGCGCTCATGCCATGCCTCCTCCCGATACCCGCGGTGTCGTGCGTGCATGCAGCAGTAATGCACGCCCGTCTTCGTCTGCCGGCAGCTGTACCCTGACGCGGGCACCGCCTCCGCTACGGTTCTCTGCCTCGATGCGGCCACCGTGTTCTTCGACCAGCTTCTTGACGATAGCCAGGCCGAGTCCGGTGCCCTTGGTCTTACTTGTCACGTAGGGCTCGAACACCTGGTCGGTGCCGATGGAAAACCCCGGGCCATCGTCTTCGACGACGATTTCGGCCAGCCCTGCCGGGCCCTCTTTATAACGCCGGGTGCTGATGCGCACACTGCCACCATCGCTACTCAGCGCTTCGCCGGCATTGCGCAACAGGTTGTGCAGTATCTGTCGCAGGCGCCCGGCATCAGCTTCGATGCTGCCCAGCGACTGGTCCAGCTCGACCACCAGGTCCATCCCCAGTTCGCGAGTGCGATAAAGCTCGGCAACCTCGGAAACGATGCGGTTTATTTCGACCCGCGCCAGGTCCAGCGCCGGTGCGCGAGCATACTCGCTGAACGCATCGACCATCGACTTCATCGCTTCAACCTGCTGCACGATGGTATGCGTCGCACGATCGAGCACACGAGCATCGGTCTCATTCATGGTGTCGATATAACGCTTGCGTAACCGTTCCGCCGAAAGCTGGATCGGGGTCAACGGGTTCTTGATCTCGTGGGCGAGGCGCCGCGCCACCTCACCCCACGCGGCGTCACGCTGCGCCTGCAACAAGGCGGTGATGTCGTCGAAAACGACAACATAACCGGAGGGCGTATCGCCACCGCCAGCCAGTGCGGTACAGGCTGTGTTCAACACACGTCGACCGGCATCGGCACGCAGGATCACCTCGTCGCGCCAGCTCAACTCGCCCGAATCGATATGTTGCTGTACGACGGCGGCAAACTGATCCAGCAGCGGTGCATTGAGACCGGTCATGGTCAACGGCGCGCCAACACGGGTCTGCAGGTCAGCGCCGAGGATTGCACCGGCGGCACGATTGACTATACGTATGGACAGGTCCGGTTCGAGAGCAATAACACCGCTCGACAGGCCGGCCAGCACCGCAGCCAGGTTGGCGCGTTCACCCTCGACAGCGTGCTGGCTGCGTGCTGCTTCTTCGCGCGCGTCGGCCAGACGTCGGGTCATATCGTTGAACGAATTGACCAGGAAACCAATTTCATCGCGAGTCGGGGTCGGCAGCTGGGTATCGTAGTGACCTTCGGCGACCGCACGTGTACCGGCGACGAGTGACTGGATCGGCGCCACCAGTCGTCGTGACCAGACAAACGCACCCCAGACCGCAGCCAGCAATGACACCAGCAATACCAGTGACAGTGTCAATGTCAGGCTGTATTTGAGCGGTGTCCGCAGGTAGGCGGCTTCGCCGTAACGGTTGTAAGCCTGCTGCACCGACTCGGCCAGGCCACTGAGCCGACCGGTCACCGGGAACAGGCCCTGCAACAAGCGTGTTTCGTTGGTTGGCCGGGTCTTGGGTACCGTCACCGCAGTGCGGATAGCAAAACCGCCGTGTGGCAACGGGTCGAGTCCGACAAACGCCATCCCCTGGCGCACCTGCAGCTGCACGTCCTCGCCCGGCAGCGATGGCATCGATCCGGGACCTTCTTCAGAACTGGTGGCAATGATCTTGCGATTGGGCCCGATGACTGACAACTCGGCCGCGCCACTGGTACGACGCAATTCATCCAGACGCGTATACAGCGAAATCTCGTCGAGATCGCTGATGGTCACAGCCATTTCGCGGGTACGTTCGAGGTAATCGCTCATACGCAGGTCGAGCGCACTGCGACTGAGACGCAGTGCATCGTCGAGACCCGTCTCGACCTGTACATCGAAATAACTGTCGATACCGCGGTGCAGGAACTGCAGCGAGAAATAATAGACAACCACGACCGGCAACACGACCAGTACCACGAACATCGCCACCATGCGCGCCTTGAGCCGCGTTCCCGGCAGATGCTGGCGATACTCGCGTGCCAGCCGCACCAGGTTGCCGAGGATCAACAGCAGCAGCACGACCACGCCGGCGACGTTGATGAACAGCACCAGCTCGTGAATGCGACTGAAATCGCCAGCGTCGCCGGTGCTGTCCACCAGCAACCACAGTGACGCGAGCAGCAGGACTATGGCTGCGATGCTGAGCGATGTAACGACGGCGCGGATCATGGTGGCAGACGCCACTTGTACCATTTACTGGCGAGTCGCCAGTCGCCAAAAAACGCCGACAACAGGCGCAGTGGTCCCGGGAACGAGCGTATATCGAGGACCGCCTTGATGCGTACCTCGTAAGACGGCCGGTCCCTGAGCAGCGCCGCGTCGAGCAATGGCAGGCCATCGATGTCGCCCAGCGACTGCAAGGCCGCACTCAGCGTCAGGAAATTGTCCTGTTCGCCACTGTTGAGATTGCGCACGATATAGCGCTCGCTCAATGCATGATATTGCAACTCATAAAGCTGCAGCAGGTTGGCCACCGAGCTGTCCGGTCGCCAGCGCCGCACACGGCGTACTTCGATCTGCACTTCGAAGGTCAGTGCGACCCCGCTTTGCAGTGCTTCCAGCGCCGCCTCGTTGAGTTCGTAATAGATGTTGGCGTCAATGTAATAGACACCGTCGCGTTCGTACGCGAGCGCACTGCGTACCGAGAAATCACCCTTGGCGCAGGCAATCGCGGGCAACAGGCAGGCGACCAGGACTGTCAGCGCCGCCAGCGCACGGGCAAAAAGATTATCGAATCGGCACAACATGATTTTGCTCACGCATCATCCGATGCGCTGCAGCCTAGAATAATAGAAGCCGTCCATGCCTGCCTCCCCGGGCAAAATCTGGCGCCCGGGACCGGCCACCACACCCCAGTCTGCTGCTATCTCGTCAACCCGTGCCGTCTCAGTTTCGTCTGCAAACGCGCTAACCACAGCTTCATTTTCACGACGCAGGATTGAACAGGTCGAATAGAGCAGCACGCCCCCGGGTGCGAGTAGCGACCAGCTACGCGCCAGCAGCGCCTGCTGAACGGACACCAGTTGCGCAATATCGCCGGGTCGTCGCAATAACTTGATATCGGGATGGCGGCGAATGACCCCGGTTGCCGAGCACGGCACGTCGAGCAGGATGCGGTCGAACGCCTTGCCATCCCACCACCCTGCGGACGCGGCATCGGCATGCACGAGCCTGGCACTGACGCCAGCCCGTTCGAAGTTCTCCTCGATGCGGGCCAGCCGCCCGGCGTCGTTATCTACCGCTACCAACTCAATGTCGGCCGTCTGTAACAGATGCAGGCTCTTGCCACCGGGTGCCGCACAGGCATCGAGCACCCGCATTCCGTCGGCGACATCGAGCAACGGCGCCGCCAGCTGCGCGCCAGCATCCTGCACGCTGACCAGTCCCTCCCCAAAACCAGGCAGTTGCGATACCGCAACGGGCGTGCCGGGTCGGACTGCCGTCGTCACCAGCGGATGTCTGACCCCGGGTTGCTCACCCAGTGCGTCGAGTTTTTCAGCATAGTCGCTGACAGTAACGTGTCGCGTGTCGACACGTAACCACATCGGCGCACGCTCGTTGCCGGCGCGCAATAGTGCCTCGTGCCGATCAGGCCAGTCCTCGCGCAACGCCTGCAGCAGCCATCGCGGGTAAGCAAATTTGCTATTTGGACGACGATCGGCCTCGGCATCGATCTGTTGTTTTTCCCGCTGGTAGCGTCGCAGCACCGCGTTAACAAAACCGGCGGCGCGCGGTTTACCCAATAGCCGCACGGTCTCGACACTGGCATCAATCGCGGCGTGCTCCGGCACGCGCATGTAGCCCAGCTGGTATAAACCGCTCAGCACCACTGCCGTTACGAGCTGGTCGCGCGGTGGTCGCTCACTCAATTGCGTGAGCATGGTGTTGAGACGAAAAAACCAGCGCACTGTTCCGCTGGCTATCTCCCGTGCGAAAGCGCGCTCACGGCTATCCGCAAGATCATCCTGGCGGGCGGCAAAGGCGCCATCGAGTGAAGCGCGACGCGCGATAACGGTCGCGATGACCTGCGCAGCGACGCTGCGGGCAGTCTTATTGCTGCGATTCACGACCGAGCACCACGCCATCGAGATCGACAGCGTTGACAAACGCGGCCGCGGACGTGCGGCGTTTGCCGGCCATTTGCAACTCGGTAATCGCCAGCACACCGTCACCGGTTTGCACTGCGATGGCGTCATCGTGACAGTCAATAACCGTTCCCGCCGGCAGGTCACGATCGGCACCGGTGCGTACCGACGCCTGCCACAGACGCAACTGGCGCCCATCCCACTGCGTTTGCGCTACCGGCCATGGGTTAAATGCCCGAATCTTGCGCTCCAGTTCCACTGCGGGCTGGCCCCAGTCAACCGCGGCTGCCTGCTTGGGAATCTTCGGAGCATGGGTAGCACGTTCATCGTTTTGCGCTACCGGTGTCAGTGCGCCCACCAGCAGCGCGGTCATCGAATCCACCAGCAGGTCAGCCCCGAGCCCGGCCAGACGCGCGGTTAACTCGCCACAGGTTTCATGCTCACCGATGCGCGTCTCGCGCTGACACAGCATCGGCCCGGTATCGAGACCCGCTTCCATTTGCATCAGCGTGCAACCGGTTACCGGGTCGCCATTGAGTATGGCGTAGTGCACCGGGGCCGCCCCGCGCCAGCGCGGCAAAAGCGACGCGTGGACATTGATGCAACCCAGATTGGGCAAATCGAGTACGGCCTGCGGTAATAACAGCCCGTAGGCGGCGACCACCATGAGATCGGGCTGCAATTCGCGCATTTCCGCCAGTGTTTCGCTACCGCGCAGGCGCTGCGGCTGGTACACGGCGATATCGTGTTCCTGCGCCAGCTGCTTGACCGGGCCGGGACGCAGCTTGCGTCCGCGACCGGCGGGCCTGTCCGGCTGGGTATAGACCGCTATAACGCGGTATGCATCGCCGCCGGTAGACAGCAGGCGCTGCAACGATGGCACTGCGAATTCGGGCGTGCCAGCGAAGATGATCCTTTTGGGCGAGTTTTCCAGGCGTGGTGCCGTCAGAATTGTGGCGCGTGACCAGCTTCCTGCTCGCGTTGGCGACGGGCCTTTTGCAGCATCTTGCGTACCCGCTGGCGCTTGAGATCCGACAGGTAATCGACAAACAGCTTGCCCTCTAGGTGATCCATCTCGTGCTGGATACAGCGGGCCAGCAGACCGTCGGCCTCAAGTTCGTAAGGCTCACCATCGCGATCCAGCGCTTTCACTGTCACCTGTTCGGCGCGCTCGATCTTGGCGTAGACATCCGGCACCGACAGGCAACCCTCCTCGCTGATCACCTGACCCTCACGGCCGACGATTTCCGGGTTGATTAGCACATAGGGCTCCGTGCGATCGGCAGAAACATCGATAACAATCAACCTCTTATGGAAATCTACCTGGGTTGCTGCCAGCCCGATGCCGGCGCGGCCATCAGGACCTTCATACATCGTGTCGAACATGCGATCGATCATCTGCCGCAGGGCAGCATCGATGGTTTCGACCGGTTTCGCCACGGTACGCAGGCGGGGGTCGGGAAATTCGAGGATTGTGAGTTTCGTCATGTGTGAACTGTGCCGCAAATTAACGATCGACTTCGTGCAAACTACTAGTTGAAGCTGATAAAGTTATGACAAGTCAGGATTTAGGGTCGTTTTCCGGCGGCGGTGCGCCCATGGCTTGGACACGTTGCGTCGCAGCAATGTTCCCCGGTCTGTCCCGCTGTCATGCCTTATTAGTATACCGCGACAACGACGACTGGAGCGCGAACTACATGCCAAACCCAATTTTCGTCCGTGCAGCCCTGGTAGGGCTGATTTCTTTGACCAGTGCGTGCAGCATGATGAATCGCAAGGCTGATGTCTCTGTGGTCGGAAACGAGGCGGACGCCGAAGTTGCCTATGTGCAGCCGGTCTATGACACCACCGTTGCCGAGACCGAGGTGGTCCAGTATGCGCAGGCCCGTGCCGCCGTGCCGCTGGCACCCGGTGCGCCTGAACGTTACACGGTCAAGCGTGGCGATACGCTGTGGGATATCTCCGGGCTGTTTCTTGACGATCCCTGGCTGTGGCCTGAGATCTGGTATGTCAATCCGCAGATTGATAATCCGCACCTGATCTACCCCGGCGATGTGCTGCGACTGGTCTGGGTCGACGGACAGCCGCGCATCATGCTGGAACGCGACATGGTCCTGACCGGCACCGATTCCCGCATGTCACCGCAGGTGCGCTACGAATCTATAGACGAAGCCATTACCACCATTCCTTACGATGTCATTGCCGCGTTTCTGTCGAAGCCGACCGTGCTCGACAAGAAGACCGTGCGCAAATCGCCGTACATTTTCGATATCCGGGAGAGTCACCTGATGGCTGGCTCGGGCTTCCACGTTTATGTCCGTGGCACAGATGCGCCCGCTGGCACGCGTTACCGCATTTATCATGTCGGTGACCCGTTGCGCGACCCTGATAGTGGCAAGCTGTTCGGCTACGAAGGTTTGTACGTGGGTGAGGGCCGCATCACCGACGAGGGCGATCCCGCCACTATGTTCCTGACCGAATCGAAGCGCGAAGCGCTAATGGGCGACCGTCTGATACTGGACGACCCCGCTCTGCCGCTGAACTTCTTCCCCAGCGCTCCCGAGCGCCAGGTTGAAGGTCGCATCATGCATGTTGTTGACGGCGTTTCGCTGATCGGCTCCTACCAGATAGTGTCTATCAATCTCGGTGCCAGCGACGGTATGAAACCAGGGCATGTGCTGTCGGTTTACAGTACAGGTGAGAAGAAGCGCGACCGCTTTGCCTCAACGTCTTTGGGTGGCATTTTCGCGCCGACCGTGCGTCTGCCGGATGAGTATTCCGGCGAGATGATGGTATTCGACGTGCACGACGACCTGAGCTTTGGCCTGATCATGCGCGCAACTAACGAAATCGAAGTACTCGACACGGTGCGCAACCCCTAGTCGCCAGCCACCCAGGCTGTTGTTTGCGAGAACGACTGCGCCTGTCTCACAATCGGGGCGTGATGAGCTGCCCCAGGCCGTGTAGATGACAACCCACTGCGCCAACTGCGGCAACGACAACGTTGCTGAGTACTGTGCCCGTTGCGGTCAGCGAGGCGATGTCGCTTTACGACCGCTGACAGATTGGCTGAAAGAACTCTTTGATAGCCTTACCGATCTGGATTTGCGGGCATTGCGCACCTTGCGCAACATCGTCTTCAGGCCCGGCCAGGCAACTCGTCTGTATGCCGCCGGTCAGCGGGCCAGCCAGACACCGCCACTGCGCCTGTATGTCGTTGCCAGTGCAATCGTTATTGCGATCATGAGTTTTGCCGGGTTTTTCGATAGCAGCACCGTGACCGGCATCGAAGATCCTGAGCTGCGCCAACGCTTTGAGCTGCTTTTTCCACTGCTCAATTTCCTGGCACCGCTGTTCATCGTGCCGTGGCTAAAGTTGTTGTTCCCGAAGCGCCTGCTGCAGCTGCACTTCGTAATGGCGCTGCACTACTGTACGTTCATTGTCGTCGCCACCTCGCCGCTGGTTCTGCTGCTCTCAACGCCCCAATACCTGCTGGTGGGGCAGATGCTGGCATTGCTGGTATCGACGGTATACCTCGTTGTCGCCTTGCGTCGTTGTTACCAGATCGGTTGGTGGCGTGCTATTGCCAGTGGCGGACTCGCTACCGTCGGTTACTACCTGACGCTAGCGCTGCTTCCCTGGGGTGTCATTGTCGCGTTCGGCGGCACGTGACAGCAGACGCAGAACCCGATTCTGAGCTGCCAGACCATTTTTCGACGTTGCTTATCGAGCCCGGTATGCCAGCATAGCTGTCATGGATAGCGCACAGGCATGGCTCATTCTCGCGCGCGCCCCGGCACTGGGGACTGCAGCCACACAGCAACTTCTGCAACGATTTGAATCAGCGGAAAACATCGTTGAACAAAGTCGACAGGCGCTAAGTCAGGCCGGGCTCGGCAACGACACAATTGATGCCATCGTCGAACCGGATCGCCACCGCCTGGATGAGGATCTCGCCTGGCTCAAGCAATCCGGTCATCACTTGTTGTGGCGCGGTCACCCGGATTACCCGCAATTGCTGGCGGCCAGCCCGGCCGCACCGGCCTGGTTGTTCGTTCGGGGTTCTCAGCTATCGTTACTTGGCGAACCGCAGCTGGCTATCGTGGGTAGCCGCAACCCGACACCGACGGGGGCTGAGACAGCACTCGCTTTTGCGCGACACCTGGCCGGGGCGGGGCTGATCGTGACGTCCGGGCTGGCAGCCGGAATCGATACAGCCTCGCATCGCGGCGCGCTGGCGGCAGCGGCGCCGACCATCGCTGTCTGTGGTACTGGTCTTGACCGGGTATTCCCGCGTAGCGCCCACGAGCTGGCGCACGAGATCGCAGCCAATGGGCTGCTGGTCAGTGAATTTCCACCGGGCACCGGGGCGCGCCGGGCGCATTTTCCGCAGCGCAATCGCATCATTGCAGGGTTGACGGTGGGCACCCTCGTAGTGGAAGCCGCGCATCGTAGTGGTGCGCTGATCACCGCCCATCGCGCGGTCGAGGCCGGTCGCGAGGTATTCGCCATCCCTGGATCGATACACAATCCCCTGGCGCGGGGTTGCCACAGGCTCATCCGCGAAGGCGCACGACTGGTTGAGTCGGCCGACGATATACTCAGTGAGCTGGCCGTTTTGCTCGACCTGGTCCTGGCACCACCGCAGCAACCCGAAGCCGTTGAGCCGCCTCCGGAAACACTCACCGATGACTACGGCAAATTACTGCAAATGGTGGGTTTCGAACCGACACAAACTGACACGATCGTGCGCCGCAGTGGTTTGACGACGCAGGAGGTTTCATCCATGCTGCTGATACTGGAACTTCAGGGTTACATAAAGCCGTCACCCCAGGGCGGTTACACACGCACAACCATGAGACCGGCTGAATGAAAGAAAGCGTGCTCGACGTACTAATGTACCTGTTCGAGACATTTGCCGATGCCGATATCGAACCCGAACCCGATCGCGACGTGCTCCGTGGCGAGCTGGTCCGTGCCGGCTTCGACGATCCCCATATCGAACGGGCTTTCGAGTGGCTCGACGAGCTTAACGAGAGCGAGCTGACCGCCGCCTATCGGGTCACCAAGGGCGCGCTGCGGCTGTTTTCCGACGAAGAAACGCGGCGGCTGGGCATCGAGGCTGTCGGTTACCTGATGCGGCTGCGCGAGATCGGGATACTCGACCCAGAGCAGCTGGAACTGGTGCTTGACCGGCTTATGGCGCTCGATGACGACGATATCGACATCGAGCAAATCAAGTGGATCGTCCTGATCGTACTTTACAGCCAGTCCGACCAACAGGTAGCTTACGCGCGCATGGAAAACCTGGTCTTCGAGGACGACCCCGCCTCCCTGCACTGATACGGACAGCAGGCGTCGCTGGCGGCGTCGCAATCAGGCACTAAACGAATGAGCAAGAATCTCGTCATTGTGGAATCGCCGGCCAAGGCGAAGACCATCGAAAAATACCTCGGGAAAGATTTCGTGGTACGGGCCTCCTATGGTCACGTGCGCGATCTCGTGCCAAAGGAAGGTGCGGTCGACCCGGCCAATGATTTTGCGATGAAGTACGACGTCATCGACAAGAACAGCAAGCATGTCGATGCGATCGTCAAGGCATTAAAGAAAGCCGACGCGCTGTACCTTGCGACTGACCCCGATCGCGAAGGCGAGGCCATCTCATGGCACCTGGCCGAGTTGTTACGCGAACGCGGTGCCCTCGATAACAAAGAAGTGTTCCGCGTCGTTTTCTACGAAATCACCAAGAACGCAGTACGTGCCGCTATAGACAATCCGAAGAATCTGTCGGATGACCTGGTCAATGCGCAGCAGGCACGTCGCGCCCTCGACTACCTGGTTGGTTTCAACCTCTCTCCGCTGTTGTGGAAGAAAATCCGTCGCGGCCTGTCGGCCGGGCGCGTGCAAAGTCCGGCGCTGCGACTGATCGTTGAGCGCGAACAGGAAATCGAGAAGTTTAATCCGCGTGAGTACTGGACCGTTGACGCAAGCGTGTCGAGCGACACCAAGACTTTCGGCTCGCGACTGGTCGAGTACGGCGGTGAGAAAGTCCGGCAATTCACCATTGACAACGAGAAACTCGCTCAGGAAGTCGAGAAGACGTTATACGACGCGGCTGACGGTGAGTTGCTGGTCGCAAAAATTGCGAAAAAGCAGCGACGTCGTAACCCGGCCGCTCCGTTTACGACTTCGACACTGCAACAGGAAGCTTCGCGCAAGCTCGGCTTTGGTGCGCAACGAACAATGCGCACGGCA
Organism: Gammaproteobacteria bacterium; assembly: GCA_013002045.1. Lineage (GTDB taxonomy): Bacteria > Pseudomonadota > Gammaproteobacteria > Steroidobacterales > JABDKV01 > JABDKV01. Next base: position 13,294 of record JABDKV010000029.1, read on the forward strand.
CAGAAACTTTATGAAGGTATCGATACCGGTGAAGGGGCAGTTGGTCTCATTACCTACATGCGTACCGACTCAGTTACCCTGGCCAACGATGCACTGGACGAAATTCGCGGGCTGATTGTTTCGCGTTACGGCAAAAAGAACCTGCCGGACCAGGCCCGCATCTACAAGACCAAGGCGAAAAACGCGCAGGAAGCGCACGAGGCCATTCGACCCACATCGGTTGAACGCACACCCGAATCGCTGAAAGGCAGGCTCGACTCCGACCAGTTCCGTCTGTACGAGCTGATCTGGAAACGCACCATGGCCTGCCAGATGACCAGTGCGGTCTTCGACACTGTCGCGGTGGACCTGCTGGCCGGAGCCGACGGGCCGGAACGACATCGTTTTCGGGCCAACGGCTCGGTGCTGGTCGATCCCGGCTTCATGTCGGTCTACCAGGAAGACCAGGACGATACCAAGGTCGACGACAGCGACCGCATTCTGCCACCGCTCAAGGAAGGCGAGAAAGTAAAACTCGAGAAAATCCTGCCGGAGCAGCACTTCACAGAGCCGCCACCGCGCTACACCGAGGCCAGCCTGGTCAAGGCGCTGGAAGAATTCGGTATCGGCCGGCCGTCGACCTACGCCAGCATCATCTCGACCTTGCAACATCGCGAGTATGTGGAGATGGACCGCAAGCGCTTCATGCCCACCGATATCGGGCGTGTGGTCAATAGTTTCCTGACCCGCTTCTTTACTCAATACGTCGATTACGATTTCACAGCGCGACTCGAAGACGAGCTTGATGCTATCTCGCGTGGTGAAGAGGAATGGGTGCCGGTGCTGGAACGCTTCTGGACGCCGTTTTCTGAACTGGTCGAGACCACCGAGACCGATGTCAGTCGTGACGAAGCGGTACAGGCGCGCGATCTGGGCACTGACCCCAAGAGCGGTAAGCCGATGAGTGTGCGCATGGGTCGCTACGGGCCGTTCGTGCAAATCGGTACCCGTGACGACGAGGACAAGCCCAAATTTGCCGGTCTGCGTCCGGGACAACGCATGGAGCTGATCACCCACGAAGAAGCACTGGAGCTGTTCAAGCTGCCACGGCATCTCGGTGAAACGCCCGAGGGTGAGAAAGTCACCGTTGCTATTGGTCGCTTTGGTCCCTATGTGCGCTACGACAACAAGTTCGTCTCGATCAAGGAGCCCGACGATCCTTACACGATCGAGCTCGACCGCGCCCTGGAGCTGGTGGCAGAGAAAAAAATCGCCGATGCTAACCGGCTCATTCGCGACTGGCCTGACGAAGGTATCCAGATACTACGTGGTCGTTACGGGCCTTACATTACCAACAAGGAAAAGAACGCGCGGGTACCGAAAGACCGCGAGCCTGAGAGCCTGACACTGGCGGAATGCCAGGAGTTGCTGGAGAAAGCACCCGCTCGCGGACGCCGCGGCAAGAAGAAGAAAAAGAAAACCGCGTCTGCTGAGCTCAAGCAGGCGGCGAAGAAAGTCTCGCGCAAGAAAGCCAGCAAAAAGAAAAAGAAGAAGAAGAAAAAAACCGCGAAGAAAAAGAAAACTGCGAAGAAGACTACGCGCAGGAAAACGTCTAAGAAAAAGACGACCAAAAAGAAGACGTCGTCCGCGACAACCAGCGGCGAACAGGACTAACCGGCCCGCGGCAATCCGGTGCCAACCCGATTTCACTATGAGCTGGCCGCCGACTTCGTCGCTGCAGGCGCTGTCATTGCTTACCCCACCGAGGGAGTTTATGGACTCGGTTGCGACCCCGATGACAGCGCCGCGGTAGCACGCATCCTCGATATCAAGCAACGCTCGTGGCGCCAGGGCCTGATCCTGATCGCCTCGACTATCGAGCAACTCGATCCCTATCTCGGCAATCTCGACTCACGCCAGCGCAATCGCATCGCAGTGCCCGGTCTCGATCCCGTCACCTGGATCGCACCCGCCAGCGTCCACGCACCCGACTGGCTAACTGGCGGTCGGGCGACGATTGCCGTGCGTCTGACGACACATCCGGTCGCGGCCGCCTTGTGCGATGCCTGTGCGAGCGCCCTGGTCTCGACCAGCGCCAACATCAGCGGTCGCGCCGCCGCACGATCGGCGCTTGCTGTGCGCAAACAACTGGGTAGCGCCGTAGACTATGTGCTGGTCGGGCAGGTTGGTGAACTTGGTGGTGCCACACCGATCAGCGACCTGCTCACAGGCAAGCGTTTACGATGACTTCATTATGACTGACAACCCCGACACACAGGCCGTTATTGACTGGTTGCGGCAATTGCACGATACGCTGACTGCCGCATTCGAGAAGCTAGACGGCGAGGCGCAGTTCAGTCGCGACCACTGGCAACGCGAAGAAGGCGGTGGCGGTGATACCCGTTGTTTGAGCGATGGCGGATTGTTTGAAAAAGCGGGTGTTAATTTTTCCCACGTCAGCGGCGCCGAGATGCCGCCATCGGCAACGGCTGCACGCCCGGCGCTCGCTGGCAAGTCATTTCTTGCAACAGGTGTTTCGCTGGTCCTGCATCCGCGCAACCCTTATGTGCCAACAGCGCATGCCAATGTGCGTTTCTTTATCGCCGGCGAAGACAGCGACAATCCGACCTGGTGGTTCGGTGGCGGTTTTGACCTGACACCGTATTACGGCTTCGATGAGGACGCGCAGCACTGGCATCGCACCGCTCAGGCCGCCTGCGCGCCGTTCGGTGACGATGTTTACCGGCAGTACAAGAAATGGTGTGACGAGTATTTTTTCCTCAGGCACCGTGATGAAACACGCGGGGTCGGTGGTTTGTTCTTCGATGATCTCAACACGCCGGACTTCGATACCTGCTTCGCACTGACCCGCTCGGTGGGCGAGCATTTCCTGCCGGCCTACGAACCGATCGTGGCGCGCAGGCGTGAGACGCCCTTTGGCGAACGCGAACGCCAGTTCCAGCTTTACCGCCGTGGGCGTTATGTCGAATTCAACCTGGTCTATGACCGCGGCACGCTATTTGGCCTGCAATCGGGTGGTCGTACCGAGTCGATCCTGATGAGTCTGCCACCGCTGGCACGATGGGAGTACGATTATCAGCCCGAGCCCGGCACCGCGGAGGCCCGGTTGTATGAACGTTTTCTCAAACCGCGAGACTGGTTGGCGTGACACCGTTTCACTTGGCGTTTCCGGTCACTGAACTGGAACGAACACGCGAATTCTATTGCGATCTGCTCGGTTGCGATATTGGCCGTGAATCGTCGCACTGGATCGATTTCGATTTCTTTGGTCACCAGGTGACCGCGCATGTCGCCCCCGGCGAAGCAAAGGTGGCAACCAACGCGGTCGATGGCGAGGCGGTTCCAGTTCGGCATTTCGGCGCGGTGCTGGCGATGGAGCAGTGGCAGAAACTGGTGGAACGCCTGCGCCAGGCCGGTGTCGACTTTCTTATCGAGCCACAGACGCGGTTTGCCGGCAAGCCGGGTGAACAGGCGACATTTTTTATACAGGACCCCAGTGGCAATGCGCTCGAGTTCAAAGCCCTGGCCGACCCCGGGCGCCTGTTTGCCAAACAGGAATCTCAATGAGCTGGATCAAAGAGATCGACACTGACGAAGCCAGCGGCGAACTGGCCGAGATCTACGAGCAGCTGATCGCCAGTCGCGGCAAGCTATCGAACATTATGCAGGTACACAGTCTCAACCCGCGGGCGATGCAAAAGCACCTCGAGTTGTACATGCACCTGTTGTTCGGCAAATCGAAGCTGTCACGCGGGGAACGCGAAGGTATTGCTGTAGTCGTTTCGGCCACCAACAACTGCGCTTACTGTGTCAGCCACCATGCCGAGGCCCTGGCGCGCTACGAGAATGACGAAGCGGGCATCAACCAGCTAATCGCTGGCCTGCGCTACCTCGACGGCGACGATCGCAATGCGCGCATCATGCGATATGCGTCCAAGCTGACGGCTACGCCTTCAGCGGTCAGTGAGAAAGACATACAACAACTACGCCAGGTGGGCCTCGGCGACGACGAGATACTCGACGTCAACCTGGTCACGGCTTATTTCAATTTCGTTAATCGTATTGCGCTCGGTCTCGGCGTCGAGTTTTCCGCAGATGAAGTCAGCGGTTACGACGCCTAGGGCGGCCACCCTGATCGCGCTGGCCACACTGTGTGGTGGGCCGGTCGGGGCCGATTCGGCCGTGCCACTGCGTGTCCCGCTGCAGGCGGAGATCGCCAGCCACCGCTACTTTGTCGAACTGGCAGATGCACCGGTCAGCCGCTGGGTCAGCGATGTCCGCAATAGCAGTGGGCGCGCCCCGGCCCGCGCAATGCAGCAGCAATACGCCGCCGAATTGCGTCAGGCGCAACGTGCTCTGGAAAGCCGTGTAGCAAGGACCGGTGCGCGAATCGACAACCGGCTGCAGGTGGCTCTCAACGGATTTATCGTCGGCGCCGACGCCCGGCAGGTAGAGCAGCTGGCTGCCCTGCGCGGTGTGCGCTCGGTGCGGGCGCTGCGCCTGCATGAACCGGAACTGCACGGAAGTGTGCCCTGGATTGGCGCCACGCTCGCCTGGGAGCAGGGTCTCGGTGATGGCATACGCATCGCGATCATCGACACCGGCATCGACTACACCCATGCCAGTTTCGGCGGCAGTGGCGCACCACTGGATTTCCTGCTCAACGACCCGATGGTTATCGAGTGGGGTACCTTCCCAACTGACAAAGTCATTGGTGGCTATGACTTCGCCGGGCCGACCTATAACGCGCGCGAACCCGGTAGTACGCCCGAACCGGACCCCGACCCTATCGATCGTCACGGTCATGGCACCCATGTGGCCGGCATTGCCGCCGGTCTCGGTGTCACCGGTCATAGTGGTGCCGGTGTGGCACCGGCCGCATTCCTGCTGGCGCTAAAAGTGTTCAGTGACGAAGGCGGGTCAACGGACCTGGTGGTGGCGGCGATCGAGATGGCGCTCGATCCGGATGGCGATGGTGCCATCGACGATGCGGTGGAAGTCATCAGTATGAGTCTCAGCGCCGGTTTTGGCAGCCCGGCCGACCCCTCTGCCATGGCCGCCGCCAATGCCGTCGAAGCCGGCGTCATTGTCGTAGCCTCGGCCGGAAACCGGGCCGATGAGCCTTACGTCGTCGGCTCGCCCGCTGTCGCCGACGGTGTAGTGGCAGTCGCTGCATCGGTACCTGGAAATCGGCAGCATCCGGCCGTCGGAATATTCGGGCCGCCAGACGTGCGTGGATTGCATGAAGCGCGCGAAGCAATCTCCCCGTTCGGCCTCGAAGACAGACCGGTAACGGCTCAACTGGTTGCCGCGCGCACGCGCAGCAATGATGATCAGCCCGACTACACGGCCTGCGCTCCGCTTCACGATCCCGCCGCCATGGTGGAGAAAATCGCGCTCGTCGAACGCGGCGACTGTGCCTACGGCGAGCAGTTCGAGCGCATCGAACAGGCTGGTGCCCGTGCCATTGTCGTATTCAACGATGGCGCTGCGGCCAACCGTATCGCCCCACAAACGATGGTCGGTATCGGTGATGACGTGACCATACCGGGTGTCATGATCAGTCACCCGTCGGGTGCCGTGCTGGTCGAATCTCTGGAGGACGGTGCGGAAATCTACGCTGCATTGAACCAGTGGCTCGGCGTCCCCGCCGATCCCGGCGACGACGATACGCTCGCCTGGTTTACCTCGCGTGGTCCCGGCCAGGGTGGCTCGGTGTTCAAGCCCAGTCTGGCTGCGCCAGGTCGGTTCGTTCGTTCGGCCGAGGCCGGTACCGGTATGGGCTCGCGTGTGCTCAATGGCACATCGATGGCAGCCCCGCACGTAGCCGGCGCCAGTGCCTTGCTACGAGAACGCGAGCCGCAGTTGTCGCCGACCCAGATCATGGCCTTGCTGCAGTCGAGCGCAGTTGCAGCCCACAGCGACGGTCCGGGCAGCAATTCGCCCTACCCTCTCGCGCTCCAGGGGAGTGGTGTGCTGCGGCTCGATCGGGCGATCAGCCAACAGGCGTTGCCACAACCGGCGGCGGTATCGTTTGGTCGACTGCAGGTCGAAGCACCTATCGTTGTAACGCAAGCGTTTTCACTGTGGAACCGGGCAGCGGAGTCACGTGACTATGCGGTCAGCCACGAGCCGGTACAGGCACTGAGTGGTGTTGATGTGAACTGCCCGGATGCGCCGCTGCTTGAACCCGGCGCGAGCGCCGAACTCGAGATTGGACTGACCGCTGACCCGGCGGCGATGCCATCAGACTTTGGTTCGCAAAACCAGACCGAGGTCGATGGCTGGTGTGTTTACACCCATGATGAAGAAACCGTACGAGTCGCCTACATGGCCATTGCCGATCCCATGGCCGCTGTGAGCGTTAGCACTGCCGGGGCGGTGCTGCAAAACGACGGTCCTGCCAGCGGCCGCGCCGAACCCTTTTTGCTGCTCGCACACAACACCAATATGAGCGGCGGGGACGCCGCTATTGGCGCATTTGGCCTGCGACCGGTCGAATATGCCGGCTTCCCGCTAATCGAGTTCGCCATAGCGCTGCATCAGCCCTGGGAACATCCTTCAACCCGCGACTACGAAATTTACATCGACAGCGACGAAGACGGTCGCGATGATTTCCTGTTGCGCATAGTTGACTGGTCACGTCTTGGGGGCACACCGGGTTCGCTCATTACGTTGCAGTATGAACTCGACGAATACGGTCGCCCGGACCCCGAAGCGGCTTACCTCGACTGGATATTTAGCAGCGTTGACTACAACGACCAGGTGCTGATCGCGCCGTTCACACAGGTTGCGCCGGCCGGAACGACTTTCCTGCAACCGGGCGATACCAATTTTGGCTGGCGCCTGGTAGTTCGTAGTCGCGCTGGCAACACGCGGCGGCTGCAGGGCAGTGTCGATTTTTCCAACTACAGTGGTTCGCCGGCCGTCACGGTGCAACCGGGGCAGCAAGTCGCAATCGACCCCGCCACGGCACCGGAGTTGTGGTTATTCGGTAGCAACGCGACCGGCAAGCAATACCAGGTAACGGACTGATATGTGCCTGGATTTCAACTTAATACCAGTCACAGATGACGCGACCCTGCCGCCTGCGGTAGATTCAACGACCAATAACAAGACAGACAGCCGGTCGCCGTTCAATGCTAGATAAGATCCGCAACTACCTGTTCACGCCGGTCGACATTGCATCGCTGGTGTTCTTCCGTGTCTGCATGGGCGTAATCATGCTGGTCGAGGTTTATCGCTACTTCGATCACAACTGGATCAAGCGCTTTTACATGGACCCCGACTTTTATTTCACCTACTACGGGTTTGGCTGGGTGCAGCCGTGGCCTGGTGACGGCATGTTCTGGCATTTTGCCGCACTCGGTGTGCTGGCGTTCATGATTTTGGTCGGTGCCTTTTACCGTATCGCGGCAATCCTGTTTTTTATCGGTTTCTCATACGTTTTCCTGCTCGACCAGGCGCGCTATCTAAATCACTTCTACCTGGTAATGCTGATCAGTTTCCTGATGTGCTTTGTGCCCGCCAACCGCGCGTTGTCGGTCGATGCATGGTTACGACCGTCCATCAGGGCAGACATGATTCCGCGCTGGGGGATTGCGTTGATTGTGGCCCAGTTCGAAATCGTGTTGATCTATGCCGGCCTGGTAAAGATAAACCCGGACTGGCTGGCATTGCAGCCGCTCACGCTCTGGCTCGCCGGCGACACTGCCCTGCCCCTCATTGGCTGGTTGTTTGCCGAGAAGTGGGCACTGGCGCTTGGCTCCTACGGTGTCATCGTGCTGCATGTAATCGGTGCCCCGCTTTTACTGTGGCGCAAGACCCGACCCTATGTATTCGTCCTGTATCTGTGTTTCCACTTAATGAATCACACGGTGTTCGAAATAGGTATCTTCCCGTGGATGACCATTGTCGGCACGCTGATGTTTTTTCCATCCGACTGGCCGCGTCGGTTGTGGCAACGCTTCGCGCTGGCTCTAGAGGGGACCATCGAGAACATGCGGGGTCTCAGGCGCGGAGCAATTGCAGCGATGACACCGGATACGGTGCCGCAGCCGGTTGTTGCCCGCATGCCGGGCAAGGGCCTGCAGACGGTGATGGTGGTCGGTTTTGTTTTGTGGTGCGCAGGGCAGGTGCTGATCCCGCTGCGTCATTATGCTTATCCGAGCCAGGTGGCATGGTCAGAGGAAGGTCATCGTTTCGCCTGGCGCATGAAGCTGCGCTCCAAGCGCGGTTCGGCACGCTTTGTCATTACCGAAACCCGTTCCGGCCAGAAATGGGGTGTAGACCTCAAGGAATACCTGACACGCAAGCAGCGTCGGACCATGGCCTGCCGTCCTGACATGATTCTGCAGTTCGCGCATCACCTGCGTGACAAGATGAACGCAGCCGATGTGCCGGATGTAAAAGTGACAGCCGATATATTTTGCTCACTCAACGGACGCACACCGAAACGGCTAATCGATCCCGACGTCGATCTGGCCGCCGAGGAACGCACGCTGGCCAGTGTCGACTGGATCCTGCCGCTCGACGAGCCGCTACCGCAGTGGCCAGGCCCGCGCCGCCTCGCCCGCTCCAACTAGCCGCAACCCTCCCGCTCCGGCGCCCCGCGCCGCTCCCTCCCCGTAGGAGCGGCTTCAGCCGCGATCCGGCGCCCCGCGCCGGTCCGGGGCGGCGCAGCCGCCGTAGGAGGGACTTCAGTCCCGACCTCTTTCTTTATAACTTCGAACCAACATCATCGTGGCAAAGAATCGGGGCTGAAGCCCCTCCTACGGATCGCTGCGCGATCCATTGCGATCCATCTCACGGATTCAGCCAAACAGTGCCTGGCTACCGTGGTACAGATTGACCAGCGCCAGTATCGCGATGACGATCCAGGTCGTGGCAGTGCCGACAAAGCGGCCAGGTGAAGTACCCGCCGAACGCGACAGCCCGAAGGCGTGTAACAAACGGGCCACGACCAAAGCAATGCCGCAACCATGCAACAACAGTGTCGGCGCGGCAGTCATCTCCGCCACCAGCAGCAGCAACAGAGCCAGCGGTACATTCTCAATAAAATTGCCATGCACACGGATGGCAAGACTGAGTCTGCTGTCACCGCCATCACCGATACCGACCTGGCTGCGAAAGCGCTGACGCACGACCAGGCCACCCAGTACCAGTGTCAGTAATCCCAACAATCCGGCGTAAAAAGCTGTAATCAGGACACTCATTCAGACTCCTGGCATTGCAAATGACGAAAGCAGTCGACGGTGTGATCGTTGACCAGACCGGTCGCCTGCATGTGGGCATAGATGATTGTACTGCCGACGAAACGAAAACCGCGTTGCACCAGATCCCTGGCCAGCTTGTCGGACTGAGCTGAAGTTGCCGGTACTTCTTCCATCGTGCGCCAGCGATTGACGATCGGCTCGCCATCGACAAAGCCCCAGATGTAATCGCTGAAGCTGCCGAACTCTTCCTGTACTTCGATGAAGCGACGGGCATTATTGATTGCCGCTTCGATTTTTTGCCGGTTACGCACAATACTGGCATCGTTCACAAGTCGCTCGACGCTGCGGCTATTGAATCGCGCAACTGTTTCGACATCAAAATTACGGAAGGCTTGACGATAGCCGTCGCGCTTGTTCAGCACGATGGCCCAGCTCAGACCGGCTTGTGCACTCTCCAGCACCAGGAATTCGAACTGCACCTGGTCGTCGCGCTGTGGCATACCCCATTCCAGGTCATGGTAATCGAGATAGCGCTGATTAACGCCGAGTGCCCAGTCGCAACGATTGACGTTATCTTCAGACATGACTCAATGTAACTTGCTGTTGATAAAAAAAGAACCCGCGACCAACTGGCCGCGGGTTCTTTTTATGACCGGCGGGTGCCGGTAGTTGTCAGCTCGGGATCAGACAGAACCGCCGCACTTGCCTTCGCCGCATTTGCCTTCGGCGTCTTTCTCACCGCCGCATTTGCCCTCGGCGCCCTTCTCACCGCCGCACTTACCTTCACCGCATTTGCCTTCGGCGCCTTTGTCGCCGCCGCATTTACCTTCGCCGCATTTCCCTTCGGCACCCTTGTCGCCGCCGCATTTGCCTTCGCCGCATTTACCCTCGGCGCCTTTCTCACCGCCGCACTTGCCTTCGCCGCATTTGCCTTCCTTGCCCTTGTCTTCCTTGCCCTTGCTACCGCCACAGGCACCTTCGCCACCGGCAACCATGTAGCCGCTGGACAGCGAGGTCACGCTGAACGGCGATACATCGGCCTTGGCTACCGTAGCCGCTGCCATCGAAGTTGCCAGGGCTGCGCCAACCGCCAGCGCCAAAGGTTTGATCGTCTGTTTCTTGCTCATCGCTACTCACTCCTCATAGTCCCAAAGGGACGTGTTTAAATTCCGGACCCCTGCGGCATCCGCTCAGGTTTCCCACTCCACCGCACTGACCAGTCGTTGACTGACTTCGCGGGTGGTATCGGCCTCATTTCCCACAACGGCAACGCTCCCGCCCCGTACCGGGACGATAGTCCCGGCAAAACCAGGCTCGTCTATCGCGATGGGCTCATCGATCTGTTCGTCGGGCAGCAGCAGGACCGTGACGGGTCCGCTATCGCTTTGCACGACCATATGCGGCACCAGGTGACCGCGGAAAAAGCACAGTCCTGCATACGAAACGTTACTGGTATCGCCGTTGATCGCGACGCCGGCACGTTTCAGTACCGCTGACAACTGGGGCGTCGCCATGGCGTCGTCGGACGGTAGCAACAACTCCGGTTCATGATAGATGTGGGCGACGACACTGTCGTGCAGTGAACGACCGCCACCGGTCAGCAGTGCGAAACTGATGGCAATTCCGACCACGGCACCTGCCGCTATCGAATACCACCGCCGGCGCGAGCGTGCACGCGATGTTGCTGCCAGCATCACCCTGGCTTCCAGCCCATCGGGCATCTTGACCATTAATGCATCGCGCAACTGCCGGTCCTGCTGCTGCAGTTCCTCGGTGAACCGCGCACAGGGCTGACAGGCGAGTCGGTGCGCGGCACTGTCGGCCCCACGATGACCGGGATCGCTTTGTAGCAGTCGTCTGTAATCGATGCAGTTCATTCGTCGCTATTGCTTAACCTGTCGTTGCCTTTCTTCACCTAGCAGGGCCTGTAGTTTCCTGCGCGCCCGGCATAGTCGTGTCAGCACCGCGCCCTGACTGATTTCCATAATCGAGGCGATCTCGCTGGTGGTGTAACCGAGCAACACCTGTAAAACCAGCGGCTCACGATAGTCGCGTTCCAGTGCAAACATGCCCCGCCTCAGCTCTTCGACTTCAGGCGCCTCGTCGTGGTGGACCAGCAGGTGCTCGGGAAAATCCGCCGCCTGCAGGTCCATCGCCTCTGGTCGCTGCCGCTCGTAATAACGCGCATGCTCTCGCCTCAAAATCGTCATCAGCCAGTGTTTGGCTGCCGTGGCATCGCGCAGCTTGTCCAAAGCCCGCCATGCCCGTAACAGCGTCTCCTGCACGAGATCCTCGGCCAGCTGACGGTCACCACACAGCCACATGGCGTAGCTGAACAGCTCCGGAGCGGTATGGCGTATGAGCGCCTCGAACTGGAAATGCCTGGACATTTCACCCATAACAGACCGGGTAACCCCCAAATTTATTACCGGCGGGTGGCGATAGCCTACAATGTAGCCGTTTGCAGGTATCTCGGACTCTCTACGCCAATGACCCGATTCTCCCATGCCGAGTTCCCCCGTGCGCGTCCGCGTCGGCTGCGCAGTGACGCCGGTGTGCGCCGCCTGGTCGCCGAATCCCGGCTCAGCGCGGACGATCTCGTCTGGCCGCTGTTTATTCATGCCGACAGCGGAGAGACCGCAATCGAAGCCATGCCCGGCGTCCGGCGGCTCGGAGCTACGGCACTGCTGACCGCCGCAGAACGGGCCCTGGAACTGGGTATACCCGCGATCGCGCTGTTCCCGGCCATCGATCCGGCCCTGAAGACGGCCGATGGCCGCGAGGCCTGGAACGAGCAGGGTCTGGTGCAGCACAGCATCGCGACCATCAAGCAACGTTTCCCGGAGCTTGTCATCATCGCCGATGTTGCGCTCGACCCGTTCACCAGTCATGGCCAGGACGGGATGATCGACGACCAGGCGCGCGTCCTCAACGATGAAACCATTGCTGTGCTCATACGCCAGGCATTATCGCTGGCGCAGGCCGGTGCCGACTTCGTTGCCCCCTCGGACATGATGGACGGTCGTGTCGGCGCGATACGCGACGCACTGGAAAGTGCCGGGCATCATGACACCCGGATACTCGCCTACGCGGCCAAGTATGCGTCGGGCTTCTATGGTCCGTTTCGTGCCGCCGTCGGCTCGGCACAACAACTCGGCAATGCCGACAAGCGCACCTACCAGATGGATCCGGCGAACAGCGATGAGGCATTGCGAGAGGTCGCTCTCGATATTGCCGAAGGTGCCGACGCCGTGATGGTGAAGCCAGGCATGCCTTATCTCGATATCGTGTCGCGCGTCAGCCAGGCGTTTTCCGTACCGACGTTCGTTTACCAGGTCAGTGGCGAGTACACGATGCTACGTACCGCCGTCGATAACGGCCTGCTCGACAGTAGTGTCATCGCCGAGAGCCTGCTGGCCTTCAGACGCGCCGGTGCCGCAGCCATCCTGACCTACTTCGCGGCGGATGTAGCTGCGCAACTGTGACTGAAAAATTCGCGGTCATCGGTCATCCCGTGGCGCACAGCCAGTCGCCGGCACTACACCAGGCATTTGCCGCCCAGCACAGTATCGAACTCGACTACAGCCTGATCGATTGCGCCCCGGCACAGTTTGACAGCACAGTCATGCAATTTTTTGCCACTGGTGGTCGTGGTCTCAACGTCACTTTGCCGCACAAGGCCGCCGCCTTCCTGCTGGCACACCAGGTTGGTATGCGTGCGCGTCTCGCAAATGCCGCCAACACGCTTTATTACAGCGGTGAAGTACTGCTCGGCGACAACACCGATGGCACCGGACTGGTACGCGATCTGGTTGGCAACCTGCAACTCGACCTGCGTGACAGCCACATTGTGATTATCGGTGCTGGTGGCGCCGCACGCGGTATCGCCGCACCGCTGCTGGGACTATGGCCGGCGCGGCTAACCATCGCCAATCGTACGGTCGAACGTGCCGTCGCACTGGCGGAAAACCTCTCTGGCCTCGGTAATGTGCATGCCCGCGCACTCGATCACCTGCAGGATGAGCGCTGTGACGTGGTGATCAATGCCACCGCCGCCAGCCTGTCCGGCCAGATACCGGTGCTCAATCTCGATGTCAGCGGCGCAATCGCCTATGACATCGTTTATGCAACCAGGCCAACGCTGTTCATGGATTGGGCCGACCAGCACGGCGCGGCCGCCAGCCACGATGGCTGGGGCATGCTGGTGGAACAGGCCGCTGAGAGTTTTTACCTGTGGCACCAGGTCTGGCCCGATACCCGGCCAATGATCGATGATCGCAAGGCCTACGCCAGGTAACGATCCTTGAGACGCACATAATGCGCGGCTGAATACCGCAGCATCTTGATTTCCTGCGTCCGGAGCTCGCGCACTTCACGCGCGGGGCTGCCGCGATAGAGTCGTCCCGGTGCGAGTTCCTTGCCCGGTGAGACCAGGCTGCCGGCGGCCAGCATTACATCGTTACCGACCGTAGCCCCGTCCATGACGATCGCACCCATTCCGATCAGGCAGCGGTGACCGATGGTGCAGGCATGCAACACGACCTTGTGCCCGACTGTCACATCGTCGCCGATGACCAGCGCGATACCACCGGGGGTGTAGCGACCGTCGTGAGTGACATGCAACACACTGCCATCCTGAATATTGCTGCGTGCACCGATGGTGATCTGATTGACATCGCCACGGGCGACAACAGCGGGCCAGAACGAACAATCGTCGCCGGCGCTGACCTGGCCGATCACGGTGGCGGCGGGATCGACATAGACACGCTCCCCGAGTTGTGGCTCGATACCGTCGAAACTTCGTATACCACTCATGTCGTCAACCTGCTTAAAGGACACATCATGCTGGTCTTTTTACTCGTTTTTCTCGGCGGTTTCAGCGTCATGTCCATCGAGTTGCTCGGTGGGCGCATACTCGCGCCGTATTTTGGCAGCAGTATTTATGTCTGGGGCAGCCTGATTACCGTTTTCATGCTGGCGCTGTCGATCGGCTACCTGCTCGGTGGCCGGCTGTCGCTGGGAAACGCCAGCCACAGGCGCTTTGGCGTGCTGTTCCTGGTCGCGGCCGTTGCAGTACTGCCGTTGTTGTTCGGCAGTGACTGGCTCATGGACCAGGTATTCGATGTTATCGACGATCCGCGCTATGGCTCACTAACCGCCTCGATGATCCTGTTTTTCCTGCCAACCGTTGCGCTCGGTATGGTCTCGCCTTATGCCGTACGCCTGCTGGTAGATCATCACGAGCAAAGCGGTCATATCGCCGGCAAGCTGTACTTCGCCTCGACACTGGGCAGCGCACTGGGCACATTGCTGACTTCGTTCTACTTCGTGCTGTACTTCGAAGTCGGGCAAATACTGGTTGCCATTGTCACCGCACTCGTTGCCTGTGGTTTACTGTCTATCCTGACAGCAAAGGACGAGACGACGACTGCATGAAGTACGTAGCCCTGCTGATGGTACTGGTGGCGCCGTCGGCGCTGGCCGACCGGGTCATCCATACCGAGCGCTCACTGTATCGCAACATCGCCGTGATCGAGGATGGCGACACGCGTTGCCTGACCTTCACCAGCAAGCGGCGCAACAGCCGCCAGTCCTGCATCGATCTGGAAGAACCCGACCGGCTGGTGTTGCCGTACCTGCCTATGGTGTTTGCCGGCCTGACCGTCAACCCGCAACCGCAGTCGGTGCTGATCATTGGGCTCGGTGGCGGCACCATCGCCGATGTTTTTGGTGCCCTTTACCCTGGCATCGAAGTCGATGCGGTGGAGATCGATCCGGCCGTAGTCGATGTCGCACGCGAGTACTTCGGTTACAGCGAGCGACCCGGCGCTACGGTGCACGTGCGCGATGGCCGGGTATTCGTGCGCCGGGCGACCCGTGAGCGCAAGCGTTACGACTACATCGTCCTCGACGCCTTCAATGGCGACTACATACCCGAGCACCTGATGACCGCCGACTTTCTCAAGGAATGCCAGCAACTGCTGACCGAAAATGGCGTGTTAGTGGCCAATACTTTTTCCTCCAGCCGACTTTACGACAGCGAATCGCAAACCTACGCAACTGTATTTGGAGATTTCCTGAACCTGCGCCGGCGTCTCGGTAACAGGGTCATCGTGGCCGCCGCCGACGGCCGC
>JABDKV010000077.1 GCA_013002045.1 Gammaproteobacteria bacterium
TGCTGCGTGTTATCGACGCCGTCGGGCAGGGCAACACCTTCTATGTTCTCGACCACCAGCTTGATTGCGGCCGACAGTTGCAGGACGGCTGCAGGATCGATCCGGCCGGCGACTTCATCGAGTTCGTCGGCATCGTCGATGCTGCCATCGTCGGAGGCGTTAGTGGCCAGCAGGTAATGCGCCGTAGTGACATTGGTAATGTCGGTATCAGCGACATTGCCGTCGCTGTCGGCTTTTGCTTCGAAGCCACCGAAGTCGTCGAGGACGGCGGTGAAGTGCACGCCGGTCGAGTCAGTCGCCTCAAGTACGACGATCGCATTGGGATCATCCGAAGAAATTTCTACTGTGTAGTTACCTTCGGCGTCGGTCGGGGCGTCGGCAGTAAAGGTCTGTCCACCGACTGTAACCGTCACCGTCGCATTGGCGATGGGCATATCGGTAACCTTGCCGCTGATCGAGATGGTGTCGCCACCACTGGCTACCGGAGGTGGGGGGACCTGGCTACCCGGGCTTTCGCCACCGGTATCCGAACCGGAGCTGCCGCAGCCGGTGAGTGACATCATCGCACCCAGTGCGAGTAGTGAGCAGACCGTTCCTAGTCTTTGCATCGTGACGATTCCTTCCTGAAAATACCCACTGCCAGTTACGGCAGTTCTACAACTGGTCTCCTCCGGTGCAGTAAACGGGGGGCATCTCTGCACCGAAAAAGCCGGTCGCGGTTCGGGTAGTCGTGCAGGCACGACAGCGAATCGTCGACTGTCATCTGGCAGCTCCGCTACCCGTTGGCCGGGCCGGTGGCTTTGCGTCCTCACCTTACGATGAGTTTGCCTTTTTCAGATACGGAGATTTCCGGTCCTTGCGTGGACGGAGACATCCTGAGCGCAATTGCACACGAAAACGTCATCGTCTTCAGTAAACCAGTTCACGAACTGGACGACGAAATAGCTTATGTCTGCTGACTCAGGTGTTTTTGCGATTGGCCACCAGGTCATCGACCACGGCCGGGTCGGCCAGTGTCGATGTATCGCCGAGGTCACCATAATCATCAGCCGCGATCTTGCGCAGGATACGGCGCATGATCTTGCCCGAGCGTGTCTTCGGCAGACCCGGCGCAAACTGGATGATATCGGGAGTCGCGATCGGACCGATCTCCTTGCGAACCCACTGGCGCAACTCAGTCGCCAGCGCATCGTCAGCCGCCACGCCTTTCTGCGTAGTGACATAACAATAAATACCCTGACCCTTGATGTCGTGCGGGTAACCCACCACGGCGGCTTCCGCCACGGTAGGGTGGGCTACCAGCGCGCTTTCCAGCTCGGCCGTGCCCATGCGATGGCCGGAGATATTCAGCACATCATCGACGCGACCGGAGATCCAGTAGTACCCGTCTTCATCGCGACGGGCGCCGTCACCGGCGAAGTAGCGTCCGGGAAAAGCCGTAAAGTAAGTCTCGACAAAACGCTCATGATCACCCCACAGCGTGCGCATCTGCCCGGGCCAGCTTTCCTTCAGAACCAGGATGCCTTCGGCGGCCCCGTCAAGTTCGTTACCCTGCTCATCGACAATCGCCGGTTGTATACCAAAGAAGGGTCGGGTAGCCGAACCGGGCTTGAGCGCGGTCGCGCCCGGCAGCGGTGTAATCACGATGCCGCCGGTCTCGGTCTGCCACCAGGTGTCGACAATCGGGCATTGCGAGTTACCAATGACCCGGTAATACCACTCCCAGGCTTCGGGATTGATCGGTTCGCCAACGCTGCCGAGGATTCGCAGGCTGTCACGACGTGTGTCGCCCATGACGTCATCACCGAGCGCCATCAACGCGCGGATCGCGGTCGGCGCGGTATAAAACTGGTTTACCTTGTGCTTGTCGATGACCTGCCCGAACCTCGACGCATCGGGATAGTTCGGCACGCCCTCGAACATCAATGTAATCGCGCCGTTGGCCAGCGGCCCGTAAACGATATAGCTGTGGCCCGTTACCCAGCCGACGTCCGCCGTACACCAGTAGACATCGTTGTCGTGATAATCGAAAACGTACTTGTGCGTCAGCGACGCATACACCATGTAACCGCCCGTGGTGTGCTGCACGCCCTTGGGTTTGCCGGTGGAGCCAGAGGTGTAAAGGATAAAAAGCGGATCCTCGGCACTCATTTCTTCGGGCGGGCAGTCCTCCGAGGCCGGATCGACGACATCGTGATACCAGACATCGCGCTGACCGTCCCAGCCGATGTCGTTACCGGTGCGTCGCACGACCAGGACCTTGTCAACGCAATCGGTCTGTTCCAGCGCGGCATCGACATTTTTCTTTAACGGTATAGTCTTGCCGCCACGAATACCTTCGTCCGCTGTGATTACCAGCTTCGATTGGCAATCGTTGATGCGCCCGGCCAGCGCATCGGGCGAAAAACCACCAAAAACGACAGAGTGGGGCGCACCTATACGAGCGCAAGCCAGCATCGCCACGGCTGCCTCGGGCACCATGGGCATATACAGGGTAACTGTGTCGCCCTTGCCGATCCCCAGCGACTTCATCGCGTTGGCCAGTTTGCACACCTGCCGGTGCAACTCACGATAGGTGATGTGCGCATCGTCGTTGGGGTCGTCGCCCTCCCAGATGATGGCAGTCTGCTCACCCCGGCTTTCGAGATGCCGATCGAGACAGTTGTAGCTGGCATTCAGCGTGCCATCGTAATACCACTTGATGCTGACATTGTCCGGGTCGTAGGAAACAGACCGGATCTTCGAATACGGCCGCATCCAGTCGATGGTGCGACCCTGCTCATCCCAGAACGCCTCGGGGTCGCGAATCGACTGCGCGTACATCTGCTGGTATCGCGCCTCGTCGATCCACGCCTTCTCTGCCGTCGCGGCGTCGACCGCGTGAGTCTTGTATTCCGACATCAGTGGTTCCTTCTTCTCCGTCAACCGCTGATTATAAGGGGTCAAGTCTGACCATTGCTCATTTTTGCAATGGTGTTTTCGGGAAGGTACTGCGAACAAAAATGAGCAATGGGCAGACTTGATCCCTAGAAAATAGAGATGCCGGTGCGAGTGGTGAGCAGGTCGAGGGCGGCGGTCGCCGCGAGGGAGTTGCCATTGCGGTTGAGGCCGGGTGCCCAGGCGCAGATGCTGAAGTGGCCGGGCATGATGGCGACGATGCCGCCGCCGACACCACTCTTGCCGGGTAAGCCGACGCGGTAGGCGAAGTCACCGACGGCATCGTAGGTGCCGCAGGTTAACAACAGCGAGTTAATGTACTTGGTCTGGTTAGCGGTGGTGACCCGAGCCTGGTCGTAAGGGTCGAGCCCGGCGTTGGCCAGGAACAGCGCGCACCGCGCGAGTTCAGTGCAACTCATTTCCAATGCGCAATGATAGAAGTAGGCATCGAGTACAGAGTCGGCGTCGTGTTGCAGGTTGCCGAAACTTTTAAGAAAGTGGGCGAGGGCGCGATTACGATGGCCACACTCGGCTTCTGATTGTGCTACCCGCTCGTTATAGCTGAGTTCGCTATTGCCGCTGCGCTCGCGCACGAAGTCGAGCAGTAACTGGCGGGCGCTGGCGCCGTGGGACAGCAACACGTCGGTAACGACCAGTGCGCCGGCATTGATAAAAGGGTTACGGGGTATCCCGTTTTCGTGCTCAAGCTGCACCAGTGAATTGAAAGGCGTACCCGATGGTTCGCGGCCGATACGTTGCCACAAAGGTTCGCCTTCCAGGTGCATCGCCAAGGTCAGCGCAAACACTTTTGAAATGCTCTGGATAGAAAATGGTGTCGTCGCGGCGCCACCAGTGATGATCGCGCCATCGACGGTGCAGATGGCTATCCCGAACTGGCGCGGATTGACTCGCGCCAGTTCAGGGATGTAAGCCGCAACTTCGCCCTGCTCAAGCAATGGCTGCACCTCGTCGACGATGTCGTCGACAAGGTGTTGCAGCTTGTCCGGGTCGAGACGCGGCGTCGGTTGCATCAGTTGTCTTGCTGGCTCGGGATAAAGCGCTCGACGATGGCCTGTTCCAGCAACTCCGGCGGCAACAGCCCCTGCTCGAGTATGAAGTCGTTGAATTCACGCAGGCTGAACTTATCCTGCAGCGCGACTTCGGTGCGGGTGCGCAGCGATTGCAGGTTGATATAACCATAGTAATAGGCGGTGGCCTGACCCGGTATACGGTAGGTGTAACGCTCAATTTCGTTCTGCGCCCAGGACTCACCCAGTACGACATCTTCGAGCAGGATGCGCTTGGCCTCGTCTGGTGTTATCAAACCCAGGTTCAGCATCGGGTCGAGATACATCCGTGCAGCCCGGGCTAGGCGGTATTGCAGCGAAATCATCTGCGCTTCGAGCGGCAGGTAGGGCTTGACTATGGCTTCGGCATACAACGCCCAGCCTTCGACATTGGCGCTGTTGAAGGCAAACAACGCCCGCGCCAGTGACACACCGGTTTCGATCATGCTGGAAAACTGCAACTCGTGACCGGGTCGGGCTTCGTGTGCCGTCAGTGTCCAGGTGCCGGCTTCGTAGGTGTCGTCGCTGCCGATCCAGTTGCCGTCTTCGTCCTTCTGCAGCTGCGGCAGCACGAAGGTCGGGAACTCACCGGTATTGCCGATCAGGCGCGGGATCTCCAGGTGTGCCGATGGCTGGGCCGCGGTCTCGGCGGCAGTGGCGATACGGATGCCCGCTTCGCGATCAGGCAGGCTGACCAGGTCGTGCTCACGAATAATGTCTTCGAGATCCTTTAGACGCGCATAGTAATACTCGAGCAGCGCATCGCCATCGATATTTTCCTGCTTCAGTCGCCGAATCACGTCGCGGTAATCGGTGACTTCATAATCCTTCTCGGCAGCCACCAGCGGGGCCAGTGCTTCCATCTCGTTGCGGATGTCCATGTAGCCCTGGGTCGCCATGCGAATCAGGTTCTCGGGTGACTCGTACACGCCCCA
>JABDKV010000110.1 GCA_013002045.1 Gammaproteobacteria bacterium
GCTGGATGGCGACTTCTACGACAGCATGCGTCTGCGCTCTACCGACACGCGCAATATCATCAATACCTGGGCCGCAGCAGTCGTCATCGCTTTTACCTTTGTCAGCGACCTGGCCTGGCGCGATGCCCGGCGTCGCCAGCGCCAGGCGATTGTGATCATGCTGGCGCTGTTGGCAGCGGTCATCGTCCTGCTATCAGCTTCACGCGCAGCCCTGGCGTTGTACCTCGCAGCCCTGCTCTTCGTCAGCGCACGCGAGACGCTACATGGTGGAATTTCGGGTCGTCTCGGGGTTATTGTTTTGTGGATTGCATTAGCGATCGTAACCATGACCTTGCTGCAAGACAGTGCCATGATGATGCGACTCACGGTGCTGGCTGGAGGTGACGACGGATCGGCCATGCAACGCCTGTCTGCCTATGTCGCAGTTGATTCGACGCTGCAACAGGCATTCTGGCTAGGGCATGGACAATCATTGGCGGAGCAGGCGGGATCGGCGTCGGAGAATACTTTCCTCGCTGTGGTCCATCGCTACGGACTGATTGGGTTGCTGATCTACTCGGGATTCTGGCTATGGCTCTGCCGAATTGGGATCCAACACTTTCGCGAGCTGCAGTTTACCGCCTCCATTGCCGTGACGTTCCTGTCATTATTCACGAACGACCTGCTATTTTTTCCGCTAGCGATTTTCGTCTTCGCAGAGGTGCTTCGTATTGACAAGCAAAGTGGTACTGACCGTGTCGGAGTCCGACCAACAGTTCGGCGCGCATGGCCGGCATAAGGAGCTTGTCGCTGGTATCGCAGCGAAGCAACTGGCGCAGGTAATCTGGATCGGGCCCGACCCAGGTCTGGCAGGCATTGAAGTAGTCGAGGTGCCGTGTCCGGCTGGGAACTGGGTTACCCGCATGTTTCGACGCCTGCGTCTTGCGCGTGAGCTAAGTCGGGTTTGCAGAGCCGTCGGAAACAAGAGTGCTATTCGTTTGCTGACCTTCTCTGAGCCAGGTTTGCTAATCAGCTCGTTTGCCCGACTTCCCGGCGTCAGACGTATTCACTTCATCCGCGCCGACCACCTGGCTGCGTCAGAACTCCTCCGCCAGCAGACCCGCAACTGGCTGCAACACCTGCGGCTGCGAATCGCTGCATCGAATGTGCGAAGTCTGTATCGCCGCGCCCGCAGCCGCGGGACACGGTTCGTCGTCCAGACTGAGTCGTTTCGCCAGCGATTGCTGGCGCTGCTGGGTCCCGACACGGATGTAGCTGTGGTTCGAAACAATTGCAATCGGGACTCAATCAATGAACCACGACAGGTGCCGTCGACCCGGCCCCGGCGATTGTTACTCGTATCCAATATCCACACCACAGGCAAGGGAATTGACCTGGCCATTGCTGCCCTTGCCCAGCTGGACCCGGAATACACACTGACCATCGTCGGCGATGGCGAAGATCTTCACTTGCTCCGTAGTGAACATGGAAGTAACGACAGACTGTCATTCCTGGGCAGCGTAGAAAATGCCTCACGATTGATGCCCGAGTACGACATGCTCGTGGCGCCATCGAGGCTGGACGCCTACCCGAATGTCGTCCTCGAGGGTCTATGGCATCGCATCCCGATTGTCGCCTCGGATATCGAGGGCCATCGCGCAATTCTCGGGGAAGACTTCCCGCTTGCCCCGCTAACCGCCGCCGGTCTGGCACAGTGCATTCGCCGGCGAGCCGAAGACGACGAATTCAACCGCGAAATATTGCAGTTGCAGGAGCTGCGGCGCGAAAATCATATCTTCGACTGGGTTGCCGAATGCGCCAGGGAACTGTCCCTTCCGTGAGTGTCTTCACCAAGGTCCTGCAGCACCCTTTCAACCGCAGCAGGCGCCTGCGCGCCCTGGGACGCCTGCTGTGGTGGCAGCTAGTCGCACCCCGCAATGGCGAAGCTCGTCAGTTCGGACTCATCGACCGGATTCGCATGTATGTTCGACGCGGGGAAACAGCCGTTACTGCCTGTTACTACTGCGGCCTGTTTGAGTATCGCGAAATGCTGTTCCTGTTGCGCTGCCTGCGTGATGCAGATGTGTTTATTGATGTCGGCGCCAACTCGGGTGTTTACACACTCCTTGGAGCCTCTACCGGCGCTCGCGTTATCGCGATCGAGCCCGGCAGCCGCGCTCACGACCGCTTACTGAAAAACCTCAGGCTAAATCAAATCGACCGGGCTGACGTGTATTGTGCCGCCGTTTCCTCAGCGCCCGGCCAGGCTACATTGACGACCGGACTCGATGCGACCAACTACCTGACCATCGATACGCAACAGCCAGCGGAAGCCGTTAGAGTCCTGACCCTGGACAGCCTTCAACTTCCAGCAGGCGCCTGGCGTGTGTGCAAGATCGATGTCGAGGGTCACGAAGAAAGCGTGCTGCGCGGCGCGGTCGACTTCCTTGCCGCACCGGAGCTGGCAGCGGTTATCATTGAGGCAGGTGGCAGCGGTACAGCGTCAGGCGGTCGTTTGCATTCGATTCACAACATGCTGACCGCGGCCGGCTTCAACCTCGTCGATTACGATCCAGACGAGAATCAACTCGCACCAGCCGCGATTGACGCTGTCGCCGTCGATAAAACGGTTAACCTGATTTACATCCGCTCCCGTCAGTGGTGCAACTCACGATTGGCGAATGCACGTCAGTTTCAAGTGCAGGGGCGCACGGTTTGAGCGCGCTGCGGGTGTTGGTGCAGCAGCCGGTGGTGCCGGAATATCGACGCGCTTTTTTCACCGCGCTGGACCAACTGTGTCGGCTGACGGTGGTCGCAGGCAACCATAGTGTCGATGCCGGCCTGCAACAGTCCATCGCACCCGGTCCCGGCTGGCTGGACCTGCGTGCGCCTACGGTGTTCCCCGGTGGCATTCACCATCTGTCCCTGCGTGCAATCGATATACCCCGCTACGATGTGATCATTGTCAATTTCAATCCTCGGCATACTGCCAGCATCCGACTCTACCGCGCCGCCCGGCGTCATGGCTGCACGTTACTGTGGTGGAATCACCTGTGGTCCTATACCAGCACACGGCGCAATCTCGCTATCCGTCGCGTGCTGATGAACCGATGCGATGGCGTGGTGCTATACACCGACCGCGAAGCCCGTATCGGTCGCGCCATCGGTATAACACCTCCCGTCCGGGGATTGAACAACTGCTGTCATACCGATGACGCCCTGATCCTGCGTCGCGCGGCCATTCCCGAACGTGAGCGCGAGGCTCACTTCCTCATGCTGGGCCGGCTAACCCCGAAATCGCGTTTCGACTGGGTGCTGCAACTGGCACCGGCGTTCGAGGGTCGCGCGCGCTTCACAATGGTCGGAGCCAGTCCATCCCAGCTGCAGCGGTTTGGCAACAGGCCCGGTGACAATATCCGCCTCATTGCCACAACCTATGAGGAGAAAAAGAAGGTCGAGCTGCTGTCAGCAGCGGACTACCTCGTTTATCCAGGCCCGATCGGCCTCGGTGCCCTCGAAGCCCTGAGCATGGGATTACCGGTCATCACGCAGGGAGACCGGCATAGTTCACCAGAGCATGCGTACCTGCGTAATGATTTCAATGCGGCGTTTACCGATGGAACACGGGAAGGCTTGCACCGTGTTATCGACGAAATCGTTTCCGGTAAGCGGCGGTTTGCCAGCCGCAAAGAAATCAGTGCTGCTGTCGCGCACCTCAATGTCGAGTCGATGGCGCAACGATTGCACCAGTTCATGCTCGAACTTAACGGTCGCCTATGACCAGGTGGCTCGTTGTTGCTAATCGCGGCGCGGTCCTTCGTACCGGCATGAGCACGGTGACCGGGCAGGTCATTGACGCACTGGGATCGGCTTGCAGCGCGACTATCGCCACTGATTCACTCGATCACGCCGGTGGCGTGCTGCTGCGGGTGCGCGCGTTGCTCGGTATCTGGTTGACGACGGTTCGCGCTGGTTCGCATTGCCAGGCGAGTTACAGCACACTCAGTG
>JABDKV010000118.1 GCA_013002045.1 Gammaproteobacteria bacterium
CGTACGTATTTTCCACGATTGGAATGTCAGTTGTCAGGTGTTCTCCTTATAGATAGATCACACTAATCGGCGACGCCTGCATGCCGGACCGATGCCGGCCGCCCCTGACGGGATCGCTATGACTGACAAACTCCCGGCTCACGCCACTGAACTGCAGCTTGACTCGCCCGTATGGGAGCGTTTTTTCCGTCCCGCTCCGCTTGTCCTGATAGGCACACGTGATGAGGATGGCATAACGGACCTTGCGCCAAAGCACATGGCCGTTCCCCTGGGATGGGACAACTACTTTGGTTTTGTGTGCACGCCGCGGCACCAGACATGGCGAAACATCGAGGCGACCGGACGTTTCTCAGTCAGCTATCCGCAACCCGACCAGGTCCTGTTTGCGAGCCTGGCTGCGTCACCACGTTGCGACGGTGACGACAAGCCGGTACTTACCATACTGGATACATTCGAGAGCCCGGCCAGCGCCATGCCGATGTTGAGCAAAGCGACTGTCTGGCTCGATTGCGAGCTTGACCGAATTGTCGATGGCTTTGGTGAGAATGGACTCATCGCCGGCAGGATCACAGCAGCTTACGCACGCACCGATGCCATGCGCATATCAGACCTCGAAGACGAAACGGTGCTAAGCAAGGCGCCGCTACTGACCTATATAGACCCCGGACGATTCACGGTGGTGGCCTCTGCCCAGTCGTTTCCGTTTCCGAGGGATATGAAAAAATGACGGCCCTCGGGTCACAATTGATGGCGCACCTGGAGGCACGCAGGGAAGAGATGATTGCGTTCCTGCGCGCACTCACCGTTGCTGAGTCTCCATCGGGAAACGAAACAGCAATGCGCCGGGTAATCGGGGTGCTGGCGCCGCGGCTGGAAGATATCGGGTTTCACAGCCGAACAATCGATCTTCACCTGTATGCGCGGCCGCAACAGCGCACGCGTCATCGCGGCTTCCAGCTGCTGCTGGGTCATTACGACACCGTCTGGCCCCTGGGAACAATTGCGGAAATGCCGTTTGAGGTCGATGGCGATATCGTTCGCGGGCCGGGTGTATTCGACATGAAAGGCGGGATAACACAAATCGTGTTTGCGCTCGAAGCGCTGCGTGATCTTGGTGTGCAGCCAGCACTAACCCCGGTGATCTTTATCAATGCCGACGAAGAGATTGGCAGTCGCACATCCAGTCGTTTTATCCGCATGCTGGCGGCCGGTGCCGATCGGGCGCTGGTGATGGAGCCATCACTGGGCCCGGACGGTAAGTTAAAGACACGGCGTAAGGGAATCGGACGCTACACGATCACCGTGCATGGACAGGCAGCACATGCCGGGCTCGATCCCGAGGGTGGTGCCAGCGCGATCCTGGAGATGTCTTTCCTGATTCAGAAATTGTTTGCGCTGAACGATCCCGATCGGGGAGTCTCGGTCAACGTGGGCACCATTGACGGGGGCGTGCGACCCAATGTCATAGCGCCGCACAGTCAGGCGGTCGTTGACGTCCGGGTGGCGAGCGCAGAGGACGCTGTTTCGGTCGACGCCGCCATCCGCGCTCTCGAGCCATCTAATGCGGCGGTCCGCGTACAGGTCGAAGGCGGAATCGGGCGGCCTGCTCTTGAATTTACACCGCGCAACGCAGCCTTGTGGTCACTGGCACACAATCTCGGTCGCCAGGTCGGACTCGAACTCGAGCAGGCGACTGCCGGGGGAGGATCCGATGGCAACACCACCAGCCTGTACACGGCGACACTCGATGGGCTCGGGCCGGTCGGAGATGGCGCGCACGCTCGCCACGAATTTCTCGATATCGATGCCACAATCCGGCGTGCGGCATTGCTTGGTCTGCTTATCGAGGCAGATTCCATGAGCAGGGAGACTGCCGCATGAAACCGCGATATGTATTGTCTTCGCTGACCCGGATCGCGGATTTCGATCGCGAACCGTTCGATGTAAAACCGTACTCCCGCGAGGAGTGGGCTGAGGGCGACTATGTGGCGGCTCGCGTGACCGGCGCGGCGACACCGCTTTACCGGCTCGAATCGGCCTCGGGCCGCCGGGTTGCATTGATGGCCGGTGATTACGTGATCAGTGCGCTTGGAACGAGAGCGGCAACGCTGGAAGCCGTGGGTGGATGGCGTGACGTTGGTCCCGACCGCGTACTGCATTCGTTGACCGGTGCCGGCCTGCTGGGTCGGGCTACATCGGTGTCGCGTACCCTGCCGGGTTTTATGACTCTCGACTACGTCGGACATGTCGTTCGCGATGACGGTCGGCTCAATATGACTGACTTTGTCCAGCCAGTCACCGATGCGAAAATCGATATTCCGGTCATTCTCCTGATTGGCACATCCATGTCCTCGGGCAAGACGACGACAGGGCGGTTAATCATTCACGAGCTCAAACGTTGTGGACTGCGTGTCGCCGGTGCCAAGTTCACCGGGGCGGGTCGCTATCACGACATCCTGTCTTTTGGCGACGCCGGTGCCGATCACATAATGGACTTCGTCGATGCAGGGCTGCCGTCGACCGTCGTACCCGGGGATGAATTTCGCAAGACCATGCGCTATATGATTTCGCGGGTTAATGCTCTCGATATCGACGTGCTCGTGGCCGAGGCGGGCGCATCGCCACTCGAACCCTACAATGGATCGGTCGCAGTAGAGATGCTGAAGGACAAGGTCCGCTTTACCGTACTGTGTGCTTCGGATCCGTACGCTGTCGTTGGTGTCATCGAGGCGTTTGGCATACGGCCCGACCTGGTGGCGGGTCCGGCAGCCGCGACGGATTCGGCTATCTCACTGGTCAACGCCCTGACCGGTATCGATGCAATCGACAACCTCGCTCCGGATGCCGGGCCGGCGTTCGAGCAGAAGATCCGTCCAGTGCTGGCCGGCCTGTTGTCATAGAGGGAATGCCTATGCGATTAATCTTTGTTCTGCTCGCCGTGGCAGCCTCGGGCTGTGGGATGACGGGATCGTCCTCTATCACATCCGGT
>JABDKV010000140.1 GCA_013002045.1 Gammaproteobacteria bacterium
TTGTCTGGCACAGCCGCCATGCTTGCCGGAGTCGGTGAACTGCTGCGTGGCGATGAGGTACACAAGGTCAACGGTGGCGAGATTGGCGACAATACGCGCCGCCTGCGGCGTATGCTGGCCGACATACAGAGTGGCCGGAGTGAAGACCAGTTCGGCTGGTTAACGCGAATCGACTAGTTCAATCGACGTCAAACTCGTCCAGGCGGGGCCGACGCAGGCTCAGTCGGTAGCGGGTTGCCGTGTGCGGCCACAACGTGAATATTTTGCCGTGCTCATCCTGGTACCAGCTACTGCAACCGGCACGCCAGACAGTCTTGTCGAGCGCCTTGTGTATTTTTTCCTGGTCACGTTTATAGGCACTCGTGCTCGGCTGCAGCGATTGCCACCGATGCGCCTGCAGCGCCTCCAGGCAGCCGGCTACATAGCGGGTCTGTGCTTCTATCATCACTATTACCGAGTTGTGACCCAACGCGCTGTTCGGTCCCAGCAACATGAAGAAGTTAGGAAAGCCGGGTACCATGACCGTCCGGTGTGCACCAATTCCCTCAGCCCAACGCTCGCTCAGCAGCTGTCCTGATTGCCCTTCTATACGGACATTGCTGGTGACGTCGAAGACGCGAAACCCGGTCGCAAATACTATTGCATCGACAGCGTAATGATCGTTGCCCGCCTCGATTCCACTGTTGTCGAATTGCCTGACCGGCGCGGTAACCAGCTCGACGTCGTCACGGACCAGCGCACGATAGTAGTCATCGGAGCGCAGGATACGCTTGCAACCGAGCGGGTAGTCCGGTGTCAGTTGCCGTCGCAGCTTGCGGTCAGGCACCTCGCGGCGCAGGTACCACAATGGCCATAAGCGCCCCAGGCGATTTGCAAGGCTGCCGCTACGAAAGGCTGGAAATCGTGATTCCGCCATCCAGTACAACAGCCAACGGTAAGTACGCAGCGCGCCGGGTACCCGGCGCAGAATCCATTTTTTCCACCCGGCCACGTCGCCGTCGCCTCTTGGAATGATCCAGTTGGCGGTGCGCTGGAAGACATACAGATGACGGGTCTGCCGGGCAAGCTGCGGCACGATTTGCACCGCGCTGGCAGCACTGCCAATGACGGCAACCCGTTTACCGGCTGGATCAAAATCGTGATCCCAGCGCGCCGAGTGAAAAACAGCACCAGCGAACTGGTCGCTCCCCGGAATATCCGGGATATTGGGTATGTGCAGGCCACCCATCGCACTGACCAATGCATCAGCCGTGTAGCGCTTGCCGTTTGTATCGTTCAGTTGCCAACCGTTATCGGTGTAGGCACAACGGTCGATTTCCGTTCCGTAATGAATGTACTGCCTGATCCGGTAACGCTCTATGCAACGCTCGATATAGGCGCGGATCTCGGCACCCGACGAGAACGCCCTGCTCCAGTCAGCGTTTAAAGCGAACGAATAAGAGTAAAGATGCGACGGTACGTCACAGGAAACGCCAGGGTAGGTATTCTCGCGCCAGGTACCACCCGCTGAATCGGCCTTCTCGTAAATTGCGATTTCCTGATACCCGGCCTCGCGCAGGCGAATCGCCATACACAGTCCGGCCATTCCGGCGCCGATGATCGCGACAGACTGTCTGGTCACTTTTATCCCTGAAAACTCAGCCCCTTAGCGCGAAACGGTCACCGCGTTGGCGACACCGGCCGGGTGAAAACCCCGGCCGTTCCTGAGGGTTTTCCCCAATAGGCGAATCGCTGATCGCTACCCATAATAACAACCGTCTCCCTCATTGATCCCCCTTGAAGAGACACTTTTATCAGGCCCCGCTTTGCGGGGCCTTTCTTTTGGCTCAGGCGTACTCGTAGGGTCCGCCACGTTCCAGCGCCCGCTGCCATGCCGGCCGCGCATGGATACGGGCTATGTAGTCGACAATATTGGGAAACCGGGATAAGTCGCTGCGCTGGGCGGCAGCCTCTAACGGAAAGCTCATCTGGATATCGGCACCGCTGAGCTTGCCGCCCGCCAGCCACTCTACCCCCGCGAGTTGTGACTCGATAAAGCGAAAATGCTGATTCAGCCTCGGCTCTATCAATTTGGCAGTGACACCGCCGGCAATCGCGCCGGCCAACGGTCGCATCAACAACGGCATCGGTGGCTTGTTCAGTCGCGCAAACACCAGTTTTAACAGCAGCCAGGGCATTAGCGAGGCCTCGGCGTAGTGCAGCCAGTATCGATACTCATTGCGCTCCTGGCCGGCAGCAGGGATAAAAGCGCCGTCCCCGTAATTCTCCGCCAGGTATTCGATAATGGCACCCGATTCGGCCACGGTGTTGTCGTCATCTTCGATCACCGGCGACTTGCCAAGCGGATGCACCTGTTCCAGTTCGGGTGGCGCTAACATTGTGACCGGGTCGCGACTGTAGTGTCGTATCTCATAATCGACACCGAGCTCTTCGAGCAGCCATAGCACCCGTTGTGAGCGCGAGTTTTCGAGGTGATGTACAACGATCATTGCGATATCCCTGGCGAACGTAATACCAGACTATAGCGACTGTCATCACAGCGCACGATTTTTACGTTACGCTTATAACTGGTCTGGGTGACGGAGAAACATCAGTGTTGCCAATCTGGTTGGCTGGGGCATTCACGATGGCACTCGTCGTGCGCCAGATCGGGCTGCCACCGCTGGTGGGCTTCCTCGCAGCCGGATTCCTGTTCAGCGCGACCGGTGCCGAGGCTACACCGTTGCTCGACGAACTTGCCGACGCCGGCGTTCTACTG
>JABDKV010000227.1 GCA_013002045.1 Gammaproteobacteria bacterium
TGTGCGGCGGGATATGCTGCGGCTTTTGATGTTGGGGTGGAGCGACGTGGACAAACTCAATACGGCAGTCATCTACGGTAGCGTGCGCAGCGAACGTCGCGGGATTCGCGTCGCACGTTTTGTCGTCAATAAGCTCGAGGAACGCGGACACGATGTCACGCTGATCGATCCACTCGAATACCCGTTGCCAATGCTCGACAAGATGTATAACGAATATGCTGAGGGCAAGGCACCCGAAGCGATGGAGCAGGTGGCGTCGATCTTGCGCCAGGCCCACGGCTTCGTCATCGTCAGCGCAGAATACAATCATGCAGTGCCACCGGCGCTAAAGAACCTGCTCGACCATTACACCAGACTCTATAACTACAAGCCGAGCGCGATCGTCAGTTACTCGAAAGGCCCGTTTGGCGGCGTGCGCGCGATGATCAACCTGCGCTCGATACTGGCCGAGTTGGGCACGCCGTCGATCCCCAGTGCACTACCGGTATCGAAAATAGAAGACGCGTTCGAGGAAGACGGTACTGTTATCGAAGAGATGTACGATAAACGTATCGTTAAGTTCCTCGACGAGTATGAGTGGTACGCCTGTGCTCTGCGTGCTGCCCGCGCCTGCCAGGCCTGCGACGACGATATGCCGTCGCAACAGCAGCTTTGCCGCGAATGAACAGTTTCGTTACCCGCGATCGGAACGATTTGACACAGTCCAAAGGTAGTTTGAAGTGTGGCGATAGCGTTCTGGCGCAGCTATGTTTATCAAAACAACGGTCGGAGCAATCCCCAATGAAGACATCTTTAGGCAGTAAGCTTTGGTTGCACACTGACAGCAACCCCGAGGAAATCGTGATTAGCTCGCACGGCTATCGCGACACCGACCTCCCGGCGATGTTCAGCCTTAAGAGTTTTCTCGATGGCACAACCCTTTTCTTTATGGTGCCCGACGGCGACGTTTCTTCGGTAAATCTGAACCAGGTCGTCTACGGTCAGGGAACGCGGATGTACAAATACTCCAAAGAAGCGGGGTCGATGGTCTACGAGTATTACCTCCAGAAGTTTCAGAAATCCTCACAAAAGAAACGCGCAGATCGACACGCCCCCGACGGCGACCCCAGTTCTCTGGAAAGCTACGGAACTATCGCTCAGAGCGTTACCAGCCAGAAGAAGTACTCGGTGCCCGGCCAATTACGGGATTGGCGCCAAAAGCAAGTAGACAAACATGGCTCGACCGGGACGACTGGCGCTGGTGATTTTAAAAATCGAGGAGTGATTACCGTACGAAGTGGGGGTCCTCGCAGCCAACAGTCAGTCCGACTGAGCGAAGTGATCCGTCTTGCGCAGACCCCGCCCCACGCCTTTACAGTATTTTGGTGTAATTTCTGTCGTTCGCACGTATAAAGAAAACCACATTATCTCTGGCCGGATGAACTGCAGGCGCTGAATAACCTGCTTGCTCCCCAAGAGAGTTAACAGCACGAAGAGTGACGTCGGCTCGCAGGCTTGCGCAGGTGACATGCCTTGCAGCTTTGCCGCGAATAAACCTAAGCGCGACCGGCGGCATCGAACAGCCAGTGATTGGAGGAGTTGATGAGATACCTGGCACTGGCGATCATCGCCGTCGTCTTCGTCGCCGGCTGCACCAGCACCCCGGTTGGTGAGCCGGTAACGATCTATCGCGATGCGAGGGTCTGGTCCGGCGACGGTTTCGAGAAGCGGGCTTTTGCGGTCGCTGGCGATCGCTTCGTCCCTCTGCCACGTGGCGGGCCTGGGGATGGCACGGTTGTCAGTCTTGACGGCCAGTATGTAATTCCAGCGCTGGGCAACGCCCATCATCACATCACCAACGCTAATGACGGTGCCAATGAGCTGTTCCTGCGCGACGGGATTTACTACGCCTGGAATCCCAATACGCTGGCCACGGCAGTCGATGACGAGACGCGTACCTGGTTCGCCCGCGCTGATACTTACGACGCACGGCAGGCGCTCGGTGGCATCACCGAACCTGGCGGGCACCCGGAAAAACTCTACGTCGATATCCTGGCGAAGTGGGTCTACAAGGGGAAGGATCTCGATTACTTCCTCGGTAATGCGTTTCACTTCGCCGTAGATGAGACAGCCATCGATGCCGCACTTGATTTGCTGGTGTCGCAGCAGGCCGACTTCGTCAAGATCTATATTTTGCACTCGGAGGACTATGCGGCGCGACGCGACGACGATGAGTTCTACGGTCGCAAGGGACTCAATCCAGACAATGTCGACTACCTCGTTAGCGCAGCGCATGCCCGCGATTTACCGGTCGTGGCGCACATCGAAACCACGGCGGACTTTCGCGCTGCCGTCGCCGCAGGCGTCGATGCGCTAATGCATTTGCCGGGTTACACGTCGGAAAAAACCGTCGAAGGCTATGCGCGGAAGAAACTGACTGCGGACGATGCCG
The DNA here is from genome assembly GCA_013002045.1 of Gammaproteobacteria bacterium. GTDB lineage: Bacteria > Pseudomonadota > Gammaproteobacteria > Steroidobacterales > JABDKV01 > JABDKV01. The sequence continues at coordinate 2,432 of JABDKV010000227.1, forward strand.
CCGCTGCGGCGCGCGCGGGTGTGTGGGTCGTGCCAACCTACAATCTGGCGCGTGCCCAATACGAGAAGAAGGCTGCCGACGGGGAACCGGTCGCACAGGACCTGATCCATGCGCATTACGGGGTACAGGCACACAACCTGGCTGTCCTGCATGCTGCCGGTGTTCCCATTCTGACTGGTACCGATGCCGATATCGGTGTGCACAAGGAAGTTTCGCAATGGATCGAGGTTGGTGGTCTATCGCGTGAGGACGCGCTGCAGGCGGCGTTAGCAACAGGCTCGCACCTTTTCCCCGATCGTCGCATTGGCCGGATCCAACCCGGATTCGAAGCCAACTTCCTGGTGCTGCGCGAAGATCCACGGGAACGATTCGCGCCGGCAGAGCAAATCTCTATGCGGTTCAAAGCCGGACAACAAATCCAACTCCCCGCACCGCAACCGTAGCGGCTTTTCCCCGGGCGGCGCAGCCGCCGTAGGAGGGGCTTCAGCCGCGATTCTTTCTCGCGATGCTCTCCCCGTAGGAGCGGCTTCAGCCCCGATTCTTTCTCGCGATGCTCTCCCCGTAGGAGCGGCTTCAGCCGCGATTCTTTCTCGCGAAGGTGTGGGTTTGATGGGATAAAGAAAGAGTCGGGACTGAAGTCCCTCCTACGGATCGCTGCGCGATCCATCGCGGCTGAAGCCGCTCCTACAGGGGAATCGCGGGTGACGCCGCTCCTACGGGGGGTGGGTTGAAATGGGTGGGGGGTGGCCCCATTTCTGTGGCATCGAAGTGATTTTCAAGAACGGCCCATGGAATTCCGCGACTACTACGAGATCATGGGGGTGGAACGTGATGCCACCCAGGATGAGATCAAGCGCGCCTATCGCAAGCTGGCACGCAAGTATCATCCCGACGTCAGCCAGGAAGCTGAGGCCGAGCAGCGCTTCAAGGAAGTAGGCGAAGCCTATGAGGTCCTGAAAGACCCCGAAAAACGCGCGGCTTATGACCAGCTAGGTTCTAACTACAACGCCGGCCAGGAATTCCGACCACCACCGGACTGGAATGAGGGCTTTGAATTTCATGGCGGCGGCTTCACCGACGGAGACCCGGGACAGTTCAGCGAGTTCTTTGAATCACTGTTCGGCGGTGGCGGATACGCGCGCGGCGGCCGGGCACGCGGCCAGCAGTTCCACATGCGGGGTCAGGACTCGCATGCAAAGGTCAGTATCGACCTCGAAGACGCGATGCGCGGCGCAGCAAAGAACATCAGTCTGCAACACGTCGAGATGGATGCCAGTGGCCGTCCGGTTCCTAAAACCCGCACACTTAAAGTCACGATACCCAAGGGCATAACACCCGGTCAGCAGATACGGCTGAGCGGCCAGGGATCTGCCGGTGTCGGTGGTGGCCCGGCCGGTGACTTGTACCTGGAAGTCGAATTTAAACCGCACCCGCT
>JABDKV010000238.1 GCA_013002045.1 Gammaproteobacteria bacterium
GGGCCCGGACGAGCAGGGCGGCGGTGTGCAGCAGTCGGGCCATCGCCAGGCCGAGAACGACGGAGATGGCGATAAAGATGTATTCGTGTTGGGTCATGCGTGCAACATGCCTGCGCTATTTCGAAAATACAATCGCACTTTGCAGGTCGGTCAGGCAGCGACGCAAGAAAAGTTGCATCGCTAAATATTTCCGGAAATTAACGAGCTGCAGCTCCTAACCGGATCTTCGCACTGCTAATGTGATGCCTGCGCCTCGGCGTGTTCAAGTTCCTCAGCCAGGCGATCCGCTTCCTCTGCTCTTGCGGTGGAGAGCCTCGCCAGCAGGAGGTAAAGCGTCGGTGTCAGAAACAGCGTAAACACGGCCGCCAGCCCAAGGCCGCCAAAGACAACCCAGCCGATGGAATTGCGCGCTTCTGCCCCGGCTCCCGTGCTGAGTATCAGCGGCAGTGCACCGAGCACGGTCGAGGTCAGCGTCATCATCACCGGTCGTAATCTGACAACGGCTGCTTCCCGTATCGCCTCGTCAATCGACAGTCCCTGGTCGCGCAGCTGGTCCGCAAACTCAACCAGCAGCACGCTGTTTTTTGCCATCAGTCCGATCAACAACACCAGCCCGATCTGAGAATAGATATTGAGCGACGTACCGGTCAGGAACAGCGCGATTACCGCGGCGGCGATGCCGAACGGTACGATGAGCGTTACGACAGTTGCACTGGTGAAGCCTTCGAATTGTGCAGCGAGTACCAGGAAGACAACCGCAAGTGCTATCAGGTAGGTGAAGGCAACTTCCCGCGAGGTTTCCTGCAGCGTTGCAGCTTCGCCCAGCAACAGCAGCGAAATGTTGGTCGGCAGCGTGGCATCCGCGAGCGCCCTGACGTCGTCCACCGCGGACTGCAATGGATAGCCGTCCGAGAGTTCGATGTCGATTTCGATGGCGCGCCGTTGCGCGTGCCGCCCAAGCTCAGCAGCGACACCTTCTTCCCTCAGCGTCACGACGCTTGACAGCGGCAGCAGCTCGCCATTTCCAGCGCTGACGTAAAGATTGACGAGATCCGATGGATCGTTGATCTCACCGCTGGCGGATTCAAGAATGATCGGCACGGCTTCATCGGCCACGTTCAGATCGATAAGTTCATCGCCGTTGATCATCGCACGCAGTGTGCTTGCAAGGTTCGGCAAATCGATACCAAGATCGGCCGCCCGGCGACGATCGATCTCGACGGACAGTTGCGGTTGCGTAGGGTCGTAGGAGATATCAGCTCGTGTAAGGTTTGGCGCTTGCTGTTCAACGTTAATAGCAAACGCCTTCGCGGCAGCGAAGATTTCGTTGTAGTCATTTCCCAGCAGCGCAATTCGTATGCCGCCGCCACCGCTGCGCCGCAGGTTCAGGCTGTTAGTGTTCCAGATGCCGACGCGCGCGCCAGGAATATTGTCGAACTGGGGACGCAGTTCGCGTTCGATTTCCTGCTGGCTGCGCTCGCGCTCGCTCCAGTCTGCCAGGGGCACGATGATGCGGCTGCGATTCAAGTCCCACGCGCCGATCACGCTGAACATCGAGGTTGCTTCGCCGCTGTCGACGAGTGGCCGCACAATCTCCTCCAGCTGCACAGTCTGGCGGTCCATGTAATTGATGCCGACGCCATCGGGGCCGCTGGCAAATACATTAATAACGCCGCGGTCTTCAGCCGGCACCAGCACGCGGTCGAGAGATTGGTAGGCGGCAACTCCTGCCAGTGCGAACACGATTGCTGCACCCAGCGGCAACCACCAGCGATCCAGCAGGTAGCCAAGCGTGCGGTGATACCCTTGTGAAAATCGGCTGCCAAAACGTTGAATCAACCCTGAAGCAGCAGGGCCCTCGTCGTTTCTCAGCAAGCGCGCGGCGGCGGCCGGCACGAGCGATAGCGCAACGAAGCTTGAAATAATCACAGCACCGGCCAGCACAAGTCCGAATTCACGGAACAGGCGACCGGCGGTGCTGGGCAAGAACGAGATGGGCACAAAAACCGCGACAAGCACGGCCGTCGTGGCGACTACCGCAAAGAAAACCTGGCGGGTTCCCAGCACGGCGGCAGCTCGCATACCGAGGCCCTGGCGCCGGCGTCGCTGAATATTTTCCAGAACAACAACGGCATCGTCGACTACCAGGCCGGTGGCCAATACGAGCGCGAGCAACGTCAGGATGTTTATAGAGAATCCGAACAGCCAAATCGCTGCAACGGTGCCGATCAAGGCAACAGGGATCGCGATGCTGGGCACGAGCGTTGCGCGGGCACTTCCCAGGAAAAGCCAGATCGTCGCAACGACAATCATAACTGTCAGCGCGAGCGTGATCAGAACTTCTTTCACCGAGCTACGGATAAACGCTGCCTGGTCGTCGGTGATCACCACATTAAGGTCGCTGAAGCGCTCGTTGATACGGACGACCGCCTCGCGAACGCCGCTCGAAATTTCGATCGTGTTCGCGCGCGCCTGGCGAATGATGCCAACGCCAAGATTAGGACGTCCGTCAAGGCGCGTCATTGAGGTTGAATCAGCCGGTCCAAAAAATACGTTCGCGACGTCGCCAACCTTCACGGAATCGCGAATGATAATGTCCGCAATTTCGCTCGCCTCAACCAGGGACGCATCAGCACGCACAATCAGTTCCTGGTCGCGTGAGCGAAAGCTGCCGGCCGGAACGTCGAACGGAGCTTGTCGCAGGGCGGCGGCAACGTCATTGACAGATAAGCCGTAGCTGGTCAGCCGCAACGGGTCAGTAGCCACCCGCAACACGCGCTGCCGGTCACCGGCGAGCACAACGTCGGCCACGCCACGTATGGAAATCAACATCGGAACGACGTCTTTCTCTACGACACGGGTTAACGCTTCTGCGGTAAGCGTGTCACTCATTACAGCCAGGTTCAGCACCGGATCGGAGTCACCATCGGCTTTCACTACGGCGATCTGTTCGACCCGATCGGGCAGCTCCCTGGAAACCCGGTTAACGGCTTCACGCACGTCAGCGGAGGCGCTGTCCAGGTTGATTCCGGGACGAAATTCGACCCGCATGCGGCCGTTGTTCTCCTCGGAATTTGATTCGATGTTGACGATGCCCGACACCCGCGCGATTGCGCCTTCAAGGATGCTCATGACTTCTGCATCCATGGTCTCGGGAGAGGCGCCAGGGTAGTCAACGCGTACGCTGACGATCGGTCGGTCGACGTCGGGTAACTCACGAACCTCGATAGCCAGGAGCGCCGCTATCCCACCGAGGATAATCAGCAAGTTCGCAACCAGTACCAATACCGGTCGCCGGATGCTGATGCTTGGCAGGTCGTCGCGTTTACTGTCTGACACGGGCGGTTATTCAGTCAGCGCTGACAGCAGATCGAATATCGATGCTGGCTTCGATCAGGTTTTTACCGTTGTTCTTGTCAGCGAGGCCCACTTCATCGTACACAACGCCGATGCCGTCGCGCATGCGCTGAATACCCTCGACAACAATCACGTCGCCTTGATTCAAGTCGGCATCGATCAGCACGCGACCTTCGCGACGCTGCACAATTTTTACCGGCACCCTGTTGGCCTCGCCGTTAACAATTGACCAGACGTAGGCGCCATCGGTGCCCCACTGCACGCCTGTTTCTGCAACGACGGGGTACAATTCGCCCAGCACATTCACAGCGACGCGAAAACTCATTCCCGGCCGCAAGGTGTCGTCTTCGTTGGCGACTCGCGCGCGCGCCACAAAGGTTCGTGTCTGCGGATCGATCCGGCTGCCGATATCAACAAGCTCGCCATTGACCGTTGAGCCGCGGCTGCTCCAAGGCTCAAGATTTACGGCGCTGCCGACTGCAAACGCGCTGAGCATCAGCTCCGGTACTTCGAAACTGACGAGCAAGGCACTCCTGTCGTCGAGCGTCGTGATCAGCGTGGCCGGGTTTACCCGGTCGCCCGCGTCGACGTCAGTACCGCCCACATAACCATCGAATGCCGCAACCACTTTTCGGTCGACCAGCGCTATTCGCGCGCGCTCCAGCTCGAGTTTGGCGGTTTCAACCGCACTGCGCGCTTCGTCAAGGACCGTCGGTACGACCGCGCCGCTGTCGGCAGATCGACGGTAGCGATCGTATAGTCGCTCCGCATCGGCAAGCCGCACGCTCGCAAGTTTTTCGGCAAGTACCTCCTGTCGCTGGTCAAGCTCGACAAGCACCTCACCGGCCCGCACGGCCTGGCCGGGCTCGAAGTTAACGGAGACGACCTCACCGGCGGCTACCGGGAAAACATCGGCGGAGCGAACCGCGCGCGATGTGCCGACCGCCTCGACACGCGTTCCGGCGCGCTCGAACTGCAGGGGCTCGACAATGACTCTCACGGCCGCTTCGATGCCTTGCTGAGCGACGCCGTTCTCGGGTGCATCGGAGCACCCCGCCAGCACAATACTGCAGGGGAGAAGAATTAAACAGGCAAACAAACGTTGCATTTCGGGCGCCTTCATTGTTTTGACGAAATTAACTGACTTCAGACTACTGGAAGATGCGAAGGGCAGAGCGACCATGCCTAGGACTGACCCGCGAAGTATACGGCTGAACCGCCGTAAAGCACTGAAATTACTGCTTTCGTGACAACTTGTTACAGGTAGGCACGCGCCCCCTGAGCCCCCGTCGTTGGCTATTGCTGTCGTTCCGGTTACAGCCTTACAGCAGGCTGGGCGCTGTCCGACGCGGGTTTATTCCCGACTGATTATTGTCGATCGAACTTTTCGAGCTGCCGCATGGGCATGGAGTCGATGAGGGAGTAAATCTCCGCCATCGAGGTAGGCGTATCGCTCGCTAACTTGACCGACCCGTCCTTGCCAATCAGCCTCAGCGCGAACG
>JABDKV010000248.1 GCA_013002045.1 Gammaproteobacteria bacterium
CCGTCGCCATACATGATGCCGTAGCCACACAGCATGTACATGATGCAGGCGATCGAATACAGGCCAACATTCTTGGTCAGGATCTCGGCCGTGTTCTTGGCTCGCACCAGCCCGGCTTCGAGCATCGTGAAACCGGCCGCCATCCACATGACCAGCGCCCCGCACACGAGAAAATAAAATGTATCGAGCGCATAGCTCAGTTCCAGTACCTGCTCCACTAGTTACTCCCCTTTTCGTCACTAAACCGCGACATTTGCCGCCCCTTTAATCTGCTTTCGCGAAGTCGAAGCTTTTGCCAACGCTGAATACGAGGTTGTTGTCTTCGTCGCCGCCACCGAGCGTGTCACCGGTGTAGACCCAGGCCAGCGATAACGACACTTCGTTTATCTCGAAGTCGTAGCCGACTGAGTAGTACTCGCCGTCAAAGTCGCCACTGAACATACCGATGGTTGCACTTACACCGCTGTCGTGACTGTAAGTGGCTGAACTGAACTGGTAGTCCTGTGTCGGCCCGCTGAAGTTTTCATAGCGACCGAGCGCGACGTCCAGCGCAAAGTCACCGTAGCCGGCGCTCAGATTCAACTCACTGTATGTGTCGTCAAAGTCGTCGGTGTAGAAGTAACCCGTCGTGCCAATGCCAAAACTGAACTGATCGACATCCCAGGTGTAACCGGTATAGAGATCGACCTCGGCACCCTGGCCGACGTCTGCTGCCCAGCTACCGAGGTAGAAACCGCCCGATTCGAAATCGATCCCGCCCTGCGCTGAAGATTCGCTTTGCGGTACGCCACGGAAGATGTAATGACTCTGCCACCCGATATTGCCCGAGACGTCAGCCAGTGCTGGAGATGCCGCCAGAAACAGCGCAAGAAAAGCCTGTTTTCGCATGATTTGAATAACCTCTGTAAACACGTTGTTTGGCGGGTACGGCTGAGATAGCAGGATTCGTGCCAAGCGCGTAAGCTGACTGACAAACAACGGTTTAAGACCATCGGCTCAAGCCAGTTAGGGGCAAGACGCACAGCTTTGGGCTGCCCGGAAAGGTGCCTGCACTGTCAGGGTGCGGTCATTTCGCCGGGACAGCCTGGCGTGCTTGATTTGTTGTCGGGGCAACCGGTATTTTCGAGAGAGGCACCCATCAAGAAGGTGGCCGGGGGTATGCACTTTCATTACGCGCAACTCGTGATGATTCGTCACGAGAGGGGGTTTCTGTCATCGCGTCAGCAGGTTCAGGGCTGTATCGGACCCGTTTCGAGCATGATAGCTGTGGCTTCGGTCTGCTTGCGCAGATGGACGATAAGCCATCGCATCAATTGTTGCGTGCCGCGATTTCAGCGCTTACCAGGCTGACTCATCGTGGCGCCGTGGCTGCCGATGGCAAGACCGGTGACGGTTGCGGACTGCTGCTGAAATTACCCAAGTCGTTTTTCCGCGAGGTCGCGACGGAGGAGGGCATCCGGCTGGGGCAACGTTTCGCGGTTGGACTGGTTTTTCTCAATCCACAGCCCGAACTGGCTGCTGCGGCACGTCAGCAACTGGAAAACCAGTTGCGTGCGGTTGGTCTCGAGCCGGCAGGATGGCGGGTTGTGCCCACAGAAGAGAGTGCGTGTGGTGAAACTGCCGCGCGCACCATGCCGCGGATCGAGCAGATTTTCGTCAACCAGGCCCGCGGGGGTACGCCGGCCGGGGATTTCGAACGCAAGCTGTTCATTGCGCGGCGCTGGACCGAGAATGCCATCCGCCGCAACGAGGACCCGGTCTTTTACGTCGCCAGCCTGTCGGCACGCACCTTGTCTTATAAGGCGATGGTGATGCCCGCGCATCTGGATCACTTTTATCCCGATCTGCGTGATGAGCGCCTGCAAACCTCTGTTTGTCTTTTTCACCAGCGCTTTTCGACCAATACGTTACCGCAATGGCGGCTGGCGCAGCCGTTTCGCTATCTCGCGCATAACGGCGAGATCAATACCATCCAGGGCAATCGAAACTGGGCCCAGGCGCGCGGTGGTATCTGGCGGGTACCCGGGATACCCGACTTGCGCGAAATGGGTTCGGTGGTGTCGATGTCAGGCTCGGATTCGGCCTCCCTCGACAACATGCTTGAGGTTATGGTGGCCGGACAAATGGACTTGCTGCAGTCGTTACGGCTGCTGATCCCACCCGCATGGCAAACGGTCGACCTGATCGACCCCGATGTACGTGCCTTCTACGAGTACTACGCCCCCCATCTCGAACCATGGGATGGCCCGGCAGGAATTGTTGCCTGCGATGGTCGCTATGCGACCTGTATTCTCGACCGCAACGGGCTGCGTCCGGCGCGCTACAGTGTCAGTCGCGATCGAGTGTTAACCGTCGCATCCGAATCGGGTGTTTACGACTGCGATCCAGGCGATGTTCTAACTCGTGGCAAGCTTGGAGCCGGTGAAATGCTGGCCGTAGACCTTGCCAGTGGCGAATTGCTCTATAACGACGATATCGAGGAGTTGTTAAAGAAACGCGCACCTTACAAACGCTGGCTCAAGGATGGGGTACGTTATCTCGATTCCAAGCTGCAGGATCCAAACCTGACCGATAGCCCGTTCGACGAAGACGAACTGCGCTGTCACGAGAAAATGTTCGGCGTGACAGCCGAGGAGCGCACCGAGGTTATCCGTGTGCTGGCACAAACCGAGCGCGAAGCCGTCGGTTCGATGGGTGACGACACGCCGATTGCGGTGATGTCGAAACATGCACGATCGCTTTACGATTATTTTCGCCAGCAGTTCGCCCAGGTTACGAATCCACCGATCGATCCGTTACGCGAAAGTATCGTGATGTCGCTACAGACACAGATCGGGCGCGAAGCCGACCTGTTTGAGCCCGGGCCCGAACACGCGTGGCAGATCGTTCTGAATTCGCCGGTGTTGTCGCAGAACAAGCTGAGCCAGATCCTGTCGTCAGAAGAACTCGTCAGTCATCGCCGGCTTGATCTCAACGTAGCAACCGGAATATCGCTGCAAGATGCGATTACATCGTTATGCGATGCGGCGGAGCAGGCCGCACGCGAAGGTGTCGGCGTACTGTTGCTCAGTGATCGTGACGTTCGCAAGGGCTATCGCCCGGTACACGCGCTGCTGGCTACCGCCGCCATACATCATCGCCTGGTACAGACGGCGTTGCGTTGCAATTGCAACATCATTGTCGAGACGGCGACCGCGCGCGATCCGCATCACTTTGCCTGCCTGATTGGCTATGGCGCGACCGCCGTCTACCCTTACCTTGCCTACCAGCTGATCCACGACATGATTCGCACTGGCGAGATGCGGACCGACTTCGCCCATTTGCAGTTCGGTCGTAGCTATCGGCGCGGTATTCGCAAGGGGCTGCTGAAGATCATGTCGAAGATGGGTATTTCGACAGTCGCCAGCTATCGTGGCGCACAGCTGTTCGAGATCGTCGGTCTCGACGACGATGTGGTGTCGCTGTGCTTTCCCGGAACGGTGAGTCGGTTGCGCGGTGCGGGCTTCGCCGAACTCGATGCGGACCAGGCTGTACTCTCCGAACGCGCCTGGAACCCGGTTGTGCCGATCGAGCAGGGTGGCATGCTGCGACATGTCTATGGCGGCGAGTATCACATGTATAACGCCCATGTTATCGGGACCTTACAGGCGGCTGCGCGTAGTGGTCGCGCGCAGGATTACGCCGCGTTCAGGCAGGCTGTCGATGCCCGTCCGCCGTCGACTTTACGTGACCTGTTGTCGCTGAAAACCAGCAATAAGCCTGTCCCGATAGACGAGGTGGAGCCGATCGAGGCGATCACGGCGCGTTTCGATTGCGCCGGTATGTCGCTGGGGGCACTGTCACCCGAGGCGCACGAAGCGTTGGCGATTGCAATGAACCGTATCGGTGCACGCTCCAACTCCGGTGAGGGTGGTGAGGACCCGGCCCGACACGGCACCGAGAAGATGTCGAAAATCAAGCAGGTGGCCTCGGGTCGATTCGGCGTTACCCCCGAGTACCTGGTCAATGCCGAGGTCATCCAGATCAAGATGGCGCAGGGCGCCAAGCCAGGCGAAGGCGGGCAGCTGCCGGGTCATAAAGTGGACCAGGTCATTGCGCGGCTGCGTTTCGCCCGACCCGGTATCGGCCTGATTTCGCCACCCCCGCATCATGATATTTATTCTATTGAGGACCTGGCGCAGCTGATATTCGACCTCAAAGAGGTCAATCCGCATGCACTGGTATCGGTGAAGCTGGTGGCCGAGCCGGGTGTTGGTACCATCGCTGCCGGTGTCGCCAAGTGTTATGCCGACCTGATCACGATCTCGGGTCACGATGGGGGTACCGGTGCGAGTCCGCTGACCTCCGTGCGTTATGCCGGCAGCCCGTGGGAAATCGGACTGGCCGAAACCCACCAGACACTGCGACGACACGACTTACGCGGACAGGTGCGGGTGCAGGCCGATGGCGGGCTCAAGACCGGGCTCGATGTGGTCAAGGCCGCCATGCTCGGCGCCGAGAGTTTCGGCTTTGGTACCGCACCGCTGGTAGCACTGGGTTGCAAGTACCTGCGTATCTGTCACCTGAACAACTGTGCCACCGGTGTGGCGACACAGAACGACATCCTGCGCAAGAAACATTTCATTGGCCTGCCTGATATGGCGGTGAATTATTTTCGCCTGGTGGCAGCCGATGTGCGTGAACTGCTGGCGCAGCTTGGGGTGCGCTCGCTCGACGAGATTATCGGTCAGACCGATTTGCTCGAGCGCCGCGAAGGCACGACGGGCAAGCAGCAAAGACTCGACCTGTCACCGATCATCAGCGACGGTGGTGTCGCGCCCGATGTTACGCATCGGTGCATCACGCCCAAAAACAGTCCGCACGAAGTGAATGGATTTGCCAGCGAGGTTCTCGATGACTGCATGGACGCGATCGCCACAGGCGCGGGCGGTCAATTCCAGTACACGGTAAGAAATTACCATCGTGCCATCGGTGCCCGCCTGTCCGGCGAAATCGCCCGACGTTACGGCAATGCCGGATTGCCACAGACACTGACGTTGCGGTTGCAGGGAACGGCGGGCCAGAGCCTCGGTGCCTGGAACATCGGTGGTCTGCACATTGAGCTCGAAGGCGACACCAACGACTATGCAGGCAAGGGTATGACCGGTGGACGCATCGTACTGCGGCCACCGCCAAATGCCGGTTACGCCAGTCGCGATGCGGTCATCGCCGGTAACACCTGTCTTTATGGCGCCACCGGCGGGGAGTTCTTCGCTGCGGGTCGCTGTGGCGAACGATTTGCGGTCCGAAATTCCGGTGCCACCGCGGTCATCGAGGGGGCGGGTGACCATTGTTGCGAATACATGACCGGGGGCGTCGTTGTCGTACTCGGCGCGACCGGATTGAATTTTGGTGCGGGTATGACGGGTGGTTTCGCATATGTGCTGGATGAATACCGGGACTTCGTCGATTGTTGTAACCAGGAGTTAGTCGATATCACTCGTATTACCCCGGAGAGTATGGAAGCCCACCTGCATCACCTGCGTGCCTTGATTAGTGGTCATGTGCAACATACCGGTAGTGCCTGGGCGCAACAAATACTCGACGATTTCCGTACCTGGCTTGGACGCTTCTGGGTGGTCAAACCCAAGGCCAGCGATATCGACAGTCTCGTAGACAAGCTAAGCAGGGCGGCCTGATGCCACATGATCCACTGCAATTTCTGAACGTCCCACGACGTGACCCGGACAAAGAACCGGTGGTGGCCCGTATACGCAACTATCGCGAGATTTACTCGCAGTACCAGGCCAATGAAGCGGGCGAGCAGGCAGGCCGCTGCATCGATTGCGGCGTGCCGTTTTGCGAATGGAAATGTCCGGTACATAATTTTATTCCGCGCTGGCTGGAACTGGTGCGCGAGGGCAACCTGTTCAAGGCCGCCGAATTGTCACACCAGACAAACTCGTTGCCGGAAATCTGCGGTCGAATTTGCCCGCAGGACCGGTTGTGCGAGGGAGCCTGCACACTTAACGATGGCCTGGGTGCTGTCAGCATTGGCAATATCGAGCGCTATATTACCGACGAAGCGCTGCGCCAGGGTTGGCGACCGGATCTGTCCGATGTCGTCGCCACCGGTACACAGGTTGCTATTGTTGGGGCCGGACCCGCCGGGTTGGCGGCTGCCGATGTGTTGACCCGCAATGGTGTCCGCGCCGTGGTCTACGACAAGCACCCGATGATTGGTGGTCTGCTGACCTTTGGTATCCCGCCCTTCAAGCTCGAGAAACAGGTTGTTGAGACACGCCGTAATCTGCTTGCCGGGATGGGTGTGGAGTTTGTACTGAATACCGAGATCGGTAGCGATATTGCCTTCGATGATTTGCTTGATCAGTACGATGCCGTGTTCGTCGCTACCGGTGCCTACACGGCGGTCAGTGGCGATTTACCCGGGCAAGACCTGCCCGGTCTGCACATGGCCTTGCCCTACCTGGTGGGCAACATCAATCGTGAACTCTGTCTGCCTGCGGCGCTGGATAGTTACATCGATATGCGTGACAAGCGTGTCGTCGTGCTGGGCGGTGGCGATACCGCCATGGACTGCAATCGCACTGCCATCCGCCAGGGTGCCAGCAAAGTCATTTGCACTTACCGCCGCGACGAGGACAGCATGCAGGGTTCACGCCGGGACTTTGAAGCGAGCCGTGACGAGGGTGTCGAGTTTCTGTTCAATCGTCAGCCTACCGCTGTGGTTGGTCGCGACCGGGTCGAAGGTGTCGAGCTGATGCAGACACGTCTCGGCGAACCCGATGCACGTGGTCGCGCGGTCACCGAAGTCGTACCGGGTAGCGCAGAGCTAATTCCGGCTGATGCGGTGATTATCGCTTTCGGTTTCCGCCCCAGTCCGCCGCACTGGCTTGGTGACCATGGTATCGACGTGCGCGATAACGGTCGTGTGCAGGTTAGTGGCAATCCCGCTTATCCCATGCAAACAACGAATCCACGGGTGTTCGCCGGTGGCGACATGGTGCGTGGCGCCGATCTCGTCGTGACGGCGGTGTTCGAGGGCCGCGAAGCGGCCCGCGGTATCGTCAACTACCTGGCGAATTAGTCTCCGCGCTGGTAAACAAACACGGCCCCGGCATCGGTGGTTGAATCATCGCTGCTGTCACCGCCGACGCCCGCCGCCGAGCTATCCTCGTTGATCGCTGCAAGTACGAAAGTATTACCGAAACTCGCCGCCGCGACAGAGTAGCCAAGCTGATCGGAGGCGCCAGTATTGGTGGCCTTCAGGTACGCATCCTGGGACCAGTTGCCGCTGCCATCGCGCACGAACAGATATCCCGCTCCCGAGGCTACGGCGCCGCTGTCGCCCTCATCTCCGCCGAGTCCTACAGCGGAGCTATCTTCCTGGTACGCCCCGACGATTGCAGTGTCACCCGTACTGGCGATCGCGACAGAAATTCCGAAGGCATCTCCGCCACCGGCGTTACTTGCCTTGAGATAGGCTTGCTGTGTCCAGATACCACCCAGGTCACTGGTAAATACGTACGCGGCCCCGGACGCGCTCAAGTCATCGTTTTGCGCATCACCATTGGCTCCGGTGGCATTGCTGTCCTCGTCCTGCGCGCCGATGATTAGGGTGGCGCTGCCAACCGCTAATGCGATGTCGCTGCCAAAACTGTCTTCCGCACCGGTGTTAGATGCCTTGATATACGCGGTCTGGGTCCAGGCATTGTTATCAATGAAGATATAGACCGCGCCGGCACCTGCCATGGAGTTGTCACTGCCGTCGCCGTTGACACCGGTGGCGGAACTGGCTTCGTCGGTCGCAGCGACGGCTACGGTGTTGCCATTACCAGCCGCAGACACCGCGCTGCCAAAATTGTCGCCCGGGTCCGTATTGGAGGCTTTCAGGTAGGCCGTATAGGTCCAGACATTGTTGTTATCACCGTCGAAGACATAAGCGGCGCCCGAATCTATAGCCGAGTTATCGGTGGCATCGCCATCGACGCCTGTTGCGCTACTGTCCTCGCCGGTGGCGCCGACCACCAGTCGCTGACCGTCATCCGATAACGCCACGCTGGTGCCAAAGGAATCGCCCGTCCCGGGAACGGGCGGCTTGATGTAGGCGACCTGCGACCAGGGTGAATTGGCGCTATCACGGTTGAAAATATAGACGGCGCCAGCGCTGATCAGTGAGTTGTCGCTGGCGTCACCATTGATTGTCGTCGCGGCACTATCCTCGGCGGGCGCGCCGATTGCCAGGGTCATCCCGTCGGCGGCCAGGGCTACGTCGAAACCAAAACCGTCCCCCGATTCGGCATTCGAGGCCTTGATATAGGCGTCCTCGGTCCAGGTGCCGCCATTACGAGCGTAAACGTAAACCGCGCCGGCGGCTTCCGCATTGTTATCGGTGGCATCGCCATCGATCCCGGTTGCGGCACTGTCCTCGAATGGCGTGCCGACGGCGACGTACTGTCCGTCCTGTGATACTGAGACGCTCCAGCCAAACAGGTAATTTGCATCCGGGGCGATGCTCTTGAGGTAGCTGATTTCGTCGACTGCTGCGAGACGATCGACAAATAGCGTGTAGTCTTTGGTAGTCCCATCTGCCGCAGTGACGGTCACAGTGATCGTATTGGTTCCGACAAGCAGGTTGTCCGGATCACCGCTTACGGACAATGTTGCACCACTGTCAGCGACCGAAGCATTGATGGTGATACTGGTGGTGCTGTTGGGTACCAGGGCTGTGTAAGTTGTTGTCTGCGGATTGAACACAGTTGGCTGTACGACGACATTCGGTACGCTCAGCGTTGCCAGGTCGGCGTTACTCGACAACGGCGGCGGTGGAGGCGGAGGTGGTGGTGTCGTGGTTCCGGAGCCGCCGCCACCACCGCCGCAGGCGGTCAATGCGAGCATTAAAGACAGCAACAGGGCGCTGGCACCCTGGTAGCGCGGGTGGCGTGTATGGTCGTGCATGAAGGCGAATCCCCGGTAGTTATTCTCGATCAGCAGCCAAGGATAGAACACCCGGCTGCGCGACGATAGCCGACATAAGCCCGTCCTCGCGTCTTAAGTCAAACGAACAGTCCGCCATCGCGGGCTGCGGCACAGGTGTGCAATAGCGAAACTAGTCAGCGGCGGGCAACAGGGTGTGAAGTAATTGCATGCGCTGGTCCAACCACTGCTGGCGAGCAGCATAGCCATACTCGATAGCGCTGCGCTCAGCCGGGGTCAGGTCCGGGTGGTGGCATTCGAAAATAAGGACGACGCGATCGCTGCCGGAGCGGTTCCACGCCTCGTGCTCGTAACTGTCGTCAAAAGCGACCACCTGGCCCTGTCGCCAGTTGTAGTGGTCGGCGCCGACACGGATCTGGCAGTCGTCGGGGACGATCAGGGGCAGGTGTACGGTCAGCCGTGTGTTGGTCAATCCGAAATGAGGTGGAA
>JABDKV010000283.1 GCA_013002045.1 Gammaproteobacteria bacterium
TACCCGCCTTGGGGTAAGTGGAGTCGCCTTCGCGATCCTGGGCGAAATTGGTCCGCGGCAGTGTGTTCTGCACGGACTTGCCAGCGATCATGGAATTCCCGGTGATCTGCCGCGTGGCCATGATGTAAGGCTGCGGAATGTCTCCGCCGGCAAGCGGTGGCTGCTGTTCGCGGCCGTTATCGGCAAAGATGAACACCATCGAACCGTCCATGCGGTCGATGTCCACCTCGTTGAACTCCAACAGCGAGCGGTCGCCTCCCGACAGTGTGCAGCCAAGACCACCGGTGCAAATCGAATTGAAGTGCAGCGGCGTGTCGGTAACCTGGTACTGGGTAAAGCTCGGGTTAGCCGTATGCGCATTCAGCGACTGGGAGAGGTACAGGTGCCAGGCTTTGCCATCTGCGCCATCCGGGCTGGTTTCGCCCTCGGTCGCGTTAAACAGAATAGCTACGCGGCCCTCGCTGCCGGCCACCATGTAAGGGTTAACCGCCAGTTCCGAGTCTCCCGGAGCGTTTACGCGCACGGGTTCAGACCAGGTTACGGCGCTGTCGGTTGACTTGCTGAACAGCACGTCGAAGCTGCCGCCTTCGATCCAGCCGTAGTAAAGGTTGTCCGCACTATCGATAGCCAGGGTCGGGAACACGTTACCCACATCGGCGGGCCGGTTGGCGACCTCGAACACCTCAAATGAGTCAGCCACCGGGTCATATTTCGCTACTTTGGCAATAGTCCCGAAGTAGTAGCTTTGCCAGAGATTACCCTGGCTATCCACCACCGGATTGCCGGTTTGCGAAACATTCTGATTGTCAAAGCCGAAGAAGTCCGGATCCGTGATCTCGCCCGTCGGCTGATAAGTAGCCCCGCCATCCCTGGTGGTATAGATCTGGATCGCTGTCTCCGTGAGCGGGGTCGCATTGATCAGACCGCGACGAAAGGTGATATAGGCATCAATACCGGGACCATCCGGACCGTCGGCCAGTGGAGATGCCACCACCCACTGGCGATCCTGGACCGGCTGCAGCGGATTGGTGCCACCCACCTTGGAGCAGCTCATGGTCTGAAAATCGTCCTGGGAATCGCCCACCGTAATGTTAATGAGCGCTGCCAGGTCGTTGACGTAGATGTTGCCCATCAGGTCAAAAGTTGTGTCCGAATCGCCGCCACCATCAATCTCCTCACAAGGCCGCGGCCGGGGTGCGGCAACAGGATCCTGCACCAGTTCATAGGATTCGCCGCCATCGCGGCTGCGCCACCACAAGCTGGTGGCGTTACTGGTGCCCCAGGGCGCGTCTCCCACGATGAGCGGACGACTGCCGTCTTCCGGAATCACCGGTGACACTGCGATTGATGGCTCACCCGTGTGCAACTGGGAATCCATCAAAGTCGGGGTTGCAAATATGCTCGGGCCGAAGTGGGCCGTGACCGCCAGCGGGGGACCTTCGCCCGCAGCAACGACCTCATAAGAGGCGCTGGCGGCATATTGAGGGTTGTCGGTAGCTGAAACTACGGCGAAGGACTGGTGCTCGACCGTATATGCGCCTGGGGCAGGATTGATCAGCAGGATCGTCTCTTTGGAGCCACCGTTACCCGAGGAACCGAGCTGGTTGCCTCCGGCATCGTAAACCGCCATGTCCCAGTCGTCTGTGCCATAGCCCGAGCCAACCGAGTCCATCTCGATGGTCACGTATACGTCACCACCGAGACCCACAGGATCGAGGTCCAGATTCAATGTGAATTCGTCACAGGTAACGGCCGTGCAAGCTCCTGCCGAGGAGGCTAGGGCGCTACCTTCCCAGTTAACAATTGCCGGCGTCGCGTCAGTGTCCGGCAGCGCACCGGCTGCAGGAGTTGCCGCAAGTGCCGAGGGTCCGGAAGCCGACAGCAAGGCAGCTGCAACTGCGGCCTGCAGTGCTTTGATCTTGAGGTCTTTCATCGTTTTTCGCTCCATTCACGTAGCGCAGTAACGAGTTCCTGCACCGGCGCGTTGAGTTTTTTGAAGGATTTTGCGTCCACATCGCTGACCGACATCGCCTGCAGCACACGCAGGCGTTTTGCGTGGGCCTCGGCGAGTGCCGCCAAGGTGCGGCGCAGAGGTTCGGAATGCGTGTAACCGGCGTAGGTAACCCCGATTTTCTTGACCTGCAAGTCCGCGCGGCCGTCGAAAATGGGATCGTTCGATCGCGGCCCCTGGCCTGAATGCAATCTGGACAGCAGCCTGAACGACCATTCGTTCAGCTGCCCGTGGGCGTTTTGCACGTAGTGCAGTGCTTTGAGATCCCTCGCGGTGATCTCTGTTGCGTTGAGTGACGCCAGTAGCGTGGCGCCCTCCTCCTTCGCACCCGCGCTGCCGGCTCCACCGGTCAGCGCCAGGACCAGGATCATAAGGACTGGTAGTCGTTTGAACCTTGCTTCCACCGATCGCTCCCCTCAAATCACCGGGACGAAGCGGCCCCGATTTGCGCGCAACTATGGTGCGCGGGCGCGGCCGCGCAGGCCATAGGGGAAAACACCCACGCGGATGAGGTTTTTTCACTCAGTGCCAACTTCAGGGTCGTCGGAACGGCTTATCTGCCGGAATCGGGCAGACCTCAACGGTGGGAGATCACCATGCAGCGAATTGAAACTCTGCCGACGCTGCTGGGGTCACAGGACTTATGCTGCGCTTGCCCGAAATTGCTATCAATACCCGGCAATCCGTGATCATGGTTCTGGCCATACTGGGTTTATGGCCAGATGTCGGCACGGGAGCCACCCGCTGCGACGACAATCTGATTTGTATCACCGAGCAGAAGAAGGATGCCGCTGTCGAGTTGCTGGCGACGAACAGGGCCGCCTTCCCGGTCAGCTTGTCGATTTCTGCACGGCTTCGGAATTACCGCGCTGAACCAAAGCGCAGCCTCTCAACGGTCCTCGAGGCGGGTGAAAGACGGCGCATCATGCGCCTAGAACCACGCGACGAGAAGCGTGCCGGCAGCTATCGGTACTGGTTCGAGGCCAGCCCGGGACGTCTCGAAGCGGTTCACCACGACCATTACCTGTACCGCCTCCCATACCAGGCCGGCCGCAGTTATCGCGTGCTGCAGGGCTTTGGTTCACGGTTCAGCCACAAAGGGGTCAATCGCTATGCGGTGGATTTTAAAATGCCGGTGGGCACGCCGGTGCATGCGGCGCGCGGTGGCATCGTGGTCAAGGTCGAGAGCCGCCACGATCGCGGCTGCTGGGAGCGAGGCTGCGGCAAATACGCTAACTACATTGTGATCCTGCATGACGACGGCACTACTGGTGAGTACTACCATCTGCGCCAGGACGGCGCAGTCGTTGAGCCAAACCAGCGCGTACGCACCGGTCAGCACATCGGCTACTCGGGCAATACGGGGCACACGACCCTGCCACACTTGCACTTTGCCGTGTACCGCCCGCGGCCCTGGGGCGAGTTTGAATCAATGCCGATTCGCTTTCGCTCCCAGGACGGCGTGATCAGCGCGCCACGCCACGGTGGCCGCTACGTCGCCGACTGAACTAGAATCAGGTTCAATAATCTGAGCGCGGGGAAAGCTGATGGTATTTGCACGCAGACTGCTGGTGGGCCTGGCAGGGTTACTGGTTATCCTGGTCGTAATCGGTTTGTTTCTGCCGTCTACGGCCCAGGTTGAGCGTTCGGTGGTGATTGAGGCACCGCCCGAACGAGTTTACGAAGTCGTGAGCGATTTCAACCAGTTCAACCGCTGGTCGCCCTGGTACGAAAATGACCCGAACGCCGAATACACAATAAGCCCGCCCGGGACTGGCGTCGGAGCGACCTTTAGCTGGGCCTCGGAGGTACCCGGCGTGGGCTCCGGCAGCCAGCAGATCATCGCGCTGGAGGAAAATCGGCTGGTAGAGATCAAGCTGGATTTCGGCCCGGATGGCCAGGCTACCAGCAGCTATGCGCTCGAAGCGCTTGACGACGGCAGCACCCGCCTGACCTGGGGCTTTGACACCGATTTTAGTTACGACTTGATTGGCCGCTACCTGGGCCTGGTGTTCGACAAGTGGATAGGCCAGGACTACGAAAAGGGCCTCGCGAAGCTGCGCAAAGTTATTGAATCGGAAACCCCGCCGCCCACCACTCCGCTGCAGGGCGGCTAGTTATGAGCCAAAAAAAACGGCCCCGGCGTAAACCGGGGCCGTCTGGCGTTCGCCAGTTTGACGCTACTCAGCGACGCGTGACTGCCTGGAGATACCAGAAGCGGCCTCCGGGAATGTCATAGGTTGCGGCGTCGTAGCCGTTCAGTGAACAGCTGAAGCACAGCGGCGGATCGCGATCGAACACGTTGTTCGCACCGAGGCTGAACTCCCACTTCTCGTCCAGTTGCGAGGGTACCCAGCGCACCTGCAGGTCGTGGTACACCGTGGTGCCCAGCGAGTTGAGACCGTTGGTCTCATCCGAGCAGACGCCGAAGCCGACCTGGTCAGAGCAGTCCTCGGTCACGCCATCCACCAGGCGCGTGGTCCAGGAACCGCCCCAGTCACCGCGCAGCCAGTCGACGATCAGGGTCGACTTCCACTCGGGCCAGGCGCTGTCGTTCTCCTCGAGCCCCTCCAGCGAGCGGCTGCGGAAGCCCGAAGGCTGGGTTGGATCAGCGAGGATTTCCGTGTACTCACCCAGGAAGGTGTTGTACCAGGCCACGCTGAACTGGCCCCAGTCATTCTCGGGCAGCATCGCGGTCAGGTTGACGTCGTAGCCGTCCGTCTCGATACCGCCGATATTGACCAGCGTGTTTTCGAAGCGGTTGATGACGCCACTACCCGTGCGGCCGATCGCAGCACACAGTGACGGGTCGTTGGTCAACGCGCAGGCGTCCAGCTGGGTCTGCGCATCCACCGCCTGGATGGCACCGTCCAGCTCGTGACTGAAGTAGGTCACGGCGACCTCAAGGTTGTCCAGCCAATCGACGTTATCCACCCACGACGGGCTGTAAACGCCACCCAGCGTGATCGAGTCGGCGGTTTCCGGCTGCAGGTTGATGTTGCCGCCGGTGGTCACCGATATCTGCGGGTTGAACTGCACGTAGCTGCCGTCCGCCGGTACGCCCTGGGCGATACAGTTGTCGATGACCTGCTGGGACGCACCGTTGTTATTGAAGTCGGAGCAAGGATCCGTCAGGGTGGCGTCGAAACGCGTGGGCGATCCAAACAACTCACCAATGTTCGGTGCCCGGAAGCCCTCACCGAAGGTGCCGCGGAATAGCACGTCGTCGTGGGGCCGCCAGCGCAAGCCAAACTTGGCGGACGACTCGCTGCCGAAAGTGCTGTAGTCGGAGCTGCGCACCGCCGCCGACAT
>JABDKV010000293.1 GCA_013002045.1 Gammaproteobacteria bacterium
CGGCCCAACGCACGGCCCGGTGGATCGCGCTATCGGTCATGGCGCGACTATCGCTGGCATGGCCGGCGTGACCGGTAAACTGCAGTCGCCCCGAAGCTATCCCACGGTGTGCCAGCACGGCTTGAGCGCGGGTCGGTTCAGCGACTACGACACCGTCGAATTCAGGTGCATGCTCCAGGAAGTGGTGTATGCAACGACTCTTGCCAGCCTCTTCGTCGGAACTGAATAGCAGTGCAACATCACCTGGACTGTCGGCGACCGCCGCCAACATGCAGGCTGCAGCACCCTTGATGTCGCAGGCACCGAGACCGGTCGCGCGACCATTCTCGACCTGCAATCGTAACGGGTCTGATTCCCACTGCGCTGATGCAGGAACGGTATCGATATGAAAATTAAACAGTATGCGTGGCTGACCGCGCACCGCCAGCAGGTTGATACAACCATCTCCGAGGTCATCCAGCTGACACTCGAAGCCATCGAGCTGATCGGTGAGATAGCTGAACAATCCTGATGGATCGATCTGTCGGGGCGGGTTCTGGGTATCAAACGCCACCAGGGCCCGCAGGTGTCTAAGCACCTTATCGATGCGTGCGCTCATCCGTTAACAGCCTTCCACAGACTCGAGCTTTGACCCAGTAAGCGGATAAAGCCTTCCGCTTCAGTGACCGACCAGTCCGCGCTCTGTGCATAAGTCGCTTTGCCCTGTAGCAAGTGGGGCGAGTCAATCGCGATCGCATGGACTGACCCACCCAGCGTTTGCAATGTCACTGCACCCGTCACCTGCAGTTGCGAGCTCCTGAGATAGGCCTCGAGATCGCGCTTGAGCGGCTCGTAAAAAAAGCCCTGGTAAACCAGGTCGGCCCATTGCCGGGCCGCAGTCGGCTTGAACGCATTCTGGTGACGAGTACAGGTTGCCTCCTCGAGTGCTCGTTGCGCTGTGTACAAGGCCATCAACCCGGGCGCTTCGAATACAATATGCCCTTTAAGCCCGACATTGGTGTCCCCGGTGTAGATACCGCGGCCAACACCATAGGCCCCCAGGCGTCGATTAAGTTCGGCCAGCAACAATGCGCCGCCGTGCTCGTAGCCCTCCATCCGGGTCACAACACCCTGCTCAAGATGCAACTTGAGTTCGAGAGGTTCAACGGGCCACTCCTCCCGCGGCCGGGTCAATTCCCATGTGTCCGGTCCAGGTGGTTCAAAGCGATCAATCTCTGCCCCCGAAATTGTCACGCCCAGCAGGTTTTCATTAATCGTGTAGGTACTGGTCTTGTCCCGAACTGAAAAACCGCGCTCAGCCAGATAGCGCTTCTCGACTTCACGCACAGCAACGCCGTCGCGCTGGATCTCCCGTATGGGCGCGATAACCTGGTAATCACCGAGTGAACGCACTGTCAGGTCGAAGCGCACCTGGTCATTACCCATCCCGGTACAACCGTGTGCGAAATATTGGGTGCCGATTTCATCGCACAGCTCGAGTGCCTTGCGCACGATGAGATAACGATCGGAACACAGCAGTGGATACTGGTCCTGGTAGAGACCACGAGCCTGCACCAGCGGTACAACTATCTCGTCCCACAGCTCATCAGAGCCGTCGATCGCCACATGCCGCTGCGCCCCGAGTTGTTCGGCTCGCTGGCGGATATAGTCACGCTCGGCCGAATCGACACCGCCGGTATCGACGAACAATGTCGTCACCTGGTAGCCCTGCTCGATTAGCCACGGTACGCAGAAGCTGGTGTCGAGTCCGCCGGAAAATGCCAGCACCACCTGTTTGTCAGTCATTCCTTCTCTCCCGCGAGTGTAGTCATCAGGGCCTTTTGCACATGCAGCCGGTTTTCGGCTTCGTCGATAGCGACGCAGTAATCGGCGTCCATAACGGCATCAGTGGCTTTGACGTTACGACGCAACGGCAGGCAGTGACTAAAAATGGCGTTGTTCGTTTTCGCCATTTTTTCCTCATCCACGATGAAATGACGATATTGGTCGCGCACCGGTTGTTCATCCTCCCAGCGTCCAAAATACGGCAGGGCGCCCCAACTCTTGGCATAGACGACATCGGCGGCGTGATACGCCTCGTCGATATCGTGAGTCACTTCGAATCGGGTGTTGTGGGCATCGGCCGCCGCACGGGCGGCGTCGAGATAGCGATGGTCGGGCAGGTATGCCTGTTCGGGGCACAGCAAGGTCAATTGCATACCGAACTTGCTGGCTATCAGTAGAGCCGAGTTGGCTACCGCGGTATTGAGCGGTTTCGGATGCCAGGTCCAGGTCAGCAGGAATTTCTTACCGGCGACCTGCCCCAGTCTCTCCTGCAGCGTCAGCATCAGCGCCAGTTCCTGGCAGGGATGCACTATGGATTCCATGTTGATGACCGGGACCTGTGCATATTCGGCAAAGGCCGACAGCACAGGATCTTCGCGATCCGCTGACCAGTCCCTGAATTTGGGGAAAGCGCGTACGGCGATCAGGTCGCAATAGCGGGACAATACCCGGGCAACCTCGGCTACATGTTCCTCGGCCTCGCCATCCATGACCACACCCGGCGCGAACTCGACAGGCCAGGCATCACGCCCGGGCTGTAACACGATGGCATGAGCGCCAAGCTGGAATGCACCCAGTTCGAAGCTGGTGCGGGTTCGCATAGAGGGATTGAAAAACAACAGCGCTATCGACTTGCCTGCCAGGTCGGCGCCGTGTCCGTCGCGCTTGTAGCGCGCAGCGCGGTCGAGAATGGCCTGCAGTTCATGCTGTTGCCATGTTTCGGTACTCAAAAAGTGGCGCATCCCGTCCAGTGCCTCATGCAGTTAAAAAAAAACCCAGCCGGTGGCTGGGTTTGGATTCTTGTGTTGCACATTACGCTTACTACCCAGCCGCGGTTTGTCCTCCGATACGACGGCGCACGTTCCTGCGGCTGGCTTGCGAAATATGAATCATGTACGCAGGAATAACACACCGCCCCGGGGTCCGCAACATAACGAGAACTCGGACAACACATTCAATCGAGATGGCAGCATTGCCGGCAGCCAATCCGTCGTCTTATCTGTGGCGGCCAGTGCCGGCTCGGCGGCCGGGCGAGGAGCGTCACCGGCCGCGGGAAGGAAGCTGGAGAAGATCGC